>NZ_JBQEMS010000004.1:27495-354461 GCF_052044265.1 Sinorhizobium sp. 22678 | reverse complement strand
AAGAAGCTGGGCGACCTGTTCGGCAAGGCCGGGCGTCAGCAACTCGCCGCGCTCAATGTGTCGGAGATCGACCGCATCCAGATCAACCGGGGGCTGGAGTTCATCGGCGACATCAACGGGCGGATCAAACAGTCGGAAGAGACGATCCGCGCGATGACGAAGACCAACAGCAATGTGAAGCTCTTGAAGACCATTCCTGGCATCGGGGAGTTCTTTGCCCGCCTAATTGACGCCGAGATCGATGACATTGGTCGGTTCCGTAGCCCGAAGAAACTGGCGGCCTATGCCGGGCTTGTGCCCTCGACCTATTCCTCCGGCGGCAAGACGTACCATGGCAAGATCATCAAGCAGGGCAACAAGTGGCTGCGCTGGGCCTTCGTCGAGGCGGTCGCGCCCGCCGTCGCGACGGACTCGCAGCTTCGAGCTCAGTATGAGCACCTGAAGTTCCGAGGAACGAACAAGGCGCGCGTTGCGATCGCGCGCAAGCTTTTGACGATCGCCTTCCAGATCCTGCGTGACCAGCGTTCCTACGAACGGCGCGGCGCAAATGGTGAGGAAAAGACATCGTCCACGATATCCCGGCTGTCCTGATGAGATGCTAGCGAGCCCGGCAAGACTGGGCTGCGCTCTTAAGGAGAATGGGAAGCCGGGAGCCGAACGCCACTATGTGACCGAAGCCGAAAGCAGACCGGCGTTAGGGTCACGGATTGGAGAATGGTTCAAGACCGAAGGACGGAACACCCCGTCCTTCGAAAGGAGAAGATTCGCCGATCGGCGAGAACGTCGGTCAAAAACCTAAGCGAACCAGGGAAAGCCACGCAAAACAAGCGTTTTTGTCCTTGTGTTCTTTCATTGGAGAAAACATGACATCGACAGTAACCCGCCGGGTCCTGTGGGGCGCCGGCTTGAGCATCCTTTTGTCCGTCGGCGGCGGCGCAGCCGTCTTCTTCGGGCTGCCCCAGCGTTTCCAGGCGGATGCCGCGACCGAAGCGCCCGCAGCAGCAGCGACCCCGCCGGCCGTTCCGGTTTCCGTCGCCAAGGCCGAATCGCGCCGCATCACGACCTGGGAGAGCTTCTCCGGCCGGCTCGAAGCGATCGAGCGCGTCGAGATCCGTCCCCGCGTCGGCGGCGCGATCCTGAGCGCCCATTTCCGTGAAGGCGCGCTGGTCCGAAAAGGCGATCTGCTCGTGACGATCGACCCCGAACCCTTTGCCGCAGCAGTCGAGCGCGCCGAGGCTCAGGTCGCCGCAGCCGAGGCCCGTGTCGCGCTCGCCAAGACCGAACTCGAACGCGGCCGCAAACTGGTGACCACCAACGCTATCCCGCAGAGCGGGGTCGACCAGAGGCTCAGCGTCTACGACGAGGCGCGGGCGAACCTCCGCTCGGCGAAGGCCGCCCTCCAGACCGCCAGACTCGATCTGGAATATACCGAAGTGCGTGCGCCGATCAGCGGCCGCGTCGGCAGGCTCAACGTGACGGCGGGCAATCTGGTCTCCGCCGGCTCCGCCTCGCCGGTGCTGACCACGCTCGTATCCGTCGACCCGATCTATGCCAGCTTCAATGCCAGCGAAGAGGTCGTGGCGGCAGCCCTGGCAAAGCTTTCCGCCTCGGCGGCAAGGACCGAGGCGATCGAACGCATTCCCGTCGAGGTCGGCACTTCCGCCGACGAGGGAACGCCGATCACCGGCCATATCCAGCTCATCAACAACGAGGTGGACGCGGCAACCGGCACGATTCGCCTTCGGGCGGAACTCGCCAATGCCGATGGCCGCCTGATCCCGGGCCAGTTCGTGCGAATCCGGATCGGCGATCCGCAGCCCGAGGAAAAGCTGGTGATCAGCGACCGCGCCATCAGCTCGGATCAGGACAAGAAATTCGTCCTGGTCGTCGGCGCCGACAACAAGGTGGAGTACCGCCAGGTCACGCTCGGGCCAGTCGCGGACGGTCTGCGGATCGTGGAGAACGGCCTGAAGCCGGGTGAGAACATCGTGGTCAACGGCCTGCAGCGCGTGCGCCCCGGAGTCGTGGTTGCCCCGCAACCGGCCGAACAGGCGACCGCCTCGATCGCCAAGCCATAAAGCGCCTGCGCCCTGCCGGACCATAGAGGCAGGGCGCCCACAACACATTCCTACGGCATGCACCGGTGCTCGCAGCGAACATTTTCGCCGCAGACGCTCCCTGCTTGCCTGAAGTTCCCAAGGGGGATGCCATGAATTTCTCACGCTTCTTCGTCGACCGCCCGGTCTTCGCGGGCGTTCTCTCCGTGATCATCTTCGTCGCGGGCCTGATCGGCATGACCGGCCTGCCGATTTCCGAATATCCGGAAGTCGTGCCGCCGCAGATCGTGGTCAGGGCGCAATATCCGGGCGCCAACCCGGCCGTCATCGCCGAAACCGTCGCCACGCCGCTCGAAGAGCAGATCAACGGCGTCGAGGGCATGCTTTACATGCAGAGCCAGGCGACCGCCGACGGTCTGATGACGCTGACCGTCACCTTCGAGCTCGGAACCGACCCGGACCAGGCTCAGCAGCTGGTGCAGAACCGCGTCTCGCAGGCCGAGCCGCGGCTGCCGGAAGAGGTGCGCCGGCTCGGCGTCACCACCGTCAAGAGCTCGCCCGACCTGACGCTCGTCGTGCACCTGATTTCGCCCAACGGGCAATACGACATCAACTATCTGCGCAATTACGGCGTCCTGAACGTCAAGGACCGGCTGGCGCGCGTAGACGGCGTCGGCCAGGTGCAGATCTTCGGCGGCGGCGATTATTCCATGCGCGTCTGGATCGACCCCGAAAAGGCCGCAGAGCGCGGGCTTGCAGCGAGCGACATCGCCAATGCCGTCCGTGGGCAGAACGTCCAGGCAGCCGCCGGCGTCATCGGGGCTTCGCCGTCGGTTCCCGGCCTCGACCTGCAGCTCTCCGTCAACGCTCAGGGCCGCCTCAAGACGCCCGAGGATTTTGCCGACATCGTCGTCAAATCGGGCGATAGCGGGGAGATCACGCGCCTCGGCGACGTCGCCCGCGTCGAAATGGGGGCGGCGGACTATTCGCTGCGCTCGCTTCTCGACAACAAGGCTGCCGTCGGCATGGGCGTGTTTCAGGCGCCCGGCTCCAACGCCATCCAGATCTCCGAAAATGTCCACAAGGTCATGGCCGAGCTGAAGCAGACCATGCCGGATGGCGTCGATTACGAGATCGTCTACGACACGACGCAGTTCGTCCGGGCGTCGATCGAATCGGTCATCCACACGCTGCTCGAAGCCATCGCGCTCGTGGTCGTCGTCGTCATCGTCTTCCTGCAGACCTGGCGCGCCTCGATCATCCCGCTCGTTGCCGTGCCCGTCTCGATCGTCGGTACCTTCGCCGTCATGTATGTCTTCGGCTTCTCGATCAACGCGCTCAGCCTCTTCGGCCTGGTGCTGGCGATCGGCATCGTCGTCGACGACGCCATCGTCGTCGTCGAGAACGTCGAACGAAATATCTCCCAGGGTCTCTCGCCGGTGCAGGCAACCTATCGCGCCATGCAGGAGGTGTCTGGGCCGATCATCGCGATCGCGCTGGTTCTCGTCGCGGTATTCGTGCCGCTCGCCTTCATCACCGGGCTCACCGGCCAGTTCTACCGCCAGTTCGCGCTGACCATCGCGATCTCGACGGTGATCTCAGCCCTCAACTCGCTGACGCTCTCGCCGGCGCTCGCCGCCCTTCTCCTGAAGGACCACCACGCCCCGAAGGACCGTCTGACGCGGGTCATGGATCGGTTGTTCGGCTGGTTCTTCCGCGGCTTCAACCGCTTCTTCGGAGCGAGTTCGGAGGCCTATGGCCGCGGCGTCGGCGGCATTCTTACCCGCAAGTCGCTGGTCATGGGCGTCTATGTCGTCCTCCTCGGGGTCACTTTCGTGCTCTTCCGCGCGGTGCCCGGCGGCTTCGTGCCGGCCCAGGACAAGCAATATCTCATCGGTTTCGCACAGCTTCCGGACGCGGCGACGCTCGATCGCTCGGAAGACGTCATCCGGCGCATGAGCGAGATCGCCCTCAAGCACCCGGGCGTCGAACACGCCATCGCCTTCCCGGGCCTGTCGATAAACGGCTTCACCAACTCGTCCAACTCCGGCATCGTCTTCGTGTCGCTGAAGCCGTTCGAGGAGCGTACGACGCCCGAACTTTCGGGCGGCGCCATCGCCATGCAATTGAACCAGGAGTTCGGGGCGATCCAGGATGCCTTCATCGCCATGTTCCCGCCACCGCCCGTCCAGGGCCTCGGCACGACCGGCGGCTTCAAGCTGCAGATCGAAGACAGGAACGGCCTCGGCTACCGGACGCTGGACGATGCGACCAAGGCCGTCCTCGCCAAGGCGATGGCGGCACCCGAACTCGCCGGGCTCTATTCGAGCTACCAGATCAACGTGCCGCAGCTCTATGCCGACCTCGACCGCACCAAGGCGCGCCAGCTCGGCGTCGCGGTCACGGACGTGTTCGAGACGCTGCAGATCTATCTGGGCTCGCTCTACGTCAACGACTTCAACGCGTTCGGCCGCACCTACAGCGTGCGCATCCAGGCCGATGCGAGCTACCGCAGCCACGCCGACGACATCGGCAAGCTGAAGGTGCGTTCGCAGACGGGCGAGATGATTCCGCTGTCGGCCCTGCTCAACGTCGAGCAGACGGTCGGCGCCGAGCGGGCGATCCGCTACAACGGCTTCCTCGCCGCCGACATCAATGGCGGACCGGCACCCGGCTTCTCCTCCGGCCAGGCGCAGGCGGCCATCGAGCGGATTGCGGCCGAAACGCTGCCGCCCGGCATTTCGTACGAGTGGACGGACCTGACCTATCAGCAGATCCTCGCCGGCAATTCGGGCATCCTCGTCTTTCCGCTGGCGCTGCTGCTCGTCTATCTCGTGCTTGCGGCCCAGTATGAGAGCCTGCTGCTGCCGATCGCGATCATCCTGATCGTGCCTATGGGCATCATGGCGGCGCTGACGGGCGTCTGGCTGACCGGCGGCGACAACAACGTCTTCACCCAGATCGGCCTCATCGTTCTGGTGGGTCTATCGGCGAAGAACGCGATCCTGATCGTCGAATTCGCCCGCGAACTGGAACTGTCCGGCAGCAATGCCGTCAGTGCCGCGATCGAGGCGAGCCGCCTCCGGCTCAGACCGATCCTGATGACCTCGATGGCCTTCATCATGGGCGTCGTGCCGCTCGTCACCTCCACCGGCGCCGGGGCGGAAATGCGCTCAGCCATGGGCGTGGCGGTGTTTGCCGGGATGATCGGCGTCACGGCCTTCGGCATCTTCATGACGCCCGTCTTCTATGTGCTCATCCGCAAGCTTTCCGGCGAAAGGCCTCTGAAGCACACCGGAGCGCATATCGAAGCCCCGCATCTCGCCCCCGGCGAGTAGCCTTTCCTGCCCCCCAAAACGGGGTCGATGGCGGGCCGAACATCTGTCCGGCCCGTTCTCTTTTCAGCGCCCTGCGAAGCCCACCGGGCTCATCGGACGTGACAGCGGGTGGCTGATCGGATAAACCGGCAATCTCTGTTCCCGGACTACCTTTTCTGGCCCACCGGCTTCGCAGGCATACCTTCCATGTTCCCGACCGATCCCGTCTCCAATCTCGCTGCCCTCATTCGCTGCCCCTCCGTCACACCCGCCGAGGGAGGCGCGCTGACGACTCTTGAAGCCATGCTGGCACCGGTCGGCTTCAAGGTCGACCGGGCCGTGGCGAAGGAACCCGGAACGCCCGACATCGAAAACCTTTATGCCCGGATCGGAGGCGACGGACCGCATCTGATGTTCGCCGGTCACACCGATGTGGTGCCGGTCGGCGACGAGGCCGCCTGGAGTCGACCGCCCTTCTCCGCCGCGATCGCCGAAGGTGAAATGTACGGACGCGGCGCAGTCGACATGAAGGGCGGCATTGCCTGTTTCGTGGCGGCGGTCGCCCGCCATATCGAGAAGCATGGCGCGCCTAAGGGCTCGATCTCCTTCCTCATCACCGGCGACGAGGAAGGCCCGGCGATCAACGGCACGGTGAAGCTCCTCGAATGGGCGGCGGCAAGGGGTGAGCGCTGGGACGCCTGTCTCGTCGGCGAGCCGACCAATCCGGACGGCATCGGCGACATGATCAAGATCGGCCGGCGCGGGTCGCTCTCCGGCCGGATCACCGTTCACGGCGTCCAGGGCCACGCGGCCTATCCGCACCTTGCGGACAATCCGGTGCGCAGCATCCTGCAGCTCGCAAAGGCCCTGATGGATCCGCCCTTCGACGACGGAACGGAAAATTTCCAGCCTTCGAACCTCGAAGTCACGACCATCGACGTCGGCAATTCCGCAGTAAACGTCATTCCGGCGAGGGCGAGTGCCGCCTTCAACATCCGGTTCAATGACCGCTGGACGGCCGAAAGCCTGATGGCGGAGATCGTCGCGCGTCTCGACCGCGCAGCAGCCGACAGCGCGCTGAGGCCCGGCCGCGCTCCGGCCAGATACGAGATCGTCTGGAACGAGCGTCCGAGCCACGTCTTCCTGACGCGCAACAACGCGCTCATCGATTCGCTTTCAGGTGCCGTGGAGGCCGTCACCGGGCGGCAGCCGCAGCTGTCGACCACCGGCGGCACATCGGACGCGCGTTTCATCAAGGACTATTGCCCCGTCGTCGAATTCGGCCTCGTCGGCAAGACCATGCACATGGTCGACGAACGCGTCGCCCTTGCCGATCTCGAAACCCTGACCGGGATCTACGAAACCTTCATCGCCCGCTGGTTCGGTCATGCCGCTGCTTGAGGAAGTCCTTGTCTATATCAAGGGGCTGTGGCTGCTGATCCAGGGCAACCACGAAGGCTATCGCTGGCTGGACATCAGCGAGAGCGGGTTGTGGCGCTCCTTCACGGCGATCCTCTGGACGCTGCCGGCGCTGGCCGTGGGCTGGGCCTTGTGGCGGCTCTATTATCTCTCGGTGATGCCGACCGGCACGACTGTCGGCATCGGCTTCTTCGGGAAGCTTCTCGCCGTCGATCTCGTGAGCTGGCTGCTGCCGATCGTGCTGATCGCCGTCCTCTCGCGCCCGCTCGGCTTTTCCGCCCTGGTGGTGCCGGTAATCGTCACGACCAATTGGCTCCAGGTCCCGTTGACCTATGCCATGGCGGTACCGGCCGCGTTGCTGCTGGTCATACCCGGCAGCGCCGGTATGGCAGCCCTCTTGTGGCTTCTGCTGCTCGTCGCCAGCTCGGCGCTGCTCTTCCGCCTCTTGCGGACCGTTACCGCCAAGCAGAACCTGCTCGCCGCCGCCCTTGCCGCGATCTTTCTGCTGTCACCGCTGATGATCATGCAGTTCCTGCAGCGCCTGCTCGGCTTGATGCCGGGTTGAGCGGCGGCGTTCGTGAAAGCCCCGCATCCGCCAGATGATGGGGAGAAGGTGGCCGGCAGGCCGGATGAGGGGCTGCTGTTTCCAGCTTAGTAATCCACCCGCATGAAATAAAGCCCGTCCGGCGGGGCGACCGGGCCGCACGCCTTGCGGTCCCGTGCTTCGAGCGCGATCTGCAGGTCATCCGGCGTCCATTTGCCCTCGCCCACGAGCTTCAGGGAGCCCGCGAAGGAACGGATCTGGTTGTGGAGAAAGCTTTGTGCCGTGGCGCGGATTTCGATGAGCTCGCCCGCACGGGTAACGTCCAGCCGGTCGAGCGTGCGCAAGGGGCTCGTCGCCTGACAGTGGGCCGAGCGGAAGGTGGTGAAATCGTGATGGCCGACGAGGCGCTGCGCCGCCTCGTGCATGGCGTCGTGATCGAGCGGCTTCGGCACCCACCAGGCGCGCCGCGCCTCCAGCGCCAGTGGCGACCGGCGGGAAACGATCCGATAGAGATAATGCCGGCGGATTGCAGAGAAACGCGCATCGAAATCGCCGGGGGCTTCCGCGACATCGAGGATCGAGACCCGTTCGCCGGCGAGCGCCAGATGCGCGTTGAGGGCGTTTTGCAGCGTGTACGACTTCCACTCGCGCGTGAGATCGAGATGCGCCACCTGCCCCCTGGCATGAACGCCGGAATCGGTGCGCCCGGCGCCGCGGATCGAGACCGTCTCGCGGGTGAGCGACAGGACCGCCTTCTCGATGGCGCCCTGGATCGAGGGACCGTTGTCCTGCCTCTGCCAGCCGACATAATCGGAACCGTCATATTCGACGGTCAGGCGATAGCGGGGCATCAGGCGATCCTCGCGCCGGCAGCGATGGGCGTGCCGCGCAGGAAATCGGCCGAGGCGAGCGCCTTGCCGCCCGCACGCTGCAATCTCGTCATCCGCACCGCGCCTTTTCCGCAGGCGATGCTGAGAGTATTATCAAGCACTTCTCCGGGAGCACCTTTCCCTTCCGACATCTCGGAGCCAAGCACCTTGACGCGTTCGTGGCGGCCGGCAATGTCGAGTTCGAACCAGGCGCCGGGAAAAGGCGAGAGGCCGCGGATATGGTTGTGCACGTCGGCCGCCGGCCGGGAGAAATCGATGCGGGTCTCTTCCTTCGAAATCTTGGCGGCATAGGCGACGCCCTCTTGCGCCTGCGGCGCGAGTGGAAGCTCGCCGGCCTCGAGCCTGGCCATGGCCTCCGTCATCAGCACCGCTCCGACCTGCATCAGCCGGTCGTGCAATTCGCCGGCCGTCATCGTCTCGTCGATCGGAACCGACTGCGCGAGAGCGACGGGGCCGGTATCGAGCCCCTTGTCCATTTTCATCACCATCATACCGGTCTCACGGTCGCCGGCCATGACCGCCCGCTGGATCGGCGCCGCCCCCCGCCAGCGCGGCAGGAGCGAGGCATGGCCGTTATAGCAGCCGAAGCGGGTGCCGGAGAGTATTTCCTCCGGCAGCAGCAGCCCGTAGGCAACGACGACCGCCACGTCCGCACCGAAATCCCGGAAGGTCTGACGGTCCGCGGCGTCCTTGAAGTTGACGGGCGTCAACACCGGAATGCCGAGGCGCTCGGCAGCCTGATGCACGGAGGATTTCTTGAGGTCGAGGCCGCGCCGGCCGGCCGGCCGCGGCGGCTGCGTATAGACGGCGGCGATCTCGTGACCCGCCCCGGCGAGCGCCAGGAGCGTCGGTACGGAAAATTCCGGCGTGCCCATGAAGATGATGCGAAGCGGCAAGTGGCGGCCTCCGTCTCTTTCGATTGCCCGTGAGCGGGGCGGCTCCAGCTCGAACGCGGCCGCGACGCTAGATCACAATGTTTCAGGCCGGGTCGACCTAAGACATGAACGGATCAGATCGCCTTTGCGCCGCGCGTCTTGGCCGCCTTGGTGAACCTGCGAATCACCATATCTCGCTTGAGCTTGGAGATGTAATCGATGAACAGGACGCCGTTCAGATGGTCGATCTCGTGCTGCAGGCAGGTGGCGAGCAGGCCCTCGGCCTCGACCGCCTGTTCCTTGCCCTCGCGATCGACATACTCGACCGTGATCGCGGCGGGTCGCTCGACCTCGGCGTAATAGTCGGGGATCGAAAGGCAGCCTTCCTCATAGACCGAACGCTCCTCGGACGAGCGGACGACCTTCGGATTGATGAAGACGAGCGGCTGTTTCTCCTCTCCCTCCTTCGTCACATCCAGAACCAGGAGGCGCTTCGGCACGCCGATCTGTATCGCGGCGAGACCGATGCCCGGCGCGTCGTACATGGTTTCCAGCATATCGTCGGCGAGCCGGCGAATATCGGCGTCAATGGTCTCCACCGGTGTCGACACCTGGCGCAGAACCGGATCGGGAAGAATGATGAGCGGCTTGATCGTCATGTCGATCCCCATAGCCGATCTTTCCCTCGACGCGCAAGAAAATTGCCATTGCGAAACCCGTGGCGCTCCAAGTGGGAACGACCGGCACGCGAAAATGTATGTTCTCGTTTTGATCTGGTTTTCGCACGCGAATCTGTTAGTCTGCGGCCATGGAGCCCATCCCCTTTTCCTTCGATCAGCCGCTGTTCCTCGTCGGCGCCCTGCCCGTCACGGCCGGCCTCCTCGTCACAGCCGCCGCCCTTCTCGTGGTGCTGTTCTCGTCCATTATGGTGCGGCGCGCCCGTTCGGCTCGCGCGATCGACCGCGAAGAGCAAATGTCGGCGCTCATCGCGGCGCAGACGGAGATGCAGGGACGGATCGCCGCCATGACCGAGGTGCTGGGCGCCCGGCAGGCGGAACTGAACCAGTCGCTCAGCCAACGCATCGACGGAATGACGCATCGCATCGGCGCCTCGATCAG
This sequence comes from Sinorhizobium sp. 22678, assembly GCF_052044265.1. NCBI lineage: Bacteria > Pseudomonadati > Pseudomonadota > Alphaproteobacteria > Hyphomicrobiales > Rhizobiaceae > Sinorhizobium > Sinorhizobium sp. 22678. Next base: position 344,240 of record NZ_JBQEMS010000004.1, on the reverse strand, counting down.
CGAGCAGACGAAGGCGACGCACGAAAATCTGCGGCGGCTCCAGGAGCGGCTCGCGGTGATCGACAACGCGCAGAACAACATCCAGTCGCTCGCCAAGGATATGGCCGGGCTGCAGAGCATCCTCGCCAACAAGCAGACGCGCGGCGCCTTCGGACAGTCGCGCATGGAGGCGATCGTCGCGGACGGCCTGCCGATGGGCGCCTTCGCCTTCCAGGCGACGCTTTCCAACGGCGCGCGGCCGGATTGCACCATCCGCATGCCGAACGGCCAGCCGCCGCTGGTCATCGACGCGAAGTTTCCGCTCGAGGCCTGGAATTCCATGAGGGACGCGGCGAGCGCCGAACGACGGCAACAGGCCGCGCAGGCCTTCCGCCGCGACATGGAGGTGCATATCCGCGATATCTCCGGCAAATATCTCCTGCCGGGCGAGACCCAAGATACGGCCTTCCTCTTCGTTCCCTCCGAATCGATCTTCGCCGAAATCCATGAGCATTTCGAAGCGATCGTCCAGAAGGCGCACCGCCAGCGGATCGTCATCGTCTCTCCGTCGCTCCTGCTCCTCTCGATCCAGGTCATCCAGGCGATCCTGAAAGACGCCCGCATGCGTGAGCAGGCCCACCTGATCCAGGGCGAAGTCGTACGGCTGATGGAAGACCTCTCGCGTCTCGATGAGCGCGTACGCAAGCTCCAGGGCCATTTCGCCATGACGCAGAAGGATGTCGAGGACATCCTGATCTCCTCGGACAAGCTGACCCGTCGGGGCGCCAAGATCGAGGCGCTCGAGCTGCAGGCCGAGGGCGATCCGAGACAGGGCGAAAAGCCGGGCGACGGCAGCGGGCGCCCGATGGACGGGCGCATGGGGCAATTGAAGCTGAGAGTGGTTGACGAGGACTGACGGCGTCGGGCACTCTCCGGCAAATGCGTGTGTCGCGCGAAACCGTGCAGCGGTTGGAATGACGACAGGCGAAAAACAAAGAAGCAAGCCGACGGGACGCCTCCACATGATCACTGTTTTTGGGTCCATCAACATGGATCTGATCGCCACCACCGCACGCCTCCCGAAGCCGGGCGAAACTGTCGCCGGAACGGACTTTTCCACTGCGGCGGGCGGCAAGGGCGCAAACCAGGCGCTCGCGGCGCGCCGCGCCGGCGCCTCGGTGCGCGTGGCAGGTGCCGTCGGCTCCGACGCCTTCGCCGAGGGCGCGCTGGCGCTGCTCAAGGAGGCCGGCACCGATCTCGATCTGACGAAGACCGTCGGCGAGCCGACCGGCACGGCACATATCATCGTCGGCGGCGACGGCGAAAACGTCATCGTTGTGGTCGCCAGCGCCAATGCACGCGTGAGCGAGGACGACGCCGCGAACGCCGTTGCAAGAATGTCTGCTGCCGACACGCTGATGCTCCAGCTCGAAATTCCAGCTGCCTCGGTGGAGAAGGCACTCTCCGAAGCAAAACGGCGCGGCGTCCGATCGATCATCAACATCGCGCCGCTGACGCCGGATGCGGCGCGCCTCGGCCGCATGGCCGATATCGTCATTGCCAACGAGACCGAGTTCGAGCTGCTCGCCGGCAAAGCGGGCATCGCCGGCGCCGAGCGGGAAGAGGCTATGAAGGGGCTGCACGCCGAGACCCGCCAGACCGTGATCGTAACGCTTGGCGCTGAGGGCGTGGTGGCGATTCACGAAGGCGAACTCCATCGCGCGAAAGGGCTCACGATCGAGCCCGTCGATACGGTCGGTGCAGGAGATACCTTCTGCGGCTATCTCGCCGCCGGCCTCGACGCCGGCCTCGCCTTTTCCGAGGCGCTCCGCCGCGCCGCGGTTGCGGGATCGCTGGCCTGCCTCAAGCCCGGCGCGCAGCCCTCGATACCGCTTGCCGCCGACGTCGCCGCCCGGCTCTGACGCACCTTCCAGGAAAGTGTGCCACCGTTTTCCGTCCGGAAGCGCACAGGTTCAGACTATTTCAGTGTTTCCATGAAACATTGAAACGCGCTGGAAGACCGTGAGATAAGCGCCCGCCGGCAAGGCCGCCGCGCAAATCCTGCCGCTTGAACCCGGAATCAGGTGCGGCGTTGGCCGTATTTTAATCTTTGATCGTCTAATCAGGTCAGCGAGAAGGCCAGCTCCGGTTCGGCCGCTCCTCCATGCCGGTCGGCATCTGGCGCTCCATGAGGGAGCTTCACCCACAGTTCCGAATATGTCGCGCCGCGGGTTCAGCACCTGCGGACCTCTCAGTGCGTGAGGATTTCATGTTCAAGTTCCAAGCCAGATCGCTGGCGACAAAATTGATCGCGGTGACGGGAGGCACGATTGCCCTCGTGCTGCTCGCGTCGAATTACGTGCTTATCTCCCAGACGCGGGACCGTGTCGAAACGCTGGTCTTCGACGGCGCGAAGACGGAAGCGCGGGCGATCGCGGCCGACATCGCGGGAAGCGTCGGCGAACTTGCCGCCGCCGCGCGGACCATGTCGGGCGTTCTCGGGCGCGGCCATGCCGGACAGTCCACCGACCGCGCAGGCGCAATCAATCTCCTGAAGGCCAACCTGGAGCAGCATGGCTTTGCCTTCGGCAGCTGGTTCGCCGAAGAGCCCAAGGCCTATGACGGGAAGGACGTCGTCGACAACACGGAACTTGGCGGCAATGCCGACGGTGCGTTCACGCCCTATTGGTCCAAGGACCGCAACGGAAATATCCAGCTCTCGACGTTCAAGGCCGATTATGCGGCCGAGTGGTACGGCCTCGCGGCGAAAAGCGGCAAGGGCGCCATCACCCAGCCCTATCTCGCCGAGGGCACCGATGTCCCGACCACGATGACGTCGATCGCCTATCCCGTCATGTCGAACGGCAGAATGATCGGCGTTTCGGGTGTCGATATTTCGCTCGCCGCACTCGCGGACCGTCTCTCGGCGGTCAAGCCTTTCGGCTCCGGCCGGGTCTACCTGCTGTCGCAGAGCGGCAAGTGGCTCGCCGCACCCATCCCCGAACTGCTGATGAAGGAATATGACGGCGAAGGCGCCGAGTTGGTGAAAGACGCCCTTTCCGCCGGCACGCCCCGCATGATCGAGAACCTGACTTACGACGGTAACGAGCCTTTCGACCGTGTGGTCTATCCTTTCAGCCTGCCCGACGTGAGCGCGCAATGGCTGGTTCTGGTCGATGTTCCGCGCTCAGCCATCAATGCGCCGGTACGCGATCAGACCTATATGATGATCGTCGGCGGTCTGATGGTCCTCGGCGCGGTGCTCGCCGGCCTCTATTTCGCCGTTCGCCGTTTCGTCCAGAAGCCGCTTGCCGGCCTCGTGGGCGACGTCGAGACGCTCAGCAACGGAGAATATACCCGGCCGATTTCCGGTCAGGAACGCTCCGACGAGACAGGCGCCGTCGCCAGGTCGCTCGAGGGCTTCCGTCACCAGCTCGCCGACAACAGGCGGCTCGAAAGCGAGGCACGTCACGAGAGAGAGCAGGCCGAACTCGAACGCGGACGTTCGGAAAACGAACGCACCGAGGCCAGCGCTCTGCAGCGCGACATCGTCGCACGTCTCGGCAAGGCCCTGTCGCATCTCTCCGCCGGCGACCTCGCCTTCCGCCTTACCGGCGACTTCCCCGGCGAATACGCCCAGCTGAAACGCGATTTCAACGCGACGATGGAGAGCCTCGAAGAGACGATCCGCACCGTCAACCACTCGGTCGTCAATATCGGCAGCGGCACCAGCGAGATCTCAGGCGCCGCCAACGACCTGTCGCATCGGACGGAACAGCAGGCAGCAAGTCTCGAGGAGACCGCGGCCGCGCTTGACGAACTGACCTCGCAGGTGAACGCCAGCGCCGAAAACGCCAAGGTCGCCGCGAAATCCGTCGAGGTCGCAAGCAGCGACGCGGAACAGTCCGGCGAGGTGGTGCAGAAGGCGATCGCCGCCATGAATGGCATCGAGCAGTCGTCGCATGAAGTCAGCCGGATCATCGGCGTCATCGATGAAATCGCCTTCCAGACCAACCTTCTGGCGCTCAATGCCGGGGTCGAGGCCGCCCGCGCCGGCGATGCCGGCAAGGGCTTCGCGGTCGTCGCACAGGAGGTCCGCGAACTCGCGCAGCGCTCTGCCAATGCCGCAAAGGAAATCAAGACGCTGATCAATACATCGGCGGGCCAGGTTCGCGAGGGCGTCGACCTCGTGGGCAAGGCAGGCGGCGCGCTCGAGAAGATCGCCGAGCAGGTGGTGCAGATCAACGGGCTCATCCGCCAGATCTCAAGCTCCGCCTCGGAGCAGGCGGTGGGCCTCAAGGAGATCAATTCCGCCGTCAATCAGATGGACCAGGTGACACAGCAAAACGCTGCCATGGTGGAAGAGACGACGGCCGCCAGCATGGCGCTGAACGACGAGGCTCGCGCCTTAAGCGCGCTGGTCGCCCGTTTCCAGATTGCCCCGCAGGCGGTGCAGACCCAGGCCCCGGCCGAAATGCTGCGCGGTACGGCCGAGCGGATGCGTGCGGCTGCCCCCGGGGAAAATCGTCCCGCCCAGGCGCCGCGCAGTGCCGCCTACTCGAATTCGACTCAAAAGGTGCTTGCCAAAACATCCGGCGCCAATGCGCTCGCGCAGGACAACTGGGAAGAATTCTGATCGCGGCCCGCACCGGCTGCAAGACGGCGTCCGATCCTCATCGGGCGCCGTCGTCTTTTCCGGGCAAGGCGTACATGGCTCTCAGAGACGGGCCAACCGCTCGATCAAGAGCTCGAAGAAGCCCTCGTCGTCGATGTGCCGCATGACCTTGGCGTTGTGCGCCCGGCCGGTGACCTGCCACCAGTCGACCACGGTCATGCCCGTGGTGAGCGGAGACGCCGTTTCGATCTCGACGTTGCAGTCCCGCCCTGTGAATAGCTCCGGCCGCAGGATATAGGCGATCACGGTCGGATCGTGCAGCGGCCCGCCGTCGGTGCCGTATTTCTCGATGTCGAAACGCTCGAAAAATTCCAGCATCTCGGCAAGGGCCGCTGCCGCCGGGTTGCCGATCGCGCGGATTTTCTCCACGCGAACCTTCCGCGTCAGAACGCGATGGGTGACATCGAGGGGCATCATCACGATCGGGATGCCGGAGCGGAAGACGATCTCGGCTGCCTCCGGATCGACATAGATGTTGAATTCCGCCGCGGGCGTTATGTTGCCGCCCTCGAAGAAGCCGCCGCCCATCATCACGAGCTCGCGTATCGAAGGCGCGATTTCCGGAGCTTTCGTCAAGGCCAGCGCGATATTCGTCAGCGGTCCGAGCGTACAAAGCGTCACGGCGCCCGGCGCCTCCGCACGCAGCGTTTCGACGATGAAGTCGACGGCGTGCTGCTCTTGAAGCGGCATCGTCGGCTCGTCAAGCGCAGGGCCATCGAGCCCCGTCTTCCCGTGCACGTGCTCGGCCGTGACGAGCGGGCGGGCGACCGGCCGCTCGGCACCTGCGAAGATCTTCACGTCGGTCCTGTTGCAGAGCTCGCAGACGATGCGGGCGTTGCGGGCCGTCAGTGTCAGCGGAACATTGCCGGCAACCGCGGTGATGCCGAGGACCTCGATTTCCTCCGGGCTGCCGAGGGCCAGCATGATTGCCGCCGCGTCGTCCTGGCCCGGATCCGTGTCGATGATGATTTTTCTTGCGCTTGACACTTTTCATCTCCCTGCAGGACCGTCGCTCTCAAGTCAGAGACTATGATTTGCGCGGCCTGCGGAGGCAAGCCGCTTGCACTCACTGCACACAGCCACCATATTGCAGGCAGGATGCTGCTTGGCAGGTCCGACACATGGTCGCTTGAGCTGCAAGGGCTTGGAGAATGAGCAGAATAACGCCTTTTACGAGCCCGCTTCTGGTGGGTTTCGACAGCATGGAAAAGACCCTTGAGCGCATCGCGAAGGGCAATGACGGCTATCCTCCCTACAATATAGAGCGAATTCGCGGCGATTCTGCCGCCGACGCGCCGGAACGCCTGCGCATAACGCTCGCGGTCGCCGGCTTCTCGGAGGAAGACCTCGACGTGACGACCGAGGAAAACCAGCTCGTGATCCGCGGCCGTCAGATCGAGACCGGCGAAAGGGAATATCTGCATCGGGGCATCGCCGCCCGACAGTTCCAGCGGACCTTCGTGCTGGCCGATGGAATGCAGGTTCTCGGCGCGGAATTGCGCAACGGCCTCCTTGCGGTGGACCTGGTGCGCCCCGAGCCCGCCCGTATGGTAAAGAAAATTAATATTTCGGTCCCAGAATAGGATAACCGGCGAGATTTTTTCCTGCGCCGGCGACCACGGAGCATGACCATGGGACTGAAAGCCATCAACACATCGCTGTCGAAGAACGACCTTGCGCATCTTGGCGCAGGCGAGGTCGGCTATATCCGCAAGATGCGTTCTGAGGAGGTCTCCCGTTGCTTTCCGGAAGCGCCCGAGATGGGGCCTGGAATCGATCTGTGGGCCCTGTTCGGCGCCGATGGAACGCCTATCCTGCTGACGGACAACCGCTCCAGCACCTTCTTCAAGGCGGCGGAAGACGACCTTCGCACCGTCACTTTGCATTGAGCGGGTAAGAATTGCCCCTCTCCTCGCAGACGGAGAGGGGACTTAAGCAGCGGCCGCGAATCCCCTTCGCCCCGCGCGCGGGAAAAGGTGGTCGGCAGGCCGGCTGAGGGGCCAAACTCCAGACGCCCGGTTCACCTACGCCGAAAGGTCAGATAGGCCGAACTGCGCCCTTCCCGGCGGGCCTTGGCTTCGTAGCGCGTGCTCGGCCATCCGGCAAAAGGCGTCAGCCAGTCGGCCGCTGTCTCCGCCGTCCATTCGAAAGCCGCGTGGTCGCGGCAATGGATGAGCGTCCAGTTGATGTAGCTATCGATGTCCGAAGCAAAGCAGAAGACGCCGCCCGGCTTCAGGATGCGTGCGAAGCGGTCGAGATTGACCGCGGAGACGAAACGCCGCTTCCAGTGCTTCCGCTTCGGCCATGGATCGGGATAAAGCAGGTCGATCTGGTCGACGGATGCCGCCGGCAGCCAATCCAGCACCTGCGTCGCGTCGTCATCGTAGAGGCGGACGTTCCTGATCGCCTTCGCCTCGATCTGCCCGAGCAGCTTCGCCATCGAATTGACGAAGGGCTCCACCCCGATGAAGCCGGTCGCTGGGTCTTCCGCAGCACGGTGGATCAGGTGCTCTCCGCCGCCGAAGCCGATCTCCAGGCGGATTCTTTCGACGGGCTCGGAAAAAAGGGCCGTCAGATCGGCCGGAGCCGGCTTCTCGAGATCGAGCTTCAAAAGGGGCAGCAGGTGTTCGAGATGGGCCGCCTGGCGCTCCCGCAAGGGCTTGCCCTTGCGGCGGCCGAAGAAAGCCTCCGTTGCTCTGGCACCGCGCGTTTCGGTCATGTCGTTCTTCCCATAGATGAAGCAGGCTGCGGGTAGAGGACGCACATCGTTTTCCTCATCCAGCTCCGCATCCATGATTTCCGATCGAGCCAAGCCCGAAATCACAATGAAGGAGGCGGACGCTCCTCTCCGGAGCGCCCGCCTGACTGTTGCCACGGCTGATAACAGGCGGCTGCGATATCTTCAATACGCGGCTTCTTCCGAAGCTGCCTCGCCGGCAGGGCTTACGCCGCGCGGCTCGCCGCTCTTCCGTTGACGGACGAGGAGTCGCTCTCGATCGCCTCTTTCAGCGGCTTGACCAGGTCGAGCTTCTCCCAGGAGAAGGAACCGTCGCGGCCGGCCTTGCGGCCGAAATGGCCGTAGGCGGAGGTCTTGGCATAGATCGGCCGGTTGAGGTCGAGATGGCGGCGGATGCCCGTCGGCGACAGGTCCATCGTCTTGCGGATGGCGCTCTCCACCTGATCTTCCGAGACCTTTCCGGTGCCGTGCAGGTCGACATAGATCGACAGCGGCTGGGCTACGCCGATCGCGTAGGAAAGCTGGATGGTGCAGCGCTCGGCGAGGTCCGCCGCTACGACATTCTTGGCAAGGTAGCGGGCCGCATAGGCGGCCGAGCGGTCGACCTTGGTCGTGTCCTTGCCGGAGAAGGCACCGCCGCCATGCGGAGCCGCGCCGCCATAGGTGTCGACGATGATCTTGCGGCCGGTAAGGCCCGCGTCGCCGTCCGGTCCACCGATGACGAACTTGCCGGTAGGATTGATGTACCAGGTGCAGTCGTCGGCGATCTTCAGGTCCCCGAGCGCCTCACGGATATAGGGTTCGACCACGGAGCGGACCTTGGTGGAATCCCAGCTCTCGTCGAGATGCTGGGTGGAAAGAACGATCGAGGTGGCCTCGGCCGGCTTGCCGTCGACGTACCGCACCGTCACCTGGCTCTTGGCGTCCGGACCAAGCTTGGCGACTTCGCCTTCGCCCTTCTTGCGGGCCGCGGCGAGCAGATTGAGGATGCGGTGCGAATAGTAGATCGGCGCCGGCATGAGCTCGGCGGTCTCGCGGCAGGCATAGCCGAACATGATGCCCTGATCGCCCGCGCCTTCTTCGCCCTGCTTGTCGGCGGCGTTGTCCACGCCCTGCGCGATGTGTGCGGACTGGAAGTGCAGAAGAACGTCGATTTTCGCAGTCTTCCAATGGAAGCCGTCCTGCTCATAGCCGATGTCGCGGATCGCCTTGCGGGCCGCCGACTTGAACTTCGAGGGGTTGATGACGTCGACGCCGTTCTTGTCTTTCTTGAGAAGGCTCGGCGGCAGCCTGACCTCTCCGGCGATGACCACACGATTGGTCGTCGCCAGCGTCTCACAGGCGATGCGCACAGTCCACGGATCGACGCCGGTCTTTGCGGCTTCGCGGTAGACCAGATCCACGATTTCGTCGGAGATACGGTCACACACTTTGTCCGGATGACCTTCGGCTACGGATTCACTTGTGAACAGGTAGTTTGCGCGCATGCGGGAAGTCCCCTCAATGAAAGAAGCGGTCCAAACGTTTAGTGGTTTTGCCGGTGAAAAACAAGCACACAACGACATAAATATATCTTTATATCGGCATCGCTGCGACGTTCCGCTTTCCCGAAAATGCGGACTTGAGGGAAAATTTTCGCTCGCGGGAGTGAGCCGCCGCCAGCGCGCCTTGTCGGATGCGCAGCCTCGAAGCGCTGCCGTCCTTATCGGCAGGGTTGGAGCTCGGACAGCAGTCTCCATACGAAAAAAGCGGCTTGATGCCGCTTCTTTCGTGCCGGGCGACTTGCCGCCTATTCGCTCTCCGCCTCGGCGGCCAGTGCTTTAACGAGGTCTACCAGCTTGCGCCGGACCTTCGGGTCGGAAATTTTCACGAAGGCGCGGTTGAGCTGCAGCCCTTCCGAGGAGGACAGGAAATCGACGACGTAGTTGGAGCTCGACGCCTCGGCCATCCCCGGCCCGGTGCCGCCGCCATCGCCCGGAGCATCCTCGAAGAAGAACGACACCGGCACGTTGAGTATCTGCGAAATGTTCTGCAGCCGGCTCGCACCGACGCGGTTCGTGCCTTTTTCGTACTTCTGGATCTGCTGGAAGGTAATCCCCAGACTCTCGCCGAGCTTCTCCTGGCTCATGCCAAGCATCGTCCGACGAAGGCGAATCCTGCTACCGACATGAATGTCGATCGGGTTCGGTTTCTTCTTATTCTCGATCATATTCGCCTTCCTAAACACGCTGTTTACGTTACCAGCAACCCCGCATTGCAAAATATGCGTTGCGGCAACCCTGTCATGCTCGACGGCAGGCGAAGGTTGATGGCGAAATGCACTATGCAATTTTAGGGGTTTTACGTCAATTCTTCCTAATATTAAAACCTGAGCGCGATATCACTGCAACCACAAATAGAATTCCCATCGTCAGCCAAAAAATTTGGCTGCGCGTTGCGATATTTGTGAGCGTAGGCAGTTTTCCCGGCAGAATTGTGTCTAGAACCCCCTTGTAATTGTAGCCCAATACTAGCACTAAAACACCACGTGCATCAACAACTGCTGAAATACCAGTATTCGCGGCACGAATCATCGGAGTTCCGGTTTCGACCGCGCGGAGCTGCGCCTGATGGAAATGCTGGCGCGGGCCGGGGGTATCGCCGAACCAGGCGTCGTTGGTGATATTGAGGAGCGCGTCTGCGAGCCGGGCATTGCCGTCCACCTCGTCGGCGAAGATCGCCTCGTAGCAGATCATCGGATAGATCCGCCGGCCGCCCGGCAAGGTCAGCATCGGGCGGGTGCTGGCGGCCGAGAAACCGCCCGGCATCGAGGCCGCGACGGAGCTCAGGCCCCAGGAGGTCAGCAGATCCTCGAACGGGAGGTATTCACCGAAAGGCACCAGATGCACCTTGTCCGCCGCACCGACGATCTGCCCTCGATCGTCGATCACATAGACCGAATTGTAATAGCGCGGCGGCAGTCCGGCACCGGCATCCTCGACCCTGACGGCGCCGGCGACGAGAACTTGCCCGTCCTGGAGAACGTCGGCGATCCGCGCCAGGGCGTCGGGATTGTCGGTGAGGATGAAAGGGATCGACGTTTCCGGCCAGACGACGATGTCCGGCCGTTTGGCGCCATCCTGGACCGGGGCGGCCGTCAGCGAGAGATGGTCCTCGAAAATCGACGCACGCTCGCGGTCGTCGAGCTTCTTGGCCTGGTCGATCACCGGCTGGACGACGCGGACGCTCATCTCCGGCTGGAGCGGCACCGGTGCCGGCTGGGCGAGCCGGTAAAAGCCGAAAGCGACATGCGCCGCAAAGAGCGCTGCGGCGATGGCGAGACCGGCGCGCGCGCCCTTGCCCGTCCAGATCAGAGCCGGCGCGGCGAAGACGAAAACGGCCAGCATGTTGATCGTCGAAAGATTGACGACGCTGGCCGACTGCATCATCAAGGGCATCGGCATGGCCGCATAGCCGATGGCATTCCAGGGGAAGCCGGTAAAGAGAAAGCCGCGCAGCCATTCGGCGATGCCGAAGCCGAGCGCGAGGGCGGCGATCCGGCCCCAGCCGTCCGACCAGAGGCTGCGGGCAATGACGACAGCCAGCGCGTAAAAGAGCCCCAGAACGGCCGGGAGGCCGACGACGGTGAGCGGCAGCGCCCAGGCGAACGCGTCCGCCTCGACCAGAAGCGCATTGCCCAGCCACCAGAGACCACCCAGGAAATAACCGAAACCGAAGGACCAGCCGATCGCCGCGGGCGGCATCAGCCGCCGCAGCACGCCGTCGCCGGGGTCGGGCGCCACCCCGTCGATCAGCCAGACAAGGACGGGAAAGGAGACGAAAGCCGCCGCGAAAATGCCGAAGGGCGGCTGGGCAAGCACCGCCAGAAGGCCGGCGAGAAAGCCGACGAATGTTCGGGACACGCCCGAGAGAAGTATGATTCTGCCTGCCAGTCTTTCCATTGAACCTCCCGTCGGCGCCGGACGTGGGGGAGACCTTGCGCGGGACCCTGTCCTCGAGGATTCAAGGACACACGCAGCACGACCGAATCAATCGGCGGCAGTCTTCCAAAAAAGTGGCTGCTTGTCCCCTCTCAAGGCGACGGCGAGCCGGCCCTATTCGAACGAGGACGGGGGCTGGGCACCCGCCCCAGTGGGGCCGGCCGTGGTGAACGCATCGGGCAACGGCTCCTTCTCGACCTTCGGCAGGCGGCGGCGTGACGGCGGACGCTTGCGCATGATCCTGACGCGTTTGACGCGACGCGGATCGGCATCGAGAATCTGGAATTCGAAGCCGGGAATCGCCTGGACCACCTCGCCGCGGACAGGAATCCGGCCGAGCGATGCGAAGACCAGTCCGCCCAGCGTATCGACATCCTCGAGTTGCTCGCGCACGTCGAAGTCCGGTCCGACGGCCTCGGCGATCTCCTCGAGCTCCACCCGGGCGTCGGCGACGAAGACGTCGTCCGAGCTGCGCGCGAACATCACTTCCTCGTCGTCATGCTCGTCCTCGATGTCGCCGACCACCATTTCGACGATGTCCTCGAGTGATACGAGACCGTCCGTCCCGCCGTATTCATCGATGACGAGTGCCATCTGGATGCGCGCGGCCTGCATGCGCTGCATGAGATCCGAGGCGAGCATCGACGGCGGCACGAACAGGAGCTGCCGGACGATCCCCGCCTCCTCCACCGTCTTGTCGAGATCGACGCGAGAAAGATCGAAGCCTGCCTTCATCTGCCGGGGCGCCCTTTCGGGCTTGTCGCCGTTCGCCGTCGCCGCCGCATGGGCTTTGCCGTTGCGGCGGCGGTTGCGCGCCTGCTTGGTCACATAGGCAAGAAGGTCACGGATGTGCACCATGCCGCGAGGGTCGTCGAGCCCCTCGCTGTAAACCGGCATGCGCGAGCGTCCCGACTCCTCGAAGAGCACCATGAGCTCGCCTATGGTGATATTCTGGTCCACCGCTTCGATGTCGGCTCGCGGAACCATCACGTCCTCGACCCGAACCTCGCGGAAGCGGAGGATGTTGTTGAGCATAGCCCGCTCTTCGGGCGAGAAAGCCGCATTGCCTTCGGCGTCCGTCATGAGCGCATCGGCGAGATCCTCGCGCAGGCTCGACGGGCTCACACCGCGCAACAGACGCGCGGCACGGCTCCAAAATGATGATGTGGATTTGCTGCCCTCGAATCGGGCGGCGGTACTACTACCGGCCTCGGTGTCGCCGGAGGCTTCCGCCTCCTCGGTCGCGACAGCGGCCGGCTGTGTCTTGAAGTCGCTCATCGTTCCAAACTGTCAATGCGGGGGTTGGTCCCCGTAGGGATCAGATAGGCCAAGACGCGCCAAAATGCGAGTCTCCAACCCCTCCATTCTCTCCGCTTCGTCGTCTTCGATATGATCATACCCGAAAAGATGCAGGAATCCATGAACGAGAAGATGCGTCAAATGGGCGTCGAAGGGCTTTTCGAGCTCCACCGCCTCCCGCCTGAGCGTCTCATGGGCGACCACGATGTCGCCGAGCATCGGCCCCGGCATCCTGCCCGGCGTCACCGGAAAGGCGGGAAAGGACAAAACATTCGTCGCCTTGTCCTGGTCTCGCCACTCCGCGTTGATCGCCCTGATCGACTGATCGTCGGTGAAGACCAGCGACAGTTCCGCCACCTGTGCCGGCAGCGGCTGCTTCTCCTCACGCGCGAGAAAATCCGCCGCTGCCTCGAGAACACGCTCGCAAAAAGACCGAAGCTCCTCTTCGGGCGGCCAGTCTCCTGCCTCGACGCTGATCTGAATGTCCAATGCCGTCATGATAAACGCGGCCGCCTCAGCGATCGCTCTGCTCGCTCTCGTCGTGAACCGCCGTCTGGCTGTCATAGGCCCTGACGATCCGCGCCACCAGAGGATGACGGACGACGTCGGCATCCTTGAAGCGGATCACCGAGACGCCCTCCACGCCCTTGAGTATCTGCAGCGCCTCCACGAGCCCTGACTTTACGCCGCGCGGCAGGTCTACCTGACTCGGATCGCCGGTGACGATCATCCGGCCGTTCTCGCCGAGACGGGTCAGGAACATCTTCATCTGCATCGACGTCGTGTTCTGCGCCTCGTCGAGGATCACGGCGGCATTGGCAAGCGTGCGCCCGCGCATGAAGGCGAGCGGCGCGATCTCGATGACCCCCGCGGTGATCGCCCGCTCGACCTTGTCGCCCGGCATCATGTCGTACAGCGCGTCATAGAGCGGACGCAGATAGGGATCGACCTTCTCCTTCATGTCGCCGGGCAGGAAGCCGAGCCGCTCGCCCGCCTCGACAGCCGGACGCGAGAGGATGATCCGGTCGACCGCGCCACGCTCCAGGAGCTGGGCGGCATGGGCGACGGCGAGATAGGTCTTGCCCGTGCCCGCAGGACCGACGCCGAAGACGAGCTCGGCCCGCTCCATGGCGCGGATATAGGAATCCTGCATCGGCGTGCGCGCAGCGATTGTCTTCTTGCGCGTCGAAATCTGCGCCATTGTCAATTTGGCTTTGCGCTCCATCGTCGGCAACTGTAGCTGATCGTCGGCGGCGACCGCCATGCGGATCGCACCTTCGACATCGGATGTATCGATCGAAGCGCCACTCTGCAGCCTTCCGTAGAGATAGTCGAGGGCACGGCGCGCCTGATTGGTTGCGACGACGTCACCGGAGATGGCGACGGAGTTTCCCCGCGGCCGGGCGTCGATGCGCAATCGCTCTTCCAGCAATTTCAGATTCTGGTCGAACTGACCGAAGAGCTCGCTCGCAAAGCGGTTGTTCTCGAAGGTGAGCACGAAGTGATTGGCGTCCGTCGCGGATGTCTTCGACTGGCGAGATGAGGAAGAAATCAGTTCGTGTCCGTTCAAGCGGTCAGCTCCTCGCGTCCGATTCCCCGATCATCTCGGCAAACAGGCTGTTCGGCCCGGCCTTGGTGATTCGCACTCTGATAATGTCACCTATTTGCGATGCTTTTGCATCAACATTCACGGGCTGCAGCCACGGCGACCGACCGACGAGCTGCCCCGGCATGCGGCCCGGCTTCTCCAGGAGCAGGTCGATCTCCCGACCCACACAGGCCTCGGCGAAACCGCGCTGCTGCTTTACGAGCAAAGCCTGCAATATTTCCAAACGCTTGGCCTTCACGTCCTCGGGAACCTGTTCCTTGAGCTCGGCGCCCGGCGTTCCGGGACGCGTCGAATACTTAAACGAGAAAGCCTGTGCATAGTTCACTCCCTCGACAAGCCGAAGGGTATCCTCGAAGTCCTGATCGGTCTCGCCGGGAAAGCCGACGATGAAATCGCCCGAAAGCGCCAGGTCGGGCTGCGCCGCACGAATGCGCTCGACGAGCGCCAGGTATTCGGCAGCCGTGTGGCGCCGGTTCATCGCCTTCAGGATACGGTCGGAGCCCGACTGGACCGGCAGGTGCAGATAGGGCATCAGCTTCGCCATCGACCGGTGCGCCTCTATGAGGCTGTCGTCCATGTCGCGCGGATGGCTGGTGGTATAGCGCAGGCGTGCAAGGCCATCGATTTCGCCGAGGCGCCGCAAGAGGTCGCCAAGGCTCCATTCGCGCCCATGTGGACCCTCGCCGCGCCAGGCGTTGACATTCTGTCCGAGCAGGGTGATTTCGCGCACGCCGCCCTCAACGAGCTTCTCCGCCTCCGCCACGATCTGTGACACCGGGCGCGAGACTTCCGAGCCGCGCGTGTAGGGTACCACGCAGAACGTGCAGAACTTGTCGCAGCCTTCCTGGACGGTCAGGAAAGCCGTGACGCCCCGCGCACGGGTCTTGGCCTTATCGGGCGCCGGCAGATGGACGAACTTGTCCTCGATGGCATAGTCCGTTTCCACGATACGCTGGCCGGCGCGAGCCCGCTTCAGCGCCTCGGGAAGGCGATGATAGGTCTGAGGGCCTATGACGAGATCGACCGCCGGGACGCGGCGGAGAATCTCGTCGCCCTCTGCCTGGGCCACGCAGCCGGCCACGCCGATCAGCATCTCGCGGCCCTCGCGCGCCTTGGCCTTCTTCAGTTCGCGCAGGCGACCGAGCTCGGAATAGACCTTCTCGGCAGCCTTTTCGCGGATATGACAGGTGTTGAGCAGCACGAAATCGGCGTCTTCCAGGACATCGGTCGCAACATAGCCGTCGCGCGAGAGCGCATCCGACATGCGGTCGGAGTCATAGACGTTCATCTGACAGCCATAGGTCTTGACGAAGACCTTGCGCGCCGGAACGTTCAGGTCGCCCGCCTCGGGCGACGTCGACAGAAGAGCGGTTTCCTGGGTCATGCGGGTTCTTTAGTGCATAGCGCCCCAAAGTTGAAGCATTTTCGGGCCGGCACGGCGCGAGCCGCGACCGGTCACCCCTTCAGGGTGATCCCGGATTGAGGCATTTGAGAGTGCTACCGCGACCTTCGCGCGTCCGACGGAACGTCCGGCGCCACAGAGAGCGCGGCAGCCGGCTCGACCTTCGCGGCGGATCGGGAACGCCCTCGCAGCCGATCCGACAGCATTTTGCGGATCCGCTGCTCGATGAGGCGGCTCACTTCCTTGCGGTTCGCGTGCCGGTCATAATCCACCGCCTCGCCAAAATCGACATCGACCTCCAGGGCTCCCTCTCTGAGCACTCCGAGAAGGTGCGGCACCAGACCGATGTCGCCCGGCCATGCGGCGATCGGCCGATGATAGCGACCCATCGGCATGCCGTGGATGCCGGTGTAGGAAATCGCCAGCGGCTGGACATGAACCACGCCGGTCGGCGACTGCGGAACCGCCGAAGCGGCCGCGCCGAACAGCGAGGTCTTGATGTCGAGCAGCCGGTTGCCGTCGGAGGTCGTTCCTTCCGGGAAGAGCACGACGATTTCCCCATCGGCGAGCCGCCGCCCGATGTCATTGACCTGGTGACCGGTGGTGCGCTTCTGCTCGCGTTCCACGAAAACCGATGCCTGAAGGCGGGCGAGAAGCCCGAATACCGGCCAGCTCTTGACGTCCGACTTTGCAACGAAAACGACGTCCGCCACCGAGGAAAGCACCAGGATATCCTTCCAGGAGACGTGATTGGCGCTGAGGAGCAAGGGACGCCGGCGGTCGAGCTCGCCATGAACGCGGACGCGCAGGCCGAGCAGCAGGCAGGCGACGCGATGCCAGTGACGCGGCAGCCAGCGCCGCGGTTTCAGATCGAGCCAGAGACAAAGGATCTGGACCGGCATCAGCACCAGCGAGACCATGACGAGCAGCATGCCGCAAAGAGCGACCCGCACCCAATTGATCATCCGCAGGCACCTTCCAAACTGCGCTTCACCGTTTGCGTGAAATCATGAACGTGATCTGTTCCAGTGGGTTGAGACGCGGGATACGGGCGAAAACCGCACACGCCTTCCTCATCTCGCTCCAGAGCGTTTCCAGGAAAAGTGTGTAACGGTTTTCCGTCCGGAAGTGCGTTGGCCCAAAGGGTTAGAGCATTTCAGTGTTTCCATGAAACAGCGAGATGCTCTAACGAAGATCGAGCCGCATGACAAGCGCCGCGCTGCGCTCGCCGGGCCGCGCCTGGTAATAGGCCTTCCGCTCCCCGACCTTGCGGAAGCCGAGCTTTCCGTAGAGACCGATCGCGGCCTGGTTCGTCTCGTCGACTTCCAGGAACAGTGCCTCTGCTCCCTTGACCGCGGCCTCCCGCATCGCCGCCTGCATGAGGCGCCAGCCGAGACCGGAGCGCGCGTAGCGGGGGTCGACCCCAATCGTCAGTATCTCGGCCTCGCCGGCGACCGCCCGCGACAGGACGAAGCCGCCGAAGGCCGGCCGGAACATGCCGTTGGCATTGGTCTGGCGCGCGACGAATCCGAACACTGTCTCCTGACTCAGGAGCCCATGGATTTCGCCGTCGCTCCAGGCGGCGGCAAAGCGCTGGCGATGCAGCGCGGCCGCGGCGCCGAGATCGGCCTCTTCAAGCGCGAAAATCTCGAACTCGGCGCGGCGGGTGAAATAGTCGGTAAGGCTCATCGGGGCGTTTCTTGGACGTTCTGGAGAGTATACGGGCGAATGGCGTTTGGCGTCTTCCGGTCAGGCGCGGGTCACGGCGAATCCGGCCTGGGGCTTGGCGTCCGGTCCGCGCAGATAAAGCGGCTTAGGACGCGCAGAAGCAGGATCGGCCGCCGCGCCCAGCCGGGCGAGGGTCGCCATATCGATCTCGTCCGGCTTGCCGCCCGCCGCGCCGGTGACGGCAAGGGCACCGGAGCCGCAGACGATGCCGGCGAACCCGGAAAAGCGCCGGAGCGCTTCCTCGGCGGCCAGGATTTCCGCCTCCCCTTGCGGCCGTCCCGAGGCATCGAAGGCCTGGAGGTAAAGCTCGCCCCGTTTGGCGTCGAGGACGACGAGCACCGGCTGGCCTGCCTGTTTCAGCCGCGCGCTTTCGGCGACGACCTGAAGCGTCGTGACCCCGACTGCCGGCTTTCCGAGCGCCAGGGCAAGGCCGCGCGCAGCGGCAACGCCGACACGGATCCCGGTGAACGATCCTGGACCTATCGTCACGGCAATCCGATCGATCTCGCCCAGTTCCCGGCCCGAGACGCTCAAGGCCTCATCCACGAATTCCATGAGGCGCTCCGCATGGCCACGTCCGATTTCCGCGCCCGCGCATGCCAGAAGCTCTCCGGAGCCGCCGTCGCAGACGGCAGCGAAACAACCGGACCCGGATGTATCAATGGCAAGAACTAGCATTTCAGCCGCGGTCTCCTCCCTGCGTCCTGCGATCGGTGCGGCTGCGAGGGTGCGCAACCGCAGTTACCGCATCTACAAGTCGCTGCGGCACGTCGGAATCACACCTGTGATTCTATCCCAAAAACCACACCGGCATAAGGAATATGGAAAACGATATAAGGAAAATGACACCGAACTGGAAGCGAAGGATGCGCGGGCCCGCCATGCAGGCTTCCGCGCCTCGGCCCGCTTCGGATCAGACGGATTCGACCGCTTCGACTTCAGGAACGAAGTGGCGCAACAGGTTCTGCACGCCGTGCCTCAAGGTCGCGGTCGAAGAGGGGCAGCCGGCGCATGCGCCTTTCATGTTCAGGAACACCGTTCCGTCCTTGAAGCCGCGGAAGGTGATGTCGCCGCCGTCCTGGGCGACGGCGGGCCGAACCCGCGTCTCGAGCAGTTCCTTGATCGTGGCGACGATCGCCTCGTCGCCCTCGTCGAAGAACTCGTCCTCCGCATCCGTCTGCTCGGCACGGCCGGCGCCCGACATGATCGGCTGCCCCGACATGAAATGCTCCATGATCGAGCCGAGAATCGCGGGCTTCAGGTGCTGCCACTCCTGCGCTTCCTTGCTCACGGTTATGAAGTCATAGCCGAAATATACGCCGGTGACGCCGGGGATCGAGAAGAGCCGAGCCGCTAGGGGCGATCCTGCAAGGGCCTCTTCTTCGCTCCGGAATTCGGCGGTGCCGTTCTCCATCACCACCTTGCCCGGCAGGAATTTCAAAGTGGCGGGATTCGGCGTGGCTTCGGTCTGGATGAACATGTCTCACTCCGTTCTGCCGGGAGCGCTCCTCGACCGGCTTTTTAGAATTGTTCCAAAATATAGGAGCCTCGGGTGGAGCCCGCAAGGCGTAATAGCGTGATTCAGAGTGCTACAGCGACCTTTGCTCATGTGATGGGACGCGCAGCGCTGTGGAGATCAGGTCAACGCGTCGATTTCCTCATCCGTCAGAAGGTCGGGAATGACCGTGACCGGAATCGGGAAGGCCGCGGCCTTCCCGGCAATGGACGAAACGAGCGGCCCCGGGCCTTCCTTCGCCGATCCGGCCGCCAGCACCAGGATCGCGATGTCGCGGTCCTCTTCGATGGCGGCGTGAATCTGTTCCGTGGCGATGCCCTCGCGGATGACGATTTCCGGCTCGATGCCGATCCGTTCGCGCACCGTCTGCGCGATCTTGGCCAGCGTCGCCTCGGCCTCGTCCCGCGCTTCGGCGCGCATGATCTCCTCGACGCCCAGCCATTGCTGGAAGTCGCCGTCGGCGATCACGTAGAGCAGCACGAGGCCGCCATTGGAATTCTTCGCGCGCATACCGGCATAATGCACGGCGCGGCCGCATTCGGGCGTGTCGTCGATCACCGCCATGAACTTGCGGCGATGGCCTTCCATTCGTGAGAGTCGGGTTGAAACCATGCGGTGAACATTACAACGCCGCGCGGCGCCCGCAAGGTCTCATTTTCGTGAACTACTGCAAAAAGCCGATGATTTCGCGGACCTCGCGCATGGTCTTCTCGGCGCGTTCCCGGGCGCGCTCCCCGCCCTTGCGCAGGATAGCGTCGATATGCGCGGTATCGCCCATCAACCGGCGCATCTCGCCCGTGATCGGCGAAAGCACGCTGACGGCGAGGTCGGCCAGAGCCGGCTTGAAGGTCGAGAATTGCTGGCCGCCGAATTCGGCAAGCACCTCTTCTTTCGACCTGTCGGCGAGCGCGGCGTAAATCCCGACGAGATTTTCGGCCTCCGGTCGATCCTTAAGACCGTCCACTTCGCTCGGAAGCGCGTCCGGATCGGTTTTGGCCTTGCGGATCTTCTTCAGGATCGTATCGGCATCGTCCATCAGATTGATGCGCGACAGGTCGGATGGATCCGATTTCGACATCTTCTTGGTGCCGTCGCGCAGCGACATGACGCGCGGTGCCGGGCCGCCGATCAGCGGTTCGACCGGGGGGAAATAGGCATGGATCGGCTCTTCTCCGACGACGATGTCGACGCCGTAGCCCCGCGTCCGGATATGCTCCATGAAGTCGATGTTGAACTTCTGGGCGATGTCGCGGGTGAGTTCCAGGTGCTGCTTCTGGTCGTCGCCGACGGGCACGTGGGTGGCGCGATAAACGAGGATGTCGGCCGCCATCAGGCTCGGATAGGCGAGCAGGCCGAGCGAAGCGTTTTCACGGTCCTTGCCGGCCTTGTCCTTGAACTGGGTCATCCGGTTCATCCAGCCGATGCGGGCGACGCAGTTGAAGATCCAGGCGAGTTCGGCATGTTGCGGCACGGCCGACTGGTTGAAGACGATGTGCTTTTCGGGGTCGATGCCCGAGGCGATGAAAGCCGCCGCGATCGACCGGATCTGGCCCGGCAGGTCCTCATGCACGAGCTGCGCGGTGATCGAGTGCAGGTCGACGACGCAATAGATGCAATCGTTGTTTTCCTGAAGGGCGACGAATTTGCGGATCGCGCCGAGATAATTGCCGAGATGCAGGTTGCCGGTCGGCTGAACACCGGAAAATACGAGCGGCTTGAATTCGTTCATGTCGTCCCCAATCGGGCTTGTGGAGGGCCCGGCTCCAGTTGATATCCGCCGCGCTTATGCACGGCGGGCCGGGCGCAATCAAGAGGCATGGTCACGCGGGCTGAAGGAGATCCCACCTATTGCCGAAGGGATCGACGAAGACGGCAACGGTTCCGTAGACCTCATGGCGGGGCGCCTCGAGGAACGTCACGCCTGCCGAAAGCATGGCGGCGTGATCGCGGCCGAAGTCGTCGGTGAAGAGAAAGAAGCCGACCCGCCCGCCGGTCTGATTGCCGATCGCGGCGCGCTGCCTTTCGCCCTCGGCCCTGGCGAGCAGGAGCGCGGTCTCCGCCGCACCTTTCGGCCGCACGACGACCCAGCGCTTGCCGCCGCCGAGGTCGCTGTCATCGAGGAGGTCGAAGCCGAGCTTGCCGCAGTAAAAGGCGATGCCCTCGTCGTAATCGGGCACGACGATGGCGACGCGGGCAATCGACTGTCTCATTGCCGATCCGCCCCTTCGCTCGCCCGCTCGGCGGACGAGGCCGGTGCCCCCCGTTTGACGCTGCGGCGGATCATCGAGAGGCTTGCGCCGCCGGTCCCGAACGCGACCGCGAAATAGATCACCATCGCGGCGGCGATCAGGCCGCAGAGGGTAAGGGCGCGGGTCGCAAGCGGTGCGGTGGAAGAAAGGGGCAAGGCGAGCCAATCCACGGCAAAGTACAACGCGGCCGCCATGACGGCAGCGGCGATCACCAGCCGGGGAATCCTCGTCAGCAAGGGAGTATCGCGCCCCCAGTGCCCACGCCAGACGAGCGTCGCGAAAAGAAGCAGGGCGTTCACCCAGCCGGCGACGATTTCGGCCGTCGCGATGCCGCTGGCGGCAAGCGACGGAAAGAGCGTCAGCGCCAGGGAGACGTTCACTGCCACGGAAATTCCGGCGAAGATCATCGGCGTGCGGGTATCCTCGCGGGCGAAGAAGCCGGGAATGAAGGCCTTGATCAGCACGAAGGCCGGCAGGCCGAGGCCGTAGATCGCCAGAATATGACCAACGACGACGGTGGATTCCGGCGAGAACTGGCCGCGCTCGAAGAGGAGCCGGACGATCGGCTCCGACATGACGAGCAGTGCCGCGGCGGCGGGAAGTGTCAGGAACAGTGTGAATTCGACGGAACGGTTCTGCAGGTTTGCCGCCTCGTTGAGATTGCCGCCGCGCAGAGCCCGCGCAAGCTCGGGCAGAAGCACGGTCGCAACGGCAATGCCGACGACGCCGAGCGGCAGCTGATAGATGCGGTCGGCATAGACGAGCGACGAGACGGCGCCTTCCTTTGCAGAAGCGATATTGGTGTTGATCAGGAGGTTGATCTGCGTGATGCCGCCGGTGATCGCCGCGGGAAGCGCCAGCACCAGCAGGCGTTTGACGTTCGCCGTCAGCCGGGGTCGGCGAAAGCCGATCCGGATTCCGGCATTGCGCACCGCGACCCAGACGATCGCCAGTTGCACGAGGCCCGCGGCTAGCACCCCCCAGGAGAGATCATAGCCGACCGCGACCGCATCCTGGCCGCTGTACCAGGCATAGGCCAGCACGCCGATCAGGATGAAGTTCAGGAAGACCGGCGCGATGGCTGCCGCGAAATAGCGGTGCAGCGAATTGAGCATGCCCGCCATCATTGCCGCCAGCGACATGCAGGCGAGATAGGGAAACATGATCGTCGCGAAGGTGACGGTGCTTGTGAATTTCGCGGGGTCGTCGGCAAATCCGGGAGCGATCAACTGGCCGACGATAAACGGCATCGCCAGTTCCATGGCGATCGTCAGCAGAAGAAGAACGGTGAAGAGGACGCCGAAGACCTCCTCGGAAAAGCGCCGTGCGCCTTCCATGCCGTGCGCCTCGATCTCCCTGGCGAAAAGCGGCACGAAGGCCGAATTGAACGCCCCTTCGGCAAAAAGCCTGCGAAAGGTGTTCGGCAGCCGGAAGGCGGTGTTGAAGGCGTCGGCGACCGGGCCGGTGCCGAGCGCGGCCGCCATGAAGGTTTCCCGGATAAAGCCGAAGAGCCGGCTTCCGAGCGTTGCGCCGCCGACGGTGGCGAATTTCTTGACCAGACTCATGTTTCGGCTTTTGTCGTTTTGGAACCGTGGGGTACGCGGGACACAGGGGTCGGCGCAATGATGCCGGAGGGCATGCGCTCGCGCGCTTCGTCCACCTCGCCCGCCAGCACCGCCTTGAGGCGCGCCGCAATGTTCATCTGCCGGTTCTCGCTGGTGATCTTCGAGCCGACCAGATCGGTGACGTAGAAGGTGTCGATCACCTTTTCGCCGAAGGTGGTGATATGGGCCGAGGCGATGTCGAGCGACAGGTCTGACAGCACCGCGGTCACTTCGGAAAGCAGACCGGTCCGGTCGAGGCCTTCGACCTCGATGACGGTGAACTTGTTCGACAGCGTATTGCTGATGGTTACCTCCGGCGTCACGGTGAAGGCCCTGCTGCGCTTCTTCACACGCGTCCGGCTGGCGATCACCTCGGGCAGCCTCTTGCGGCCGGAGAGCACGTCCTCGATCAGCTTGCCGATGCTTGCCGCCCGGCGCGTCTCGTCCTCGGCGACCGAGAACTCGCGGTTGACGAGAATGGTATCGAGCGCCCGGCCGTCCGATGTCGTGTGGATCTGCGCGCCGACGATGTTGGCGCCAGCCGCGGCGCAAGCGCCGGCGATGACGGTCAGCAGGCGCGGATGGTCGGGCGACAGCACCGTGATTTCGGTGATGGCGTGGAAGTCATGGGTCCGCACCATGGTCGCGAGCGTCCGGCCCGCATTGTCCGCCTCACGGATGAAGCCCGCATGACGCACCTGCTCCTCGAGCGCCACGGTCAGAAGATAGGGCTGGTAATGCAGCCGCACATAAGCCTGGCGCTCCTTCTTCGGCCAGTCGGCGAGCGCCTCCTCCAGCATATGGGCGGCGTGCTTCGCCCGCTCCTTGCGCGACAGTTCCGAAAAGCCGCCCGAGAGCAGAAGCTCGGTCTCGTAGTAGAGCGTGCGCAGGAGCTGGCCCTTCCAGCCGTTCCAGACGCCGGGCCCGACAGCGCGGATGTCGCAGACGGTGAGGATGAGCAGCATCTTCAGCCGTTCGAGGGATTGGACCCGTTCGGCGAAATCGACGATAGTCTTGCGGTCGTTAAGGTCGCGGGTCTGCGCGACCATCGACATGGTCAGATGTTCCTCGACCAGCCAGACCACCATTTCGGTCTGTTTCGGGGTCAGCCCGAAGCGCGGGCAAAGCTTTCGCGCGACCTTGGCGCCGGCCACCGAATGATCCTCCGGGCGGCCCTTGGCGATGTCGTGCAGCAGAACGGCGACGTAGAGCGCCTCGCGGTCCTCGATGCCAGGCATCAGCATCGCCGTCAGGGGATGCGCCTCCTCCTCCAGGCCCCGCTCGATGCGGGAGAGGACGTCGACCGAGCGCAGGAGATGCTCGTCCACCGTGTAGTGGTGATACATGTTGAACTGCATCATCGAGACGATCTTGCCGAATTCGGGAATGAAACGGCCGAGCACCCCCGCTTCATTCATCCGGCGAAGGATCAGTTCCGGATTGCGCCGCGAGGTAAGTATCGACAGGAAGAGCCGGTTGGCCTCTTCGTTTTCACGCAAGTGCGGCGTGATCAGGCTCAAAGACCGGGTCACCTGCTTCAGCGCCGCCGGATGAAATTCGAGCCCGTTGATGTCGGCGATGTGGAACAGGCGCATGAGGTTTACCGGGTCGCGCTTGAACACGTCGGTGCTCGCAAGCGCGATGCGCCCGCCGTCATCGACGAAATCGAGCGTGCCCGCGATCTTGCGGACGCGATTGCGGAAGCGGCTTATGACGCCCGTGATCCCGGGCGTGTCCTTGGCCTGCTGGTCCTCTAGCGCCGAGCAGAAGATGCGGGTCAGGTCGCCGACGTCCTTGGCCACCAGGAAGTAGTGCTTCATGAAGCGTTCCACCGCCGAGAGCCCGGGGTGGTCGTGATAGCCGAGCGCCTCGGCGATCTCGCGCTGGATGTCGAATGAGAGGCGCTCCTCCGCCTTGCCGGTCAGGAAATGCATGTGGCAGCGCACCGCCCAGAGAAAATCCTCGGCCTTCTGGAAGAGCTTGTACTCCTGCTTCGAAAGGACGCCGAGCTTGACGAGATCGGCGGAGTCCTTGACCCGATAGAAATATTTCGAAATCCAGAAGAGCGTGTGCAGGTCGCGCAAGCCGCCCTTGCTTTCCTTGACATTCGGCTCGACGAGGTAGCGCGTGTCGCCCGCCTTGCGATGGCGCTCGTCCCGCTCGGCGAGCTTGGCGGCAATGAATTCCGGGCCGGTATTGCGGACGATCTCGTGATCGAAGCGCGTTTCGAGTTCGTTCGCCAGGGCCGCGGACCCGCAGACATAGCGGCATTCGAGGATTGCGGTGCGGATGGTCATGTCTGCACGCGACAGGCGGATGCATTCCTCGATCGTTCGCGTTGCGTGGCCGACCTTGAAGCCGAGGTCCCACAGGATATAGAGCATGAATTCGATCGCCGGCTCCGCCCAGACCGCCTTCTTGGCGGGCAGGAGGAAGAGCAGGTCAATATCAGAGCCTGGCGCCAGCGTTCCGCGGCCGTAGCCGCCGACGGCGGTAACCGCGATGCGCGAAGCTTCGGGAGCCTTCGCGGCGTCGAAAATCTGGTTCAGCACGAAGTCGTGCAAAAGGGTAATCAGTTGGTCCTGAAGCCAGGAGATGCGCTCGGCGCATTTTATTCCTGCGCCGTCTGCGGCGAGCAGTTCGCGCGCCTTGGCGCGGCCCGCGACATTTGCCTCCTTGAAGGCCGCAAGCAAGGCCCGGCGCATCGGTTCGCGCTGTTCGGCATGCGCGGAGGCGATGAAGTCGCACCTGGCCCGAAGCGCCGACACGTCCAGGATTTCGGGAAAGGAGGTTTGGTGTCTGGCCATGAAGTGCCGAGGAGCGTCCTGTCCGACTTAGATCATTCGTTGCAAGCGCCGCTGTATAGCCCTTTTGCCGGCCGAATGACAGGGGAAATAGCCCGGCGAAATCAGCGGTTGGAAAGCTCCTTCTTGAGCGCGTAAAGCGCGTCGAGCGCCTCGCGCGGCGTCATGTCGTCCGGGTTGAGCGCCTTCAGGGATTCCTCGACCTTCGAAGGACCCGACGATGCCCTCGCCGCCTCCTCCCGCCGGACGGCGACCTGGAACAGCGGCAGGTCGTCGATCAGCTGGCTCGCCGGATTCTTGCGGTCGGCATCCTCGAGCTTGGCGAGCACATCCTTCGCGCGGGCGACGACCGACGGCGGCAAGCCTGCAAGGCGGGCGACCTGGATGCCGTAGGAGCGGTCGACTGCGCCCGGGCCCACTTCGTGCAGGAATATGACGTCGCCGTCCCACTCCTTGACGCGCATGGTCGCGTTCGACAGCCGCACGAGCTTTTCGGAGAGCACGGTCAACTCGTGGAAATGGGTCGCGAAGAGCCCGCGGCAGCGATTGACCTCGTGCAGATGCTCGACCGCCGCCCAGGCGATCGACAGGCCGTCGAAGGTCGCGGTGCCGCGCCCGATCTCGTCGAGGATCACCAGCGAGCGGTCCGTCGCCTGGTTGAGGATCGCCGCCGTTTCGACCATCTCGACCATGAAGGTCGAGCGCCCGCGGGCGAGATCGTCCGAAGCGCCGACGCGCGAGAAGAGCCGGTCGACCACGCCGATATGCGCGGCGGCCGCGGGCACGAAGGATCCCGTCTGGGCCATGATCGCGATCAGCGCGTTCTGGCGCAGGAAAGTCGACTTGCCGCCCATATTGGGACCGGTGAGGAGCCAGAGCGCGCCGCCCTGCTCGCCGTTCGGCGGAGAAAGATCGCAGCCATTGGCGACGAAAGGATTGGCAGCCTGGCGCCGCAAGGCCTGCTCCACGACGGGGTGGCGTCCTCCCTCGATCGCGAACATTCGCGAGCGGTCGACCGTAGGGCGCGTATAATTCTGCTCCTCCGCAAGCACCGCGAGCCCGGCCGAGACGTCGATCGTCGCGAGCGCCAGCGCTGCCGCCTTGATCGCCTCGGCCTCGGCGACCACCTCGCGCGTCATGGCCTCGAAGGTCTCGACCTCGATCGCCAGCGCCCGGTCCGCGGCATTGGCGATCTTCGTTTCGAGCTCGGCAAGCTCGGTCGTTGTGAAGCGCATCGCATTCGCCATGGTCTGGCGATGAATGAAGCGGGCGCGGCCGGCATCGCTGTCGGTCATCGATCCGGCATTGCCGGCGGTCACCTCGATGAAGTACCCCAGCACGTTGTTGTGCTTAATCTTCAGCGACTTGATGCCGGTTTCTTCGCAATATTGCAGCTGCAGCCCTGCGACCACGCGGCGCGACTGATCGCGCAGCGCCCGCATCTCGTCGAGTTCGGCGCTCGCGCCCTCGCGGACGAAGCCGCCGTCGCGTTTCAGAAGCGGCAGTTCCTCGGCAAGGGCTGCGTCGAGGCGCGCGAGCAACTCCCCCGGCAAGGCCGCGATCGTGTTGCGCGCTTCGGTCAATTCCGCCGAGAGCTCGGCGCCCGTAAGGAGCGCCGATATCGCCGCCGCGGCCCGCATGCCCGCCTGGATGGCACCGAGATCGCGAGGGCCGCCGCGGCCGAGCGCGAGCCGCGACAGGGCCCGCGGCATGTCCGGCGCCCTGCGAAGAGCGTCGCGAACATCCGTCGTAAACCGCGGCTGATCGGCCAGCACCTCGATCGAATCCAGCCGCTGGTTGATTCGCTCCGGGTCGGTCAGCGGCGACATCAGCCTTTCGGCGAGCAGCCTGGCGCCTCCGCTCGTCATCGTACGGTCGAGCGACTTGAGCAGGCTGCCGTCCCGGGAGCCGGAAAGCGTCTTGGCGAGTTCCAGATTGGCGCGGGTCGCCGGATCGATGAAGAGTGTCGAGGCGGCGCTTTCCCTTTCCGGAATGCCGAGCGCCGGGCGCTCCTGGAGCTGGGTTTTCTCGACATAGGAGACCGCCGCCGAAGCGGCCGCGAGCTCGGCGCGCGAGAAGCTGCCGAAACCGTCGAGCGTCCCGACGCCGTAGTAGCGCGAAATGCGCCCCTCCGCCGTCGCGCTGTCGAAGAGGACGGCCGGCTGTGGCACCGCGACGCGCCCGAGCACGTCGAAGACGGCCCTGAGATCGGGATCGTGAAACACGGTGTCGGGCACGATCAGCTCGCGCGGTTCGATGCGCAATATGTCGGCAAGCAGGCGGCTTTCCGCCGTCTCGGCGAGGCGGAAGATGCCCGTCGAAATGTCGATCCAGGCAAGGGCGTAGGCCGGCTCCGAGCCGCTCCTGATGCGCGCCAGCGCCATCAGATAGTTCGATTCCGAAGGCGAGAGCAGCTTCTCCTCGGTGATCGTTCCCGGCGTCACCAGGCGCACGACATCGCGGCGCACGACCGATTTGCTGCCGCGCTTCTTCGCTTCGGCCGGGTCCTCCACCTGTTCGCAGACGGCGACACGGTAGCCGGATGCGATCAGCTTCTGCAGGTAATCGTCGGCCGCATGCACCGGCACGCCGCACATCGGAATTTCCTGCCCCATGTGCTGGCCGCGTTTCGTCAGCGTGATACCGAGCGCGCGCGAGGCCTCGACCGCATCCTGGAAGAACAGCTCGTAGAAATCGCCCATGCGATAGAACAGGAGCGAATCCGGATTGTTCGCCTTGATCTCGATGAACTGCTCCATCATCGGCGTGGCAGTGGAGCGGCTCTCCTCGCTTGCGAGATCGGACACGGAAAGGACGTCGCCCGAACGGTTCGATGCATCCATCAGGAAATTCATGATTGTTCCAAAAAAAGAGATGTCACACTATCCGCAAGCATTTATAGACGACAACAACAAAGAGGCTGACCAGGAGGGTCGCCCACAGGAGGTTGAGGAAACATGCCGGGTATCGACAAGACCGACCGCGCAATGACCAGCGTCACGGCGCAGGAAGCGCTCGATTTTCACTCTCAAGGTCGTCCCGGAAAACTGGAAATCTCGCCGACCAAGCCGATGGCGACGCAGCGCGACCTTTCGCTTGCCTATTCGCCCGGTGTCGCCGTTCCGGTCAAGGCGATCGCCGACGATCCGGCGACGGCATACGACTACACGGCTCGCGGCAACATGGTTGCGGTGATTTCCAACGGCACGGCGATCCTCGGCCTCGGCAATCTCGGCGCACTCGCCTCGAAGCCCGTCATGGAGGGCAAGTCCGTCCTCTTCAAGCGCTTCGCCGACGTCGATTCGATCGACCTCGAGGTGGACACCGAAAACGTCGACGAATTCATCAACTGCGTCCGCTTTCTCGGTCCCTCCTTCGGCGGAATCAATCTCGAGGACATCAGAGCGCCGGACTGTTTCATCATCGAACAGCGGCTGCGCGAAGTCATGGACATTCCCGTCTTCCATGACGACCAGCACGGCACCGCGATCATCGCCGCGGCAGGCCTCGTCAACGCGCTGACCCTGACCGGCCGCGACTTCAAGACGGCCAAGCTCGTCTGCAACGGCGCAGGCGCGGCGGCGATCGCCTGCATCGAGCTCATCAAGGCGATGGGCTTCAACCCGTCGAACATCATCCTCTGCGATACCAAGGGGGTCATCTACAAGGGCCGTACCGACGGCATGAACCAGTGGAAGTCCGCCCATGCGGTCGAGACCGACCGCAGGACGCTTGCCGAGGCACTTGACGGCGCCGACGTATTTTTCGGCCTTTCGGCCAAGGGCGCGCTTTCCGCGGACATGGTCCGCTCCATGGGCCCACGGCCGATCATCTTCGCCATGGCCAATCCCGATCCGGAAATCACGCCTGAAGAAGTGGCCCTGATCCGCGACGACGCGATCGTCGCGACCGGCCGCTCGGATTATCCCAACCAGGTCAACAACGTTCTCGGCTTCCCCTATATCTTCCGCGGCGCGCTCGACGTGCGTGCCTCGACGATCAACGATGCGATGAAGATCGCCGCGGCGGAAGCGCTCGCCAATCTCGCCAAGGAAGACGTTCCGGACGACGTCGCCGCTGCCTATCAGGGCAACCGCCCGCGCTTCGGGCCGCAATATATCATTCCCGTCCCCTTCGATCCGCGCCTCATTTCGGCGATCCCGATGGCTGTTGCAAAGGCGGCCATGGAGACGGGCGTCGCCCGCAAGCCGATCGAGGACCTCAAGGCCTATGGACAGCAGCTTTCGGCGCGGCGCGACCCGATCGCCTCGACGCTGCAGCGCATCGTCGAGCGCGTTCGCCGCCAGCCGAAGCGGATCGTCTTTGCCGAAGGCGAGGAAGTGCAGATGATGCGCTCGGCGATCGCCTATGCCAACCAGCAGCTCGGCACGGCGCTCCTGCTCGGGCGCGAGGAAGTGATGCGCGAAACCGCCGAGCGCGAAGGCATCGACCTCGACCGCGCCGGCATTCAGATCGTCAATGCGCGCCTGTCGAAGCGCGTCGGCGCCTATACCGATTTCCTCTATTCGCGCCTGCAGCGGAAGGGCTATCTGTTCCGAGACGTGCAGCGTCTGATCAATACCGACCGCAACCATTTCGCCGCCTCGATGGTGGCGCTCGGCGATGCGGACGGCATGGTGACGGGCCTTACGCGCAACTATTCGACCGCGCTCGAAGACGTGCGCCGCTGCATCGATCCAAAGCCCGGCCACCGGGTGATCGGCGTGTCCATTGCGCTGTGCCGCGGCCGTACGGTGCTCGTCGCCGATACCGCGGTGCACGACATGCCGACGTCCGAGGAGCTGGCGGATATTGCCGAGGAAGCGGCCGGCCTCGCCAAGCGGCTGGGCTATGTCCCGCGGGTGGCGATGCTCGCCTATTCGACCTTCGGCCACCCTTCCGGCGAACGCTCGGAGCGGGTACGCGAGGCGGTAAAAATCCTCGACCGGCGCCGTGTGGATTTCGAATATGACGGCGAAATGGCCGCCGACGTGGCACTCAATGCGCGGGTGATGGAGCAGTATCCGTTCTGCAGGCTTTCCGGCACCGCGAACGTGCTCGTCATGCCGGCTTTCCACTCGGCCTCGATCTCGACGAAGATGCTCCAGGAGCTGGGCGGCTCGACCGTGATCGGCCCGCTGCTGGTCGGCCTCGACAAGTCGGTCCAGATCGCCTCCATGTCGGCAAAGGACTCCGACCTCGTCAACCTGGCCGCGATCGCTGCCTATAACGCCGGGACGTGACGCGGGTCGGCGGAAAGTCGGAAAGCTGCTGACACTTCGGCTGTTGCGCGTCGCCAGGCTATGGTTGGAGCAAGCCTCAAGATCGCGCGAGCGCTCAAAACAAGAGCCCGCTTCCCGGGAACGGAGGCGGGCTCAATGTATCATGGCTGACCAATTTCGTTCATGATGAAAAGTCGAGATTTGCTCGCGGAGCTACCCTCGCAGGCAGAGCGGCGAATGTTCTCCTTTATGGTTCAATATGCTTCCGTCATGAAAATTCGAGGTGCGGCGATAGACGATCAGGACACCGACGAGGAGAAACGCCCCGCATCGGCGCCGTAATAGTTCAGATAACGGCCGGAAATATTGCTGATCGGCAGGACGATCAGAACGTCGGTGGTGCGGAACGCTTGATCGACCACCGCCCCCTCGCCGACCATCGCACCGAGCCGCATATAGCCCTTGATCAGCGGCGGAAGCGCCGCGAGCGCCTTCTTCGGGTTAATCGCCTCCGGAGGCATCAGATCCATCGTCCGGTAAAGCTCCGGCCGGGCGGAAACCGCCCACTCGTCCCGGACCCGGACGTTATGATGCAGAAAGGAGAGCGCGAGCGCGTGCTCTTCGGGAACCACGCCCGGAAACGAACCGCAGCCGAACATCGCATCGATCCCGTGCTTCAGCGCATAGGCCCAATTGCCCTGCCACAGCAGTTCGACCGTGCGCCTGGTGCGATATTCCGGCAGCACGCAGGAACGTCCGAGTTCCATGAAGCGCTTGTCGGGATGACGCGAGAGAAGTTCGCCTATCGCAAACTCCGAGGCCGAGTAGAAGCCGCCGGTCCGCTCGGCAACGTCCTGGCGCAGCAGGCGGTAGGTTCCGACGATCTGCTCCTCCGCATCGCCCTCGATGGATGTATCGAGGACCAGCAGGTGGTCGCAGATCGCATCCCAGCTGTCGATGTCGCGCTTGCGTCGGCCGGCCTCGGGCGCCACCTGCGCCTTCATCTCCTCGACGAACACCCTGTAGCGTACTGCCTGCGCCGCATCGACCTCGGCTGCCGAACGGGCAAGGCGGGTCTCGAGATTGGCGATCCGTCCTAAAACATCGCCAGCCGGAGCCGCAACTGCCTTGCGGATGTAAGCATTGGAGGTGTCAACCACGCCCATCGAATCCAGAAGTTCGATCGTCATATCGTGTCATCCCGAACCGTCATTGCTGCCGGGCTTAGACCACGTTTCTGCAACAACATAGTGACACCAGGGCCGTATACAACCCCGACCCGGCCCGGTGCCGCGAAGGGAGGGATTCTAATTCGTAACGGGATCCATGAGGCGGGTGACTTCGGCAAGGAGCCGCTGCGGGTCGGCGGGTTTCGCCAGCACGGCGTCCGCTCCCGCGGCTCGAAGGCGCTCATCGAGATCGCCGCGCGCGTCCGCGGTCAGGACGAGGACCGGCACCCGCCGCCTGCCTCCCGCGGCCTCCGCTTCACGAAGACGCCGGAGCACGTCGAGACCATCTCCGCCCGGCATGTTGAGGTCGGTGACGATCAGCGGCGGCGGGGCGGAACCGGCCGAGCGGAGTGCGGCTTCGAGCGTCTTGAAGTCACCGACATGATCGACGGCACGCCCTGTACGGCTGAGAACCGACCGCAGGACGAGTGCATTCACAGGGTCGTCCTCGGCAAGCAGGATAGCGCGAATGTCCGCCGTCGCGACCGTCGACGCCGGCTCCTCCCGCAGCACCGGTCTGTTGTCGTTGATCGCGTCGCGTTTCTCCATTCCTCTGAGCCGCCCGAGCAGCACCTCGACCAGCGATCTCTCTCGAAGCGGGCGGATCAGCCAGGCCTCATATCCGCCGAGCCGGCTCACCGGATGGCTTGCGCGCTCCTCGGGGCTGATGAGATAGGTTCTGCGCAAACGCAGGCCGGCGATCGCCGGCTCGCGAGCAAGAAGCTCGCGAAACTGCGCCGCATGACGGTGATCGACGATGACATCCGTCAGCGGCAGCCGATTGCCGAGCGCGCCGGCCACGACCCGTTCTGCGATTGCAAGTGTCGAAGCCCGATTGCACGTACCGCCCAGCGTCTGGATCGTGGCGGCAAGCGCGGCCGAGGAGGGCCCCTCGGGCGCCATGACAAGCACCTGAGCACCCGCCAGAATGCCGCGCCGAACGGGATCGGTCGAGAGACCGGCGCCAGCCAACGGGAAGCGGATCTCGAACCGGCTTCCCTTGCCGGACATGCTCGTGGCAGTGAGGCTGCCGCCGAAGGCCTCCATGATCCGCCGGGATATCGCAAGGCCGAGCCCGGTGCCTTTGGCACGCTGGGCGTCATCGCCTGCCTGCTCGAATTCTTCGAAAACGCGCGCGAGCTCGTCGGCGGACATGCCGGGGCCGCTATCGTCGATCCGGATGCGCACGGAGCCGTTCTCGATATCGACGGAGACGAAGACGCCGCCCTTCTCGGTGAATTTCACCGCGTTGCCGACCACGTTGAACAGCACCTGGCGCAGGCGCGCCGCATCGAAGAGCATCCGCTCGGGTACCTCGATGGCGACCGTTGCGCCGATCTCGATGTTCTTCTCGTGCGCGCGGGGCGAAAGCATCTCGACCACGTTCTCGACTATCTGGCGCAGATCCTCCTGCGACGGGCGCAGCTGGAACCGTCCGGCGGCAAGCGACGAAAAATCGATCAGGTCCTCGACCAATTGAACCAGGGTGTGGCCGGACTGCTGCATGCCGGCGAGATAGTTCTTCTGCTCTTCCGACAACCGCGTCTCGGCAAGCAGCCGGCTCATGCCGAGGATGCCGGAGAGCGGGGTACGGATTTCGTGACTGACGGTGGCGAGCAGACGGGACTTCGCCCGGCTCGCCTCCTCGGCGCGCCGCCGCGCCTCCTCCCTCCGGCTTGCCGCCAGCATTTCCTCGGTAACATCGCGAGCGATGCTGTGGCGCATCAACCGGCCGCGCGCCGGGTCGCGGACATGCACGTCGTGCCAGTCGTAGAGCCGCGTGCCCGCGGGCGTATAGATATGCACAAAGTAGCGGTCTGGGCCCGGCTTCGGCTCAAAGCGCAATCCCAGCTCCGCGCAGGTCAGCCCTCGCGCGTCCGCGCATCCGCAAAGCTCATGGAAGGCGCCATTGGCCTGCATGATCCTGCCATCAGGGTCGCGGACGATGGCGAGATCGCCCATGGCGTCATGGATCGTCGCAAGCGCCGTGGGTTCAATGCCATGCCGTGCGGGGTCCTGCGCAGTCTCGCCGGCACCGACGACCCATTTCCCGGACGCCTCGTCGCGGCCGGACAAGAGCAGGAAGGCGCCGGCCATGCCGCCAGCCGCGATGATCGCCGGCAGCAGGTGCAGACCCGCGCTCGCACCGACGGCGAGGAGCAGCATTGCCGCAACGATGCCGGCGAGAGCATAGGCGATGCGCGCGACCGGCAGCCCTACCGAAGGGTCGCCCAACGACCGGCGCTGCCAGATGACGGCGGCGCCGAGCTTCACCGTGGGTCCCGCTGATGCCGTCCTGCCGGCTCCCGGCCCCGTGTCCGCGCCAGCCCTTATCCGCTCTCGAAACATCCGCTCGCTCATGCCCGCGGACTAGCACGGCAAGCCTTCCGAATGCCTTCAGCCGGTGCCTAAAGTTTTAGAGAACGCTCCTTTTTCGCCTGCAGCAGTTCATCGAGAATGATCGCGCCGGCGCCGACGGTGATGAAACTGTCCGCAAGGTTGAAGACGGCAAAGGACCAGGTGGCCGTGTAGAACAGGATATAGTCGATGACATAGCCGAAGAGCAGCCGGTCGACGAGATTGCCGAGCGCCCCGGCAATGATCATCGCGTAGCCCAGATGGGCGAAGAACCGGTCCTTCGGCGTGCGGCGCCACAGCCAGAGCACGAAGGTGACGACCGCCAGCCGGATGCCGACGATGAACCACCCCTCCATGCCGGAGAGCATCGAGAAGGCGACGCCGTAATTGTAGGTTCGGTAGAGGGCGAGCATCGGCACGACCGGCACGCCCTGTTGGAACGGCAGATACGCCTCCACCAGATATTTGATGAACTGGTCGGCGGCGAGCGCGACCAGAATGAAGAGCGCGATCGGGAGCGGCCGCGAGAAAAGTGTCTGCTCCTCCTTCATCGGCCGCCATCCAGAGACAGGAGGTGGCGCCGAGCCTCGAACAGCATGATGCCGGTCGCGATGGCGAGATTGAGCGAATCGGCACGCCCCGCCTGCGGAATGCGGGCGAGTGCGCCAGCCTCGCGCGCGAGTTCCACCGGCAGGCCCGCCTGTTCATTGCCCATCAGAAGCACGATCGGCTTCGATTTGTAGTCGATCGTGCGATAGTCGACGGAACCCGCCAGATGGGTCGCGACCACCTGAACGCCGGCCGCTCTCTGCCAGCGTATGAAATCATCCGTATTCGCCCGCGCGATCGGCATGGCGAAAACCGAACCCATTGTTGCCCGCACGGTCTCGAGCGAAAAGGGATCCGTGGTTTCGCCGACCAGGATTATCCCGGAAGCCCCGGCCGCGTCGGCGGTGCGGATGATGGTGCCGAGATTGCCCGGGTCGCGCACGCGGTCGAGCGCCACATAGGTCTCCCTCTCCTGCGGACGAATATCCTTGAGCGGAGAGTAGCGCTGCTCGAAGATGCCGACGACCATTTGCGGATTGTCGCGTCGTGTGATGGTGGAGATCACCTTCTCGTTGACTTCGAGGACGAGCCCGCCTCTGGCGACCGTTTTCGCGGCCACCTGCTCGACCTGAGGCTTGCCCTTCGCCGCCTTGGCATAGACGAGCGTCTTGATCTTCCAGCCGAGGTCGAGCGCGTCGATGACGAGCTTCAGCCCCTCGGCCATGAAGGAGCGCGTCTCGTCGCGATGCTTCTTCTGCGTCAGGGCCCGGATATCCTTGACGATCGGATTGGTGAGGCTGGTGACCTCCTTCACCTGCCCGACGCGTGCCGTGCCGTGGTCGCTTCTGTCGTTGATCATTTCGGCACCCAGCGGCTGAAGAGAGAGGTGGAGAGTGCGCGGCCCGGTGCAGTGCCGTCGAGGCCGCCCTCGCGGATGATGAGTTCGCCCGATTCCACCCGGCCGCCACGCCCGCGCATGGTCTCGCGCATGAGCTCGTGGATCGAATAGAAGCTCGCCCGGATCGAATAGGCGGTGAGCACGAGGCCCCGGGCGTCCGGCGACAGGATCTCGCGGCAGATGTCCAGCATCGCGGCCAGGTGATCGAACAATTGCCATACTTCGCCGTTCGGACCGCGGCCGAACTTCGGCGGGTCGGTGAGGATGATATCGTAACGGCTGCCGCGCCGCTCCTCGCGTTGGATGAACTTCATGGCGTCGTCGCAGATCCAGCGGATCGGCAATGTCTCGGCGCGCGCCAGGACCTGGTTCTCGCGCGCCCAGCCGATCGCCTTTTTGGAGGCATCGACATGCGTGACCTCCGCGCCCGCCTTGGCGGCGATCAGCGAGGCGACGCCGGTATAGCCGAAAAGATTGAGAACCTTCAGAGGCCGGCCGGCTGCGGCTACCTGGTCGCGCATCCACGACCAATGGGCGAGCTGTTCCGGAAAGACGCCGACATGGCGGAAGGAGGTGAACCGGCCAAGGAAATCCGTATCGAGGAGCTGCATCGGCCAGGTCTCGCCGAGCACCTCGCCCGGAAAACGCCAACGCCCCATGCCGTCCTCTTCGGTATCGCCGGTGAAGACGGCATCGGCCCGCTCCCATATCGATGCCGGCAGGGCCTTCGGCCAAAGCGCCTGTGCCTCGGGGCGGACGATACGATAGGGACCGTATTGTTCGAGCTTCTCCCCATCACCGCTGTCGACCAGATGATAGCCCGCAGCAGCGGCGGTCTCGAGGATAAGCGGCACCCTCTCGGCCGGCTTCTCGCCGCTTCTCGGCTCGATGCGCCGCGTCGGAGCACTCTCCTGGACGGACGGCCGCTCGCTCTTGCGCGGCGCCGCTTCCGGCGGCGGCCCTCCTGCCGCTGTCTTGGGCCCGATCTTCGTCCTGGACCCGCCCTTCGTCCTGGGCCCGGCGCCTTTTGCGGGCGGCAGCCTTTGCTCGTGGCGGCCGCCGCGCGCCTCGGCGCCCCGGCTTTTTGCCGCCGTCACCGATGCGTTCTTCGATCGCCGGTCTTTTTCCTTCACGCGCTGATCCTTGGACTTCGTTCAACCATTCGGCGCAGCCACTCTCGACCGGGTTTTACGCGCCTTCGCCACGTCCGTAGCATGTTCAGCCTGCAAATAGCATCGCCGGTGCTCTTGGCAAAGCCGTTTCCGATTGCGAAGATCGCCAACAAGAGTGGACGGGAGGACCGGCATGAATATGAGCGGAGAGGAACGTATCGCGGCTGACCGAGACGCGGTTTGGCGTGGCCTGAACGATGCGGACATTCTGAAGCGATGCATTCCCGGCTGCCAGTCTCTTGAATTGAAATCGCCAACCGAGCTTGCGGCCGTGGTCAAGATCAAGATCGGCCCCGTTTCCGCATCCTTCAACGGCACGGTCGTTCTGTCGAACCTCAATCCCCCCGCGAGCTACACCATATCCGGCGAGGGCAAGGGCGGAATAGCAGGCTTCGCCAAGGGCGGCGCCGACGTCACGCTACTCGACGAGGGCGCGGAAACCGTGCTGCGCTACGACGTCACGGCGGAGATCGGCGGCAAGCTTGCCCAGCTTGGCTCGCGCCTCGTCGATTCGACGGCGCGCAAGCTCGCCCAGCAATTCTTCGCGGATTTCAACCTGGCCGTCAGCGGCAAGGCCGAGGCGGCGAGCTGAGGGCTCGGAACGCGCTCAGCACCGATCCTCAGCCTTGCGGCGCGGGCAGGCTCGCTTGCGTCGCCAGCTTCTCCGCCTGGCCGCGCTGCTTTTCGGCCTCGCGATGCCATTTCAGCGCCTCGTGCGCCTCGCTGCGCGCGCGACGCCGATATTTTCCCTGGGTGAACCAGGTCACGGCAGCGCCGAGCACGAGACCGACAATGACGGCGAGAAAGAGAAATACGAAAAACGGAGCCGAGATCGAAAGCACGCTGTCGGCGGGATTGAACGGATTCAGCGCAAGCGTTGCCGTCTGGCGGTTGGCCACGCTCAGGACGATCAGCAGCACTCCGAGCGGCACGAAGACGACGATATTGATGAGTTTCTTGAGCATGCACCCGCTCCGACCAGAATGTTAATGCATGTCGCCCGGAATTGTGGGGCGGCTTCGCGACAACGACATGCATACGAATAGTGACATAAAGCGGGCCGCCTTGTTTCGACACGCTTATGAGGCGGAGAGCCGCACGATGTGCGGAACTCGGCGCCCGCGCGAGAGGCGCCTATCCCTGTGCGCCTCGTTCGTCAGTCGTCTTCACCGTTATTGTTGTCGTTCATCCCCGGATTGAGCCGCTCACGCAGTTCCTTGCCGGTCTTGAAGAAGGGCACCCACTTTTCTTCGACGAAGACGGAATCCCCGGTGCGTGGGTTGCGGCCGGACCGCGATGGCCGGTTCTTGACCGAGAATGCGCCGAAACCGCGCAGCTCCACCCGGTTGCCGGCAGCAAGCGCGTCCGTGATCTCATCGAGTACCGCATTGACGATATTTTCGACATCGCGGTGGTAGAGATGCGGATTGCGCGCCGCCACAATCTGCACCAGCTCTGACTTGATCACGTTCGCCCCCCTTGGTTTTTTTGGCTTGTTTTGTCTGCGTTTGCGCATTCGGGAAGGCTCGCCTGGAGCTACGGCCTCGTGACGCGGCTAGCACACGTGCCTTCCTCAATGCCCTTCAACCTGCCAAACCGAAACAAGACCGTCAAGAAACAACTTGTCCAGGCCGGTCTTTTCGAGGCTCTTCATCGTCGGAAAAGCCTCATATCCCAACGCCTTGACCGCTTCGGCCAGGAGCGATCCGAGGCCGAAGGACAGCGCGCCGCTCGGTGCTTCCCAGTCGAGGACGGGAAGGTCCTTCGAGACCTTTCGTTCGGCCAGGAACGCCCTGATTTCATCATCGCCGCCGAGCTCGTCTACCAGTTTGCCTTCCAGCGCCTGCCGCCCGGTGAAGATCCGGCCATCGGCAAGGGCCAGCGCTTCCGGCCGCTGCAGTTTGCGCCGCTCGGCCACCAGATCGACGAACCATCCGTAGCTGTCGTCGATCATCGCCTGAATCATGGCTCTCGCCTCGTCGCTCGGAGGATGAAACGGCGACGGTTCGGCTTTGAGAGGCCTCGATTTGATCGATTCAAGCGAGACGCCGAGTTTGTCCATGAGGGTCTTGACCTGCGGATACTGGAAAATGACGCCGATGGAGCCGGTGATCGAGGTCTCCCCGGCAACGATCCGGTCGCCTGCAAGGGCGATCAGATAGCCGGCCGACGCGGCAAGCGTGCGCACATCCGAGACCACCGGCTTCTTCTCGGCAACCTTGCGGATGGCCTTGTAAATGACCTCGCCGCCATAGGTGGTGCCGCCCGGCGACGAAATCGTCACGATCAGCGCCTTGACGGACTGGTTGTCGGCGATCCGCTCCAGCCGCTCGACCAGCTCCCGGTCGTCCTGGATAAGACCTGTAACGGCGACGCGCGCGACGTGATCGCGCGCACGCTCCGTCACGTCGCCCCAGCCTGAAAAGGCAAACAGCGCGAGGCCGCCGGCGACGAGAACGGCCACCGCCGCCCAACGCCAGAAGCTCAGCTTTCTGCGCAGGCTGCGGCGGTCGGCAATGGCGAGTTCGTCCATGGGTGTCTCCGATTTGTGGTAAGGGGTTCTGTCAGTTTCCCGCGGAACATGCTATCCGCCTGAGACGCGGCAAGCTAGGGCAGTCTGCAACGCGACGCACGGGAATACGCGCCGGGCCGACGCGGGTTGCTGCATGAAACCCCTTGGGGTTTGACGCGGCATGGAGTAGAGCATGCCCGGCGGATTGAAATAGTGCGGCCGGATTGTCTTACAATGCAAAGTTTGCACCGCTCCATTGCCGGGCGGCAGCAAGATAACCATATTCGCCGTGGCTTACGCCGATGTATGTATATGTGTCCCTCGGACTGCCCGAGGTCAGAGGAAACTGACAGGCCCTTGATGCTGAACGAAGCCCGATCCCCCGCAATCTTCGCCGATGTGGGTACGAGCTCTGCCGATGCCTATGCTTCGGCGGCGCGGCATTCGGCGCGCGTAAGGCGCCTGAAAGTCCTGCTGCCGCTCATCGCCGGCGCGGTTGCGCTGATCTTCGTCGCCGTTTCCTTCGTGCGCGCTTTCCTGCCCGAAGAGCTGCAGCTCGAGACGGCCACGATCGAGAACGGCAAGATCGTCATGCAGAACCCGGCGATTTCCGGCCGCAACAAGCAGGATATCAGCTATTCGATGAAGGCTGAGCGGGCGCTTCAGGATATCGCCAACCCGAACCTGATCACACTCGAGACCATTCACGCCGAGATGCCGGTCAACGATACGCTGATCGCCACGGTCGATGCGACGAGCGGTATCTACGACCGCGGCGCGAATACGCTCGACATGAACGCCCCGTTCACGATTTCCATGAATAATGGCGTCAATGCCGATTTCCAGTCCGCCTATCTGGACATCAATGCCGGCGAAATGGAGACGAAACAACCGATTGCCATCAGCATGAAGGGCGGATCGATCATTGCGCAGAAGCTGCGAATGACAGATAAGGGACGTGTCGTAACTTTCGAAGGCATGGTAAGGGTCAATATCGAACCCAGCGCCATTCGCAAAAACGCAAAATAACAGGACCCCAAGAACAGGATCCCCTGCAGCCATGTCGGTCAAACCTGCCGCTCTCATAAGGATTTCAGCCGCTCTGGCCGTGGCCGGGCTCGGCGCTTCGCTGATTGCTTCCGCCGCCCTCGCGCAGGCAACCTCCAGTCGCATGCAGGGCCTTCAGCTTTCGAACGACCAGCCGATCCAGATCGAGAGCGACAAGCTTGAGATCAAGGATCCGGAAAGCAAGGCGATCTTCACCGGTAATGTGAAGGTCGTCCAGGGCACGACGACGCTGCAGGCCGGCAACATGACCGTCTTCTACAAGGCGGGCGGCGGCTCGGTCACCAGCGGCAACGCCGATATCGATCGGATCGAGGTCAGCAACAAGGTGTTCCTCAGCTCCGGTGCGCAGCAGGCGACGGGCGAAAGCGGCATCGTCAACCTGACCAACCAGACGATCGTGCTCAAGGGCAAGAAGGTCGTGCTGTCGGAAGGCAAGAACGTCTTCGTGGGCTGCCAGTTGAACGTCCAGATGGACACCGGCGAAGCGCAGCTCGACGCCTGCGGCGGCCGCGTACAGATCCAGCTCGATCCGCAGTCCCGCAAGACGAACTGACATAGACCCGCTCGTGCAGATTCCTTTCCTCCAAAAACGCAAACGGGGCAAAAAGCCGTCGGCGGCAGCGACAGCTGCCCGCGCGGTCGACAAGGCGCGCTACGACGGCACGCTGATTGCCCGGGGCCTTACGAAATCATACCGCTCGCGCCGCGTCGTCAACGGTGTCTCGCTCGTCGTGCGCCGCGGCGAGGCTGTCGGCCTGCTTGGTCCGAACGGCGCAGGCAAGACGACCTGCTTCTACATGATCACCGGCCTCGTGCCGGTGGACGAGGGCTCGATCGAGATCAACGGCAACGACGTCACGACGATGCCCATGTATCGCCGGGCGCGCCTGGGCGTCGGCTACCTGCCGCAGGAGGCCTCGATCTTTCGCGGGCTGACGGTCGAGGATAACATCCGCGCGGTGCTGGAGGTTCACGACGAGAACGTCGAACGCCGCGAGAGCAAGCTCAACGATCTGCTTGGTGAATTTTCGATCACGCACCTGCGCAAATCGCCGGCCATCGCGCTATCGGGCGGCGAACGCCGGCGCCTTGAAATCGCCCGTGCGCTTGCGACCGACCCGACCTTCATGCTGCTCGACGAACCCTTTGCAGGCGTCGACCCTATCTCCGTCGCCGATATCCAGGCGCTCGTGCGCCACCTCACGTCGCGCGGCATCGGCGTCCTCATCACCGACCACAATGTGCGCGAGACGCTCGGGCTGATCGATCGGGCCTATATCATCCATGCCGGCGAAGTGCTGACGCATGGCCGCGCCAACGACATCGTCACCAACCCGGACGTGCGCCGGCTTTATCTCGGCGACAATTTCAGCCTCTGACATCTGCCGGCAGCGTGCATTCCGGCAGAACGGACGACCGCCGGCTGAATCGGCACCTCCGCCGCCGTCCGTGCTTGACCAAATTCCAGTAATAAGCAATTTTTGGGCCAACTAAAAAATGGGCCCGTCCAAGCGGACACGGCTCGGAGAACTCGACGGGAGTTTCACGCCAGCATGGCCTTGTCCGCCAGCCTTCATCTGAGACAGTCGCAGTCGCTGGTCATGACGCCGCAGCTGATGCAGTCGATCCAGCTGCTTCAGATGAACCATCTGGAGCTCAGCCATTTCATCGCGCAGGAAGTCGAGAAGAACCCGCTGCTGGAGGTCCAATCGGCCGATGAGGCAACGACATCGGATCGCGAGGATGCCAGTCCGCATCCGGCTGAGACCGGCGGCGAAATCGACGAAGCGGCAGGTCAGAGCGACCTGTACGACAGCGCCATGTCGAGATCCGGCGAGAGGCTCAGCGAAGGCTTTGACGCCGACTTCGCCAACGTCTTCCCCGACGATACGGCGCCGCAGCGGGCGGATGCGCCCGAGCTTCTCGGCCAATGGAAATCCATGCCGGGCGCCGGCGGCGCCGAGGGCTACGATCTCGACGATTTCGTTGCCGGCCGCAAGACGTTGAGGGAGACGCTCGCCGAGCAGCTGCCCTTCGCACTCAGCACTGCCTCCGATCGGCTGATCGCCCTGCACTTCATCGACCAGCTCGACGATGCCGGCTACCTGCACGCCGACCTCGCCGAGACGGCCGAGAAGCTGGGCGCGGCCGGCGAGGACGTGGCGCGCGTGCTGCAGGTGCTTCAGCAGTTCGATCCACCGGGGGTCTTTGCGCGCACGCTCGGCGAATGTCTTGCCATTCAGCTGCGCGCCCGCAATCGCCTCGACCCGGCGATGGAAGCGCTCGTGGCCAATCTCGAGCTCCTGGCACGGCGCGATTTCGCAAGTCTCAAGAAGATCTGCGGCGTCGACGAGGAAGACCTGGTCGATATGCTCGCCGAGATCCGCAAGCTCGATCCGAAACCGGGCACCAGCTTCGAAACCGGTGTCTTCGAGGCCATCGTTCCCGACGTCGTCGTGCGCGCCGCACCCGATGGCGGCTGGCTGGTCGAGCTCAATCCGGATGCCCTGCCCCGGGTTCTCGTCAACCACGACTATTTCACCGAAATATCGCGCTCCAGCCGGAAGAACAGCGGCGAACAGGCCTTTCTCAACGAGTGTCTGCAAAATGCGAACTGGCTGACGCGCAGCCTCGATCAGCGCGCCAGGACGATCATGAAGGTGGCAAGCGAAATCGTCCGGCAGCAGGACGCCTTTCTCGTCAACGGCGTCGGCCACCTGCGCCCGCTGAACCTCAGGATCGTCGCGGATGCGATCAAGATGCACGAGTCGACGGTGAGCCGGGTCACCTCCAACAAATACGTGCTGACCCCGCGCGGGCTCTTCGAACTGAAATATTTCTTCACCGTTTCGATCGGCTCGGCGGAAAACGGCGATGCACATTCGGCCGAGTCCGTGCGCCATCGCATCCGCACGATGATCAATCAGGAAAGCGCCGATGCCGTGCTCTCGGACGACGATATCGTCGACGTCCTCAAGAAAGCCGGCGTCGATATCGCCAGACGCACCGTCGCAAAATATCGCGAGACGATGAGCATCCCTTCCTCCGTCCAGCGCCGCCGCGAGAAACGCGCGCTGGCCAAAACCACGGCATTCTGAGCATTTCCGGGCGGCCGCAAGCGCATAAGCCGGGTTGCGCTTTGGGCTCTCGCCTGCGGAACCGCCGGGGCTCGATGAACGTTTAATCCCACGACGCGCAATTGACTCTGCGCGGTACAGCGGATATGAGGCCGCCGCGCTTGCATAGAGGCAGCGCGCGCTCACGATTTCGGTTGTTCGGGACTCCCGTCGCTGAAGTGCTTGGATGACGGGGGCGCTTGGAATAGACTGGGCACGCAATTCACGAACAAGAGAGGAAACTCCATGAGTGTGCGTGTATCCGGTAAACATATGGAAATCGGCGATTCGTTTCGCGTCCGCATCGGCGAGCAGATCGAGCAGGCCGTAACCAAATATTTCGACGGAGGATATTCGAGCCAGGTCACTGTGGAAAAGTCAGGGTCGCGATTCAGCGCCGACTGCAAGCTTCATCTCGATACGGGCGTGGTATTGCAGGCAAACGGTCAGGCGAACGAGCCACAGTCAGCCTTCGACGCGGCTTCGGAG
This sequence comes from Sinorhizobium sp. 22678, assembly GCF_052044265.1. Lineage (NCBI taxonomy): Bacteria > Pseudomonadati > Pseudomonadota > Alphaproteobacteria > Hyphomicrobiales > Rhizobiaceae > Sinorhizobium > Sinorhizobium sp. 22678. The sequence goes on along the minus strand of NZ_JBQEMS010000004.1, from coordinate 300,045 downwards.
CGCATCGAGAAGCGGCTCCGGCGCTACAAGCGCAAGCTCAAGGACCATCACAACGGCAACGGGCAGAATGCCACCGAAGTGGCCTATCGAGTGATGGACTCGGTGCCCTTCGAGGACGAGGAAGTCCCCGACGATTATGCGCCGACGATCGTTGCCGAAACAACGAAACAGTTGAGAACAATGTCCGTCGCCAATGCCGTTATGGCCTTGGACATGACGGATGAACCGGTGCTGATGTTCCGCAGCCCCGGCAAGGATGACCTGAACATCGTCTATCGGCGCAACGATGGGAATATTGGCTGGATCGACGCCGCCAATATCAAGGCATGAGTGGGGATGGGGGAAGCCAGCCGGACTGGCGTCCCCCGTCTTTCCGATCAGCGGGACGGCGGAAAAGCTCGACTTTTCTGTGCATTCGACCCGCCAAGACAAAGATGGGTAGAGCCATCACGGCGCATTTGTGATGAGATTGCCAGGCTCTAACCGGCGAACGAGGATAAAAGAATGGCATTGGCAGGCTTGCTGCATCAAAATGCGATCATCCCGGCCATGAGGGCCAACTCGAAGAAGCAACTCCTTCAGGAATTGGCGGCAAAAGCATCGAAGCTCACCGGTCTTCCGGAGCGGGAGATCTTCGACGTCATCCTGCAGCGAGAAAGACTCGGCTCGACCGGGGTGGGCAACGGCATCGCCATCCCGCACGGCAAGCTCAGCAGTCTGCCGTCGATCGTCGGTATCTTTGCGCGGCTCGATACGCCCGTGGATTTCGAAGCATTGGACGACCAGCCGGTCGACCTCGTCTTTCTGCTGCTTGCACCGGAAGGTGCCGGCGCCGACCACCTCAAGGCGCTCTCGCGCATCGCCCGCGTGCTGCGCGACCACGACATGGTGTCGCGTATCCGAGCGAGCGACTCGGCAAGCGCGATCTACACGCTGCTTAGCGACGACACGACCTCGCACGCTGCCTGAGTATCTTCTGCCTGCTGTCCTGCCGGAGCCGGTTGGAAGAGCATGCGATATTTCGAACAATGACGAAGGGCCGCGCACCTGGCAGAGTGCGCGGCCCTTCGCAAATCGCATTCATGCGCCGTCAGGCAGCAGGCGTCTCGCTTTCAGAGGACGCGGCTTTCGGGCCGCCCTTAGCAACACCGACCATCGCCGGGCGCAGAACGCGCTCGCCGATCGTGTATCCCGCCTGGACCACCTGGACGACCGTGTTGTTCGGGACCTCGGTGTTCGGGACCTCGAACATGGCCTGGTGGAAATTCGGATCGAACTTCTGACCGGTGGGGTCCAACTGCTTCACGCCGTGACGCTCGAGCGCCGCGAGCATCGACCGTTCGGTCATCTCCACGCCCTCGATGAGTGCTTTCAGGCCGGCATCGCCCGCCTCTCTGGCGTCGGCCGGAATCGCATCCAGCGCGCGGCGCAGGTTGTCGGAGACCGCCAGCATGTCGCGCGCGAAGCCCGCGACGGAATAGGACTTCGCGTCCTTCACGTCACGTTCGGTGCGCCGGCGCAGGTTGTCCATCTCCGCAGCGAGGCGAAGATATTTGTCGCGCAGTTCCGCACTCTCGGCCCTGGCAAGCTCAAGCGGATCTGGCGCGGTCGTGGAAGCATCCGCCTCCGGCTTCTCCGCGGCTTGCGGCTCAGCGGCTGTTTCGAATTCTTCAGGCGCCGCGGCCTCGGGTCCGTTCTTGTTCGTTTCGTCGGTCATGACGTTCTCCGAATTTCTGTCTTTTGCTCTGTTCGGCATCATCAAACCAGCGGAAGTCGCTTTGCTTGAACGTTCTGTTGCCTGGATTTGAAGCCCGATATCGATGTTTGGGCCCGAAAAATCAAGAGTCGATTGCTGCATCGATCAAAAGGATTCGCTCAGCGCGACAGCCGCGACATGAGCTGCGCGGTGTAATCGACCATGGGAACGATGCGGGAATAGTTGAGCCGGGTCGGCCCGATGACACCGACCGCGCCGACGATACGGTCGTCGCTGTCGCGGTAGGGAGCGACGATCAGCGAGGATCCGGAGAGTGAAAACAGCTTGTTTTCGGAACCGATGAAGATGCGCACGCCCGGGCCGCTCTCGGCGAGGTTGAGGATCTCGATCAGGCTGTCCTTCTTTTCGAGGTCATCGAAGAGCATGCGCAGCCGCTCAATGTCATCCGTCCCTTCCAATCCTTCGAGCAGATTGGCGCGGCCCCTGACGATCAGCCGCGCCGGCTGGCCGTCGCCCTCGCTTCCGGACCAGATCGCCAGCCCACGCTCGACCAGGTCCTGCGAGAGCGCGTCGAGCTCGCCGCGCACCGTCTCCTTGACCTTTTCCAGTTGCGTCCGCAGTTCGGGGATCGTCTGACCGGCAAGGTGAGCGTTGACGAAGTTCGCCGCTTCGGTGAGCTGGGCGCTGGTGATCCCGGCCGGCAGCTCGATGATGCGATTCTCCACCTGATCGTGCTCGCCGACGAGCACTGCCAGCGCCTTGGTCGGCGCCAGCCGGATAAACTCGACATGCTTGAGAACGGGGTCGCTCTTGGTGGTGATGACGAGACCTGCGCCGCGCGACATGCCGGACAGCATCTGGCTCGCCTCGGTAAGAAGGTTTTCGACCGACCAGTCGCGATTTCCCGGGTGAACCTGCCTTTCGATCGAGGCGCGTTCCTCCGGCGAGAGATTGCCCACCTGCATGAAGGCGTCCACGAAGAAGCGCAGGCCCAGCTGCGTCGGAAGCCGGCCGGCGCTGACATGGGGGGAATAGATCAGGCCCAGATCCTCGAGATCGCTCATCACGTTGCGAACCGAGGCCGGCGACAGCGACACCGGCAACAGCCGAGAGAGATTGCGCGAGCCCAGCGGCTCCCCGCTTTCCAGATAGCTCTCGACAATGCGGCGGAAGATCTCGCCGGAGCGCTCGTCCAGCGCCGATGCGATCCCCTTCGTTCCAGGGTTGCGCAGTACCATGTCACTCCGTGATCAGTATCCCGTGTTCGCAAAGAATATAGTGATCCGCACGGGGAATGGCAAAAGGGAAAAATCACTGCGAAGCTTCGACATCAAGCGGTTCCCTTTGCCCACGCCATGATCTAGAAGGCTCACGAAAGCGCCGCGTGTCTTCAGACGCGCAAAGGCCGCTGGAGCACTTTGAATTCTGCATGGTCTTGTCCTTGAACCGAACAGGACTCGAAGGAACATGCAGTCGGGATCGACAGGAGTTGACGATGCGGCCATCCGGTAGAAAAATCGACCAAATGCGCAAGGTCTCGTTCGAGCGCAATTTCTCCAAGCATGCGGAAGGATCCTGCCTGGTACGCTTCGGCGACACGCATGTTCTGTGCACCGCCAGCCTGGAGGAAAAAGTTCCGGCGTGGCTGCGCAACGGCGGCAAGGGCTGGATCACCGCGGAATACGGCATGCTGCCGCGCGCGACCGGCGAGCGCATGAGGCGCGAGGCGGCGACCGGCAAGCAGAGCGGCCGCACGCAGGAGATCCAGCGGCTGATCGGGCGGTCGCTCAGAGCCGTGGTCGATCTTCCGGCGCTCGGCGAACGTCAGATCTCGATCGACTGCGACGTGCTTCAGGCCGACGGCGGCACGCGCACTGCGTCGATCACCGGCGCCTGGATCGCCCTCCACGACTGTTTGAAGTGGATGGAAGCGCGCAACATGGTCAAGCTGGAGAAGGTCCTGAAAGATCATGTGGCCGCCATTTCCTGCGGCATCTTCGCCAATCAGCCGGTCATCGACCTCGATTATCTCGAAGACTCGGCTGCGGAGACGGATGCCAATTTCGTGATGACGGGCAGCGGCGGCCTGGTCGAGATCCAGGGAACGGCGGAAGGCAAGCCCTTCAGCGAAGAAGAATTTGCAAGCCTGATGCTGCTCGCCAAGAACGGCATTGCCGAACTCGTCGAAATGCAGAAGCAGGCGATAGCAGGCTAGACTGCTCTCTGCTGCACGGCAGCAGTGAGATGATCTGACGCTTCGACAATATGCACCTCCGGACGGAACACCGTCATGGCTTTCCGGAAGTGCTCTGGATCACTTGAGAGGAACCGGTCCGGTGCCGACATTCGAAGGCATTCTGGAAACCGCGCTTTACGCGGACGATCTCGACCAGGCCGAGGCCTTCTACGGAACGGTCCTCGGCCTTGAAAGGATCACGCGCGCCGGTAGCCGCCATGTCTTCTTCCGCTGCGGCGAAGGCGTGCTGTTGATCTTCAACCCGGCGGAGACGGTGAAGCCGCCTGCACCGGGCGCACTTCCCGTGCCTCCGCACGGGACGAAGGGCAACGGGCACATGTGCTTCCGGGTCGCCGCCGAGGCACTCGATGCCTGGAAGGCGAAACTGGAGGCAGCCGGAGTTTCGATCGAGGCGGATGTCCGCTGGCCGAACGGCGCCCGCTCCTTCTATTTCCGCGATCCGGCCGGCAACAGCCTGGAATGCGCGGAAGCGGGCCTCTGGGCCAAGGATTGATTTCGGCAGAACCTGAACGGAACGGAACAGATGCGCAGACTGATCGACAAGACGCTCGTCGTCGCGAGCCATAATGCCGGCAAGATCCGTGAGATCCGCGATCTCATCGGGCCGCTCGGCTTCGAGGCGAAATCGGCAGCCGATCTCGATTTCGTCGAGCCGGAAGAGACCGGCACGACCTTCGAGGAGAACGCGACGATCAAGGCGCTCGCCTCGGCCAGGGCTTCCGGACTGCCGGCGCTTTCGGACGATTCCGGTCTTGCCATCGACGCGCTCGGCGGCGCCCCCGGCGTCTACACGGCCAACTGGGCCGAACGTGAGGACGGCAGCCGCGACTTCCAGATGGCCATGGAAAAGGTCGAAGAGGCGCTCCGCGACAAGGGTGCGGTGACGCCCGAAAGCCGTACCGCACGCTTCGTGTCCGTTCTCTGCCTTGCCTGGCCGGACGGGCATGTCGAGCTCTTTCGCGGCGAGGTCGAGGGTTATGTCGTCTGGCCGCCGCGCGGCACCAGCGGCTTTGGCTACGATCCGGTCTTCCAACCGAAGGGCTACGACACCACATTCGGCGAAATGAGTGCGGAGGAGAAGCATGGCTGGAAGCCCGGCGATCCCGAGGCTCTGTCGCACCGCGCCCGCGCATTCAAGCTGTTCGCCGAAACCTGTCTCGGCGCCTGAGTAGAGAGACGATGCAGATAGCCCCGCTTTCAGCGATCGGTGACGGCATGGATCCCGGTTTCGGGGTCTATGTGCACTGGCCGTTCTGCGCGGCGAAATGCCCCTATTGCGACTTCAATAGCCATGTGCGCCACCAGCCGGTGGATCAGCCTCGCTTCGTCGCCGCATTTCTGAAGGAAATGGCTGCGGTGCGCGCGCTTTCCGGTCCGAGAACCGTCACCAGCATTTTCATGGGCGGGGGTACCCCGTCGCTGATGGAGCCTCAGACGGTGGAGGCGATCCTCGACGGCATTGCCCGGCATTGGCACGTGCCCGATGGCATCGAGATCACCATGGAGGCGAACCCCTCCAGCGTCGAGGCGACGCGCTTCCGCGGCTATAGGGCGGCCGGCGTCAACCGCGTCTCGCTCGGCGTCCAGGCTCTCAACGACCGTGACCTCAAATTTCTCGGGCGGCTGCACGATGTCGAGAATGCGTTGAAGGCCGTGCGGCTCGCCCGCGAGATCTTTCCGCGGATGTCCTTCGACCTGATTTATGCGCGGCCGAACCAGACGGTCGAGGAATGGGAGCGCGAACTGAAGGAGGCGGTTTCCTACGCCGTCGATCATCTGTCGCTCTACCAGCTTACCATCGAGGAAGGGACGCCCTTCTACGGCCTGCACAAGGCAGGCAAGCTCGTCGTTCCGGATGGCGAGCAGTCGGCTGTCCTCTACGAGGCCACGCAGGAGATCACCGCGGCGATCGGCATGCCGGCCTATGAGGTCTCCAACCATGCCCGGCCGGGGGCCGAGAGCCGGCACAACCTCACCTATTGGCGCTACGGCGACTATGCGGGCATCGGCCCCGGCGCCCATGGGCGGCTGGCGATCGGATCAGGCAAGATCGCGACCGCAACCGAGCGCAACCCCGAGGCATGGCTGCAACGCGTCGAAGAATGCGGCGAAGGCCTGATCGAGCGGGAACTGCTCGATTTCGAGGCGCAGGCCGATGAGCTTTTGCTGATGGGGTTGAGGCTGCGCGAAGGCGTCGATCTCGCCCGCTGGCAGACCCTCTCGGGCCGCGATCCGGATCCGGCCCGGGAAGAGTTCCTGATCGAGCATGGTTTCATCGAACGGATCGGCAATTCGCGGCTGCGCTGCACGCCCGCCGGAATGCTGATCCTCGACGCCGTGGTGGCCGACCTCGCCTGCTGATCGCGGGCCGAGCGGTTCAACCGCCTTCCTTTACCGGTGCGACGATCCCCCAGGTAACCCCGAAGGGATCTTTGAGCTGGCCGTAATGATCGCCCCAGAAGGCGATCTCCAGCGGCATCGTCACCTCCGCGCCGGCCTCCACCGCCCGTTTCCACCAGAAATCCGCGTCGTCGACGACGAGGTGCAGCACGAAGCCCTCCGGCGGCTTCCAGGGATGGCCGAATTCCGGGAAGGGATCGTTCAGCATCAATGCGCCGCCGTTGATCGTCAGGTGGCAGTGGATGAGGCGCTTTCCGTCCTGGGCAAGTTTGCGGTCCTCCTCCTTGGCGCCGAAAGCGCGGACGTAGAAGGCCGCCGCCGCATCTGCATCCTCCACGTTGAGATAGGCGATGACACCGGGCATGGGCGGGCGCGACGGTGCTTGCCAGTCGACCTCGGATCGAGGATCGAGATCGATCGCCGCCTTGAAGCTCCCGTCCATGTAGAAGGGAACGGATTCGTGCTGATGGGCAATCTTCCATCCCCTGTCGGTGCGCGTCAGGCCCAAGGTCAGGCGATACCAGAGCGCCGCCTTCTGACCATCGTGCTTCTCGCCGGAAAGATGCGTCAGCGCAGTGGCGAAGGCGACGTCGCCGCTCACCGAAACGTCGAGATCCTCGAGGGTGAAGCCGAGCGGTCCTTTCCACGTGGAGAACCACTGCTCGAGGCCGCCGGCATCTGCGTCGGAGGCCTTGAGGGGCGGCGCCAGGGAAAAGACGAGGCAATCGTCCGTGCCGTGGGCGAGGACGCGGGCGGCATCCTTCCGGCGCAACGCCTCCGCCCAGCCCCCGATTACCTCCTCGATTTCCGCAATGGCCGTATTGCTGCTCCCGGTAATGGTCATGACCCGGTCCTCCCCTCAGAGTTTCGCAACGAGTGCTGCAAGCTGATCGGCGCATTGGCCCCAGCCCTCGTGGAAGCCCATCTTCTCATGGGCATCGCGGTCCTCGACGCTCCAATGGAGCGCGCGGGCCGTATAGCGGGTCTTGCCGCCCTCGTTCTCGAAGGTCATGACCGCCGTCATGAACGGCTTTTCGGACGGCTTCCAGGCTTCCGTAAAGGCATCGGTGACGACGATCTTCTCGTTCGGCACGACTTCCAGATAGACGCCCTGATTAGGATAGAGTTCGCCCTCGGGCGAGCGCATGACAAAGCGGTTGATGCCGCCCGCCCTGACGTCGAGCTCCGCTTCCGTGATCGTCCACGGCAGAGGGGCGAACCACTGCTTCAGAAGCCCGGCTTCCGTGAAGGCCCGGTAGACCTTCTCGCGCGGGGCATCGATCAGCCGGGTCAGAACCAGTTCGCGTTCGCCGCCGGAATTGGTGTCGGTCGCTGCAGTCATTTTCGAATTCCTCCATGTTGGTTCATTCCAAGGACGAAAGAGGATGCCGCCTGCCGACAGGGGTCAGAAAAAATTATCGCTCTTCTTCCGCGACCGTCGCCGGCTCGGCCGCGAGGTGATCGAGCTGCATGCGGATATAGGCCGCTTCGGCCGCGTTGGTGGCCAGTGCGATCGCCCGGTCGAAGGCGGCGCGCGCCTCGCATGCCCGGCCGAGTTGCTTCAAAAGGCCGCCGCGCAGGCCATGATAATAGAAATAGCCGGAAAGCCTCTCGCCAAGGGGCTCCACCATCGCCAGTGCGGCCTCCGCTCCCTCCCGTTTGGAGACGGCGACCGCGCGATTGAGCGTGACGACCGGAGAGGGCTGCAGGCGCTCGAGCGCCTGGTAGAGGAGGTCAATCTCCTCCCAATCCGTCTGCTCAGGACGTTCGGCGCGGGCGTGCAGGGCGGCGATCGCTGCCTGTATCTGGTAAGGCCCGGGGCGGCGATGGCGCATTGCCTTGTCGATCATCGCCAGCGCCTCGGTAATCATCGGCCGACTCCAGAGCCGCCGATCCTGATCTTCGAGCAGGACGACGGCACCGTTTGCATCGAAGCGCGCGCGGGCGCGCGAATGCTGAAGCAGCAGAAGTGCCGTCAGTCCCATGATTTCCGGCTCGGCGGGAAACAGCCGCAGCAGCAGCCGCGACAGGCGGATCGCCTCGTCGCAAAGATCGGCGGAGACGCCCTCGGCGCCGTTCATCGCCGAATAACCCTCGTTGAAGACGAGATAGATCATCGTCGCGACCGCAGCGAGCCGCTCGGCGCGATCGGCGGCATCGGGTGTCTCGAACGGGATGCCGGCGGCCGCCACGCGGGCCTTGGCGCGGGTGATGCGCTGCTCCATCGCGGCTTCGCTGACGAGAAAAGCACGGGCGATCTGCCTGACGGAGAGCCCCGATACGATGCGCAGTGCAAGCGCGATCTGCTGGGTTGCCGGAAGCGTCGGATTGCTGCAGACGAAGAGCAGCCGCAGGATGTCGTCGCGGTAATGCGCCCCGTCGAGGCGATCGGCGAGCTCGCTCTCCCGGTCTTCGAGGTCGGAGAGCAGTTCCTCCGGGGGCAGCGCCGTCTCGCGCGACTGCCGCCGCACCCTGTCGATGCCGCTATTGCGTCCGACGAAGATGAGCCAGGCGGCGGGATCGCGCGGCGGACCGGTACGGGGCCAGTTTTTCAGCGCCCGGATACAGGCCTCCTGAAATGCCTCCTCCGCCAGATCGAGATTGCGAAAGTAGCGCAGCAGCGCACCCATTGCCTGCGGCCGCGCGGAAACAAGAGCAAGATCGATCCAGCCTGTGTCGGTCATGAGGGCAACTCACCGGGTTTATAAAGCGCGAGCGGCCGGACTTCGTAGGAGCCCGTGCTCGGATTGGCGTTACTCAGATCGCGCGCGAAGTCGAGCGCCTCGTCCAGCGAGGCGCAATCGATCAGATAGAAGCCGAGCAACTGTTCCTTGGTCTCGGCGAAGGGGCCGTCGATGACGATCGTCTCGCCGGCGCTGTGGCGCAGCGTCGCCGCCGCCGTCGTCGGCACCAGCCGCGCCACGGGCCCCAGCTTGCCCGCTTCGACATATTTGCGTTGGACGGCGCTCAGATCACGCATGACCCGCTCGTCCTCCTCCTTGCTCCAGGCACTGGTGACGCTTTCATCGTTGTAGCAAAGCACGGCGTAAAGCATTGAAAATCTCCGCTCTGGTCTGAAGACGAATGGCGGTATTGATAGCCGACAAGCGACGGGAAAAAAACGCTCAACAAAAAAGCCCGGCGGACCGGGCTTTTCGTAACTTCGAGCTTACCTTCGTCTATTCGTTGATCAGTCGCTTCAAAAGCTCGATCTCGTGGCTGAGCTTGGTGTCGGCAGAAATCAGTTCCTCGATCTTGCGCACCGCATGGAGCACGGTCGTGTGGTCGCGCCCGCCGAAGCGGCGGCCGATTTCGGGGAAGGAGCGTGGGGTCAGTGTCTTCGACAGATACATTGCGATCTGGCGCGGCTTGACGATGACGCGGGTTCGGCGGTTCGAGACCAGCTCCTGACGCGAGACGTTGTAATGCTTGGCCACTACGCGCTGGATATCTTCGATGCGGACGCGGCGCGGTTCCCCGGCATTGACGAGATGGCCGAGCAGTTCGTCGACCCGCTCGATCGAAAGCTGCGGCTCGAAGGAGCGACGGAAGAGAAGCTGATTGAAGGCGCCCTCGAGTTCGCGGCCGCTGGCTGTCACGTTGCGGGCGACATGGCTCAGGATCTCGGGCGGAATCTCGAGCGAGGCATCGTCCTGGCGCGCCGCTTCGAGACGACGCTTCAGCATTTCCAGGCGCATCTCGTAGTCCGGCCCTTCCATCTCGATCGCCACGCCGCCTTGCAGGCGCGAGCGAACGCGGCTGTCGAGCGATTCCAGCTCCCAGGGTGCACGGTCGGCGGCGACGACCACCTGTTTGGCGGAGTCGAGCAGCATGTTCAACAGATGGCAGAACTCGTGCTGGATCGACTTGCCCTGCAGGAACTGCATGTCGTCGATAATGAGAAGGTCGATGTTGCGAAGCGATTCCTTCAGCGACAGCGCGTCATTGTCGCGGATCGCCGTTGCGAAACGCCACATGAAATATTCGGCCGTCAGATAGACGACGCGCGGCGCGCGCGCACTCTGGAGGGCCGCGAGAGCGATCGCCTGCAGGAGATGCGTCTTGCCGAGACCAACGCTCGAATGGATGAAGAGCGGATTGAAGCGCACGGCGCCGGCGCCGGCCTCGGCAATCGTACGCGCTGCCGCGAGCGCGACCCGGTTCGACGAGCCCTCTACGAAACTATCGAAACCGTAGCGCTGATCGAGAGGCGAGCCGAAAAGCGGCGCCTGGACCGGTCTCGCCGGAGCTGCCGCAACCGTGGCGGCGGCAATTGCCACGGAGGGGGCCGCCGAACGGCGGGAAGGAGAGACGGGCGCCGCTTCGGCAACCGCGGCAACGCTCTCCTCAGGAGCCGTCGGGCGATGACCGCGGGTCGCAGTGCGCACGAGGATCTCCACCTTCAGTATTTCGCCGTCCTCCTGCTGGACGAGCGTGGTGATCAGATCGAGATAGCGATTATTGATCCAGGACTTCAGAAAAGTCGTCGGGACCGAGAGGCGCACGACGCTTTTCGACACTGAATGGAGCTTGAGGCGTCCAAACCAACTTGCGAAGACATCCGGTCCGACCTGGGCTTTCAAGCGCGCACTTACCCGCTCAAACAGTGCGTCATGCCGCATGTCGTGTTTTTCCCCCGCCGCCTGAGACTGATTGCTTCCGGCCTGAAAACCTTCAGGTGCCGTCGCCAAATTCATCCGCATCTTGCCGCCTTCCAATTTCATTATTCCGACGCCGTCATTTCTGGCGGCCTCATCTTTATGTCCGCCCGCCACGGCCGCTCAAAGCCATGCCGCGTCAGCCGGACGCTCTGATACGCACCGAACCCGGGCTCCTCATATCCCGTCACGGCGCGCTGCGCTCATTCGCTCGCCTTCGCCTCAAGCAAATGTCCCCTCGCACTCCGCCTTACCGACTCTGCACGGCTATTTTCAAGCCGACCAGAACCGTTTTTCCTCGTTGTCGGCTGACCGCACCCTCGTACGTAGCGGACAGCCCGAGCCTCCTTCTTCCTATCCCATGCATTCACAAGGCTAAGCCCGGCCGGCAACCATAAGACGAAACGTCCTCGCTCCGGTGCGAAGGCTCGCCCGGTTTTATCGTCTCGACTTGTTTGATTGATCGACGTGGAATTAACCCCGCCACAGGCGACGGAAAGCCCAAAGTCACCCCGATTGGAATGACCCTTAAACTTCCTCGTACAGATGTGATCTGTGTCCCCTGTGGAAGGCATTTAGGCAGGATCGCCCGGCAAGATCAATGGCGTTTTTTACCCGCTCGTAAGCGTCGACAGTTGACTCTCGTGCCGGGTTTTGCATGCCGCTCCCGAGTCCGGCGAGAATCGCTGTTGAATCAAGGGTTTTGTTTTTTGCGTTCTTGCTTAGCTGGCGAAAAAGAAAAAAAATAAAAAATGGCTTGACTCACTTCGGACTCAATCCGCCCGCGTCGCGAGACCACATTTTTGCCGCAACCTCTCATAAGCCACTGAAAAAACTGCGTATTTTTTGTCACGGGATTGACACGAGCGTGACCAGGTCAATCGCGCGCACCGTTGACGACGGCACGAATCGGAAAAGCCCGGCGGTAACGCCGGGCGCTTCATCAACAGCTTTTTTCTTAGCCGGGTTAGGCCGAAAGTCTCTTCACGCGCTGCGCCAGGCGCGAAACCTTGCGCGATGCCGTGTTGGAATGCATTACGCCTTTCGTGGCGGCGCGCATCAGTTCCGGCTGTGCCGCCTTCAGGGCGGCGGCTGCGAGTGCCTGATCGCCGGAAGCGATCGCTTCCTCGACCTTGCGGACGAAGCTGCGGATGCGCGAACGACGGGCCTTGTTCACTGCGGTACGGCGTGCGATCTTGCGGGTCGCCTTTTTCGCCGAAGTTGTATTGGCCATTGATGCCTCTCTTCGAAAACTGACATGGACTCCGCCTCGCCGTGCCGGGTCACTGCGACCTGTCATACAAGCAATTCGGGAGTATTATCGGAAAGCCTCGAACGAGGGCGTTCCAAACTGAGGGCGGCGTATAAAGCGAAACCGCCCGCACGTCAACGCGCAATTTGAGAAAACAGAGTCCTGTCCGTGGCTCACCTGTGTTTGAATTCGGCTTTGCGCTTGGCGACGAAGGCGGCCATGCCCTCTTTCTGGTCCTCCGTTGCGAAAAGCGACTGGAAGAGCCGCCGCTCGAAGCGCAGGCCCTCGGCGAGCGTCAGTTCCAGAGAGCGATTGACTGCCTCCTTGGCCATCATCGCCGCCGGCAGCGAGAATGACGCGATCTTCTTCGCGGCGTCGAGCGCCTCCTCCAGGAGCCTGTCCGGAGCCACCACGCGCGAAACGAGCCCCGAGCGCTCGGCCTCCGCCGCGTCCATCATGCGGCCGGTGAGAATGAGGTCCATGGCCTTCGCCTTGCCGACTGCGCGGGTCAGGCGCTGCGATCCGCCCATGCCGGGAATGACGCCGAGGGTAATCTCCGGCTGGCCGAACTTCGCCGTTTCGGAGGCGATGATGAAGTCGCACATCATGGCGAGCTCGCAGCCACCGCCGAGCGCGAAACCGGATACGGCGGCGATCATCGGCTTGCGGGCGTTCGCGACATGCTCCCAGCCGCCAAGGAAATCGGCGAGGTAACCGTCGACGAAATCGAGCCCCTGCATCTCCTTGATGTCCGCGCCGGCGGCAAAGGCCTTCTCGGAGCCGGCAAGGACGATGGCGCCGACGTCCCTGTCGGCGTCGAAGGCCTTCAGCGCGGCATCGAGCTCGCGCATCAGCACCGCATTCAGCGCATTGAGCGCCTGCGGCCGGTTGAGCGTGATCAGGCCCACGCGGCCCTGCGTTTCGACCAGCAACGTCTCGTAACTCATTCCCGTCTCCTTCACGCGTTGTCGCAAGATTGAAGAGCGGAATGTGCCATGCCGCCCTATTTCTGGCAGTGCGGACAATAAAAGGTCGAACGTCCCGCCTGTACTATGCGGGCGACCGTACCGTGGCAGCCGGGCGTGCGGCAAGCCTCGCCTTCCCTGTCATAGACGGAGAAGCTGTGCTGGAAATAGCCGAGACTGCCGTCCGCCTGAATGTGATCCTTGAGCGAGGAGCCGCCGGCGGCAATCGCATCGGCAATCACGGCGCGGATCCTTTCCGTCAGTGCAATCAGCGCCTGTTTCGGGCGGCCCCGCTTGTCGACAAGCGTGCCTGCCGCCCTTTTCGGCGAGAGGCCCGAGCGCCACAACGCCTCGCAGACATAGATATTTCCGAGGCCCGCGATCGTCCTCTGGTCAAGAAGAGCGGCTTTCAGCGGCTGGACCTTGCCGGCGAAACGGGCGGCGAGATAGGCGGCGTCGAGGGCATTGCCGGTCGGCTCCTCACCGAGGCCGCGGAGATAGACGTGGTCGGCGAGCGCCGAGCGCCGAGCCAGATCCATGAAACCGAAGCGACGCGGATCGTTATAGATCACCCGAGCCGGACCGGAGCCGCCATCGAGATGGAAGACGACATGATCGTGCTTCTCGTCCTTGCCGCGCGGGTGGTGGAAGGCGCCGGGCGTGGCCGGATTCGCGCCAGCCTCTATCGGGCCCTTCTCGATCCGGAACGAGCCGGACATGCCGAGATGGGCGATGATGACGTCGCCGCCCTCGAGCTCGATCATCAGATATTTGGCGCGCCGCGAGAGGGCGATGATGCGGCGGCCCGCGACCGCGTTGGCGAAATTCTCGGGGAACGGAAAGCGCAGATCCGGCCGGCGCAACTCCGCCCGCACCAGAAGCGCACCCTCCATGGTCGGCGCCAGTCCGCGCCTGACCGTTTCCACCTCGGGCAATTCCGGCATCGGCCGTGTTCCTTCATCCTTTATTCATCGCACCCGCCCACGTGAGCGGCACGCCATTCCCATGACGCCGTCGATAGCCTATATCCCGCTGCATGCGGCAGCCGGTCGCCTCTCGCTCAGATAGCGTGCACGGAGCGATTTCGCTATGGTGCCGGCAAAATTCGTTGAAGTGGAGTTTCGTATGGCGGATGAGCGCGTATCGGCGAGGGGCGGAATGGAGACCTCATTCGGTTTCCGCGAAGTCGGCACGGGCGAGAAGCAGCCGCTCGTCAACGACGTCTTCCACAAGGTCGCCAAACGCTACGACATCATGAACGACGTGATGTCGGCCGGGCTGCACCGCGTCTGGAAAGATGCGATGATCGCGGCGCTCAACCCGCCGAGCCGCGAGGGCTATCGGGTTCTCGATGTCGCCGGCGGCACCGGTGACATCGCCTTCCGCATCGTCGAGCGCTCCGGGCGCAAAGCCCATGCGACCGTCCTCGACATCAACGGCTCGATGCTCTCGGTGGGCGCCGAGCGCGCCCGCAAGAAGGGGATCGACGCCAATCTCGACTTCGTCGAGGCCAACGCCGAAGACCTGCCCTTCGCGGCGAATTCATTCGACGCCTACACGATCGCCTTCGGCATCCGCAACGTGCCGCGCATCGAGGTCGCGCTCAAGGAGGCCTACCGCGTGCTGAAGCGCGGCGGCCGGCTCCTCGTGCTCGAATTCTCCGAAGTGGAGATGCCGCTGCTCGACCGCTTCTACGACGCATGGTCCTTCAATGCGATTCCGAAATTCGGCAAGCTCATCACCGGCGACGATGCGCCCTACCAATATCTGGTAGAATCGATCCGCAAGTTTCCGAACCAGCGTGATTTCGCCGCCATGATCCGTGACGCCGGCTTCGCCCGCGTCTCCTTCACCAATTATACCGGCGGCATCGCAGCGCTGCATTCCGGCTGGAAAATCTGAGCGCATGAGCACTCCCGGAGCATATTTCCGTCTCATACGGATCGGCTGGGTCCTTGCGCGCGAGAATGCGTTTGCCGCGGTCCCCTCCGAACACCTGCCCCCGCTCGCACGCTTCGTGCAGAAGCTCGCCGGCCTGCTCGCCAGCCGCGAGGCCCGGTTCGGCGCGCGCAGCGGCCGCCTCGCCCGGGCGGTGGAACGGCTCGGCCCTTCCTATGTCAAGATCGGCCAGTTTCTCGCGACCCGCCCGGACGTGGTCGGCGCCGAACTTGCCGCCGACCTCTCGCTGCTCCAGGACCGCATGGCGACTTTTCCCGAGAGCGCGTCCAGGGCCGCGATAGAGGCGTCTCTCGGGCGCCCCGTCGGCGAGCTCTTCGTCGAATTCTCCGAGCCGATCGCAGCCGCATCGATCGCCCAGGTTCATCCCGCCGTGGTCATGCGCGACGGCAGACGCGAAAGGGTGGCCGTCAAGGTCATCCGCCCGGGCGTGCGCCAACGTTTTGTGGCCGACATCGAGGCCATGTATCTGGTCTCGCGGATGCAGGAGCGATTCCTGCCCTATACGCGCCGCCTGAGGCCGGTCGAGGTGACGAAGACGCTGGAGCAGACGACCAAGGTCGAAATGGATCTGAGACTCGAGGCCGCGGCGCTTTCCGAACTTGGCGAGAACACCAAAGAGGATTCCGGGTTTCGCGTGCCCAGGGTCGATTGGGAGCGCACCGGCCGCGACGTCGTGACGATGGAATGGATCGACGGCGTCAAGATGTCGGACATCGAAGGGCTGAAACGGGCCGGCCATGACCTGAACCGCCTGGCCGAAACGCTGATCCAGTCCTTTCTGCGCCACACGCTCCGGGACGGCTTCTTCCACGCGGACATGCACCAGGGCAACCTCTTCGTCGACGATGCGGGCCATATCGTCGCCGTCGACATGGGGATCGTCGGCCGCCTCGGCCGGAAGGAACGGCGCTTCCTGGCCGAGATCCTCTACGGCTTCATCATGCGCGATTATCAGCGCGTCGCGGATGTGCATTTCGAGGCCGGTTACGTTCCCTCGCACCACGACGCCGCAAGCTTCGCCCAGGCGATCCGCGCCATCGGCGAGCCGATCCACGGCCAGCCGGCCGAGACGATCTCGATGGCGAAGCTGCTGACGCTGCTGTTCGAGGTCACCGAACTTTTCGACATGCAGACCCGCCCCGAACTGGTGATGCTGCAGAAGACGATGGTCGTCGTCGAGGGCGTCGCCCGAACGCTCAATCCGCGCTTCAACATGTGGAAGGCGTCCGAACCGGTGGTCGGCAAGTGGATAAGGGACAATCTCGGGCCGAAACGCATCGTCGCCGACCTGCGCGACGGCGTTCATGCGGCGCTGCGGGTTGCCGAAGCGCTGCCGGAGATCGCAGCCCGGACCGAGCGGTTCTCGGCGGAAATCATGGCAATGAGCGAGAACGGCCTGCGCTTCGATCCGGAGACCGCGGAAGCGATCGGCAGAGCCGAGGCGCGCCATACGCGCTCGGGCCGTACCGCGCTATGGCTTATCGCGGCGACGCTCGTCTACATCGCCTGGCAGCTTGCGTGAACGGAGCGGCGGGCCGCCTTGCCAGCCGGCCGGGGAGAAGTGCCAGGCAGCCAGGCGTTGCCATCGATCAAAGCAGGAGGAAGGAATATGGATCTCGGCATTAGCGGCAAAAAGGCGCTCGTTCTCGGTGGCAGCAAAGGGCTCGGGCGCGGTATCGCCGAAGCGCTTGCGGGGGAAGGCGTTGCGGTCGCGCTGACCGGCCGGAACGTCGAAACCGCAGCCAAGGCCGCAGCGGAAATCGGCCCGAATGCTGCCGGCTTTTCGCTGGACCTGGCAAAGCCTGAAGTCGTCGACCCCTTCCTCGATCGGCTCGCCGCTACATTCGGACAGATCGATATTCTCGTGCTGAACGGTGGCGGTCCGCCGCCGACGAATGCTGCCGACATCGATCCCGGCTTCTGGCGGGCCCAGTTCGAGGCGATGGTGCTTTCCGGCATGCGCATTTCGCACCGCCTGCTGCCGTCGATGCGGGAGCGCCGCTTCGGCCGCATCGTTGCCGTCGCCTCCACCAGCATCCGCGAGCCGATCCCTGGCCTGACGGCGTCCAACGCGTTGCGCAGCGCGCTTGCCGGCTGGATGAAGACGCTCGCCAGCGAGGTGGCAGCCGACGGCGTGACCGTCAACATGCTCCTGCCCGGCCGGCTTGCGACGGACCGGACCCTGAGCTTCGATCGCATGGATGCGGAGGCCGAGGGCGTCAGCGTCGAAACCGTTGCAGTGCGCAGCCAGTCGGAAATTCCGCTCGGGCGCTATGGGACGCCGGCCGAGTTCGGTGCTGCCGCAGCCTTTCTCGCAAGCCGCCAGGCCGCCTACATCACCGGGATTGCGCTGCCCGTCGACGGCGGGCTCAGCCGTTCGATGCTCTGACCATGTTCATCCCGCTTCAGAGATCGGCTGCACGAGGCCTGTTGCGCTACGCCGTCATCGCTCTCGTCACTCTTTTCAGTCTAACAGGGGTCGCGAAGGCTGCCATGCTGGATAAAGAACTCCTCACGGCCGCCCGGCTGGGCAATGCCGCCGAAATCAGCGCTCTCGTAGAGCGCGGCGCACACGTGGATGCCCGCGACGAAACAGGCGCGACGGCCCTGCTCATCGCCACGCATGAGAACAATATCGAGGCCGCAAGGGCTCTCATCGCGGCCGGCGCCGACGTCAATGCCAAGGACCGCATCGAGGACAGCCCTTATCTCTATGCCGGCGCGCGCGGCCATCTCGAAATATTGAAGATGACGCTCGCGCATGGCGCCGATCTCAAAAGCACCAACCGCTACGGCGGCACCGCCCTCATTCCGGCCGCCGAGCGCGGCCATGTCGAAACCGTGAAGACGCTGATCGATGCCGGGGTTGCCGTCGACCATGTAAACCGCCTCGGCTGGACGGCGCTCCTCGAGGCGATCATCCTCGGCAGCGGAGGCGACAGCCATACGGAGATCGTCAGGCTGCTGATCGAGGCCGGTGCGGATGTCGACCTGGCGGACGGCGAGGGCGTTACGCCCCTCGCCCATGCTAAAAGGCGAGGGTTCCGGCGGATCGAGCGCCTCCTCCTCGCCGCCGGCGCTCATCAAACGGCGGAATGAAGGCTCAATGTACGTCGAAAATCAGTGATTTATGCGCGGCCACGGCTGCCGTGACGCCATCGCCGACCGCATGCGAGACCGAGCCCGCGCCCCGCGCGGCATCGCCACAGGCATAGATGCGCTCGACGCTCGTCTCCTTTGCCTCGTTCGTCCGGATATAGGGTCCGAGCGGCCCGTCCTCGAATTCGCAGCCGAGCGCTGCAGGCAGATCGCTCGCCATGCGGGTGCGCGACGCGACGAACAGGCCTTCGAGAGAAACGGTCCGGCCGCCATCGAGAACCACGCTCGCCTTCGCTCCGTCGACAGCGACGACCCTCTCCCTTTCGATCTCCACACCGCGCGCTTCCAGCATGGCGGCCTGAGCGGCATCGGGCTCGAACGCTCCATTGGCGAAAAGGGTGGTCGGCCCCCAGTCCGGCAGCATCATGGCCTGGTGAAAACTGGACTCACCGGTTGCGAGAACGCCGATGCGGCCCTGCCCTAGCTCATAACCATGGCAATAGGGGCAATGAAAGACGGCGCGGCCCCAGCGTTCCTGAAGCCCCGGTATCGACGGCAGCTCATCGACGACGCCCGTTGCCAGGATCAGCCGCCGCGCCGCGATCTTTTCGCCCTGCACCGAGACGACCAGATTGGCGCCGTCGCGGCGCGCCGTATCGGCCGTTCCTTCGACGAAACGCACATTGGGATAGGCCAGCAACTGTTCCCGGCCGTGCGCCGCGATCGTCGCAGGCGCCTCGCCGTCCCGGCTGAGGAACCCATGCGACGATTCGGCAAAGCGGTTCCTGCGCGCGCCCGCATCGACGACGACCACGGAGCGTCTGGCTCTGGCCAATTGCAATGCCGCCGACAGCCCTGCATAGCTTCCACCCACGATCGCCACGTCTACCGGCATCACATCAACCGCCATGGTTCTGCTCCTTCATCTGCTGGCGACGGATCGCCATTCGTCGCTGGAAATCGTTTGAAAGATCTGCGAGGCTTATTCGTTCCAATCGCTGCATGAGAAGCGCCTCGGCATCCCGGAGCGCTCCGTCCATCGCGGCATTGACCGCCTGCTCCACCACACAGCCGGGAGCCTCGGTTCGGTTGCCGATCGCAAACACGGGCGGTTCACCGAGCGCGGCATGCACGTCCGCAAGGCTGATGGTTGCGAGATCGCGCACGAGCGACCAGCCTCCGCCATGCCCCTTTTCGGAGCGGACGAGACCCGCTTCCCGTAAACCCGCCATGGTGCGTCGGACCACGACGGGATTGGTGGAGAGGCAGGCTGCCAACTCCTCCGAGGTGATGGTTTCACGCTCCGCCATGTGGAGGAGCGCATGCAAAGTAATGGAAAGTCGGCTATCGCGTTTCATGTAACTCAACGTGTTACGTGAAACGCGGAAAGTCAAGCTTCAAATTCGGCCTGCACTCGAAATCAGGCGCGCAATTGCGTGCGGGAAGACGGTCGAGTAGGGTCGCCGGAAACGAACGGGAGCGGCTGGAGCCGAAGCGGAATGACACTGTCGGGCAAGCGCATTCTTCTCATCATAGCCGGCGGAATCGCGGCCTATAAGAGCCTCGACCTGATCCGCCGCCTGCGCGAGCGCGGTGCCGACGTGCGCCCGGTGATGACGGCGGCGGCGCAGCGTTTCGTCACGCCGCTGACCGTCGGCGCGCTTTCGGCCTCTCACGTTTTCACGGAGCTTTTCTCGCGCGAGGACGAGCAGGATGTCGGTCACATCCGGCTGGCGCGGCATTGCGATCTCGTGGTCGTGGCCCCGGCAACGGCCGACCTGATGGCAAAGATGGCGCACGGTCACGCCGACGACCTCGCCTCGACGGTGCTCCTGGCGACCGACCGGCCGGTGCTGCTCGCGCCGGCGATGAACCCGAGGATGTGGTCGCACCCGGCCACGCACCGCAACCGCGCGACGCTCGCCGGCGACGGCGTCCGCTTCGTCGGACCTGCCACCGGCGAAATGGCCGAGAGCGGCGAGGCAGGGGAAGGCCGCATGGCCGAAGCTCTGGAGATCGTCGCGGCGGTCGAGGAATTTTTCAACGGAGCAGGCCCGCTCGCCGGTCGCAAGGCCATCGTCACATCCGGACCGACGCACGAGCCGATCGATCCGGTGCGCTACATCGCCAACCGGTCGTCCGGCAAGCAGGGCCACGCGATCGCCGCAGCACTGGCGCGGCTCGGCGCCGAGGTCACGCTCGTTTCCGGGCCGGTGACGATCGCGGACCCCGCCGGCGTCCGCGTCGTACGGGTCGAGCGCGCCGAGGAGATGCGCGATGCGGTGTTGGCCGCGCTGCCGGCCGATGTGGTCGTCATGGTGGCAGCCGTTGCCGACTGGCGCGTCGCATTGGCCGCCGGCAACAAGATCAAGAAGCGGCCGGGCGAGGCCCCTCCTCCGCTGCAGCTTGCAGAGAATCCCGATATCCTGAAGACCGTCGGCCACCACGCATCGCGGCCTAAGCTCGTGATCGGCTTTGCCGCCGAGACCGAGAACGTCGCCGAGAACGGCCGCGCCAAGCTCCAGAAGAAGGGGGCCGATTACATTCTGGCCAACGACGTTTCGCCCGCAACCGGCATCATGGGCGGCGACCGCAATCGGGTTAAGCTGATCGGCCGTGACGGTACCGAGGAATGGCCGGAAATGGGCAAGGACGATGTCGCGGCGAAGCTCGCCGCGCTGATCGCGGCGAAGCTTTCATCCTGAGGACAGGCCGGAGGTGGGCGCTATTGCCAGGTCGGCCGTCCCGAAAAGGCGAACGTCGACGCCGTTTTCCCCGACGATGATCGCGGATCCGTCCGGAACCTCCACCCAGGCGCTGTCATCGTCATTGAGCGGCTCGGAGACGAGGCAATAGCCGCCACTCGACCCCATCGGACCTGCATAGAGCGTGGGAGCTTTCCAATCCGTGGCATAGCGGACCGCATAAAGATCGCGGCCGTCGGAGAAGGCCGCCGTGAAGCGCACGAGTGCCGGGCGTCCCAGGCGTTCGGCAAGCCGCTCGACGAAGGCGAGCGCCTCGGCAACGGCACCGAGGGGATCACGGTCGAGACCGAACTGCAGGGCAAGCAGGAAGAGCAGCTCCGAATCCGTCGTGCCGCTGCGCGCCGAATAGAGCTCGTTGTCGAGCATGGTCTCCATCGGCCGCCGCAAATGCTCGAAATCGCCGATCTGTCCATTATGCATGAAGGACCAGCGGCCGAAGACGAAGGGATGGCAATTGTCGCGGCGCGTGCCGCCGCCGGTGGCCGCGCGAACATGGGCGAGGAACAGCGGCGAGCGAATCTGCCTGGCAATGCTCTTGAGATTGCAATCCGACCAGGCGGGCAGGATGTCCCGGTAGCGGCCCGGCTCAGGACGGTCGCCGTACCACGCTATTCCGAAGCCGTCGCCATTGGTCGCCGTTTTCGCCCTGACGGCGCAATGGGATTGCTCGATCAGGGAATGCTTGGGCGACGTCACGAGTTCTTCGAGATAAAGCGGCTCTCCGCGATAGGCTGCCCAACGGCACATGCTCGATCACTCCGATTTCGCCCCGCCATATGAAAGCGATTCGTCCACCACCGTCACCAGTGATGTTTCAACGCAACATGGTAAAAATGCGTTAACACATTCTGCCCAAGCATAGCGGACCGGGCGGACACGCCCTGTTCCATCAGGCACGCGGGACCGGATTTTCGAACAAATATTCCATATTGACAATTCGCGCGCATTTCATTTCATTTCGCCGAGCACAGACAGGGCTTGGCCCGGGAGAAACGAGATGAGCGGCAAGCGCAGGCTGGGCATTGGCCTGATCGGGACGGGCTTCATGGGCAAGGCGCATGCCCTTGGGTTCACGATTGCGTCACGAGTCTTCGACCTGCCCTTCGAGCTGGATCTCGTATCCGTGGCGGACGTGACGCAGGAGGGCGCGGAGGCGGCCCGCGGACAACTCGGCTTCCGCAAGGCGACGGCCGACTGGCGCGAACTTCTGACCGATCCCGAGATCGACATCATCGACATCACCACGCCGAACCTCCTGCACAAGGAAATGGCGCTCGCTGCGATTGCCCACGGCAAGCACGTCTATTGCGAAAAGCCGCTGGCACCGACGGTCGCCGACTGCGCCGAGATGGTCGCCGCCGCGCAAAAGGCCGGCGTCGTCACCCAGGTCGGCTTCAACTATCTCAAGAACCCGCTCATTTTTCTCGCCAGGGACATTATCGAAAGCGGCGAGATCGGCGAAATACGTTCGTTTCGCGGCATTCATGCGGAAGATTTCATGGCTGATGAGAGCGTTCCGTGGGGTTGGCGGCTGGACCCGCGCAGCGGCGGCGGTGCGCTCGCCGACATCGGCAGCCACATGATCGCCTGCATGCGCCATCTCGTCGGGCCGATCCGGTCCGTACTGGCAGAGACCGTCATCCACGTTCCGCAACGCCCTGTCACGCGCGGCGCCACAGAGACCCGGACGGTCGAGGTCGACGACGTCACGAGGGCCTTCGTCCGTTTCGAGAGCGGCGCGAGCGGAAGCTTCGAAGCGAGCTGGATCGCGACCGGCCGCAAGATGCAGCACGATTTCGAGATTTACGGCTCCAAGGGAAGCATCGTCTTCACCCAGGAGCGGCTGAACGAGATCAGGGTCTACTCCGCCGGCGACGACATCAGGAGCCGCGGCTTCCGGACGATCTGGGCGGGACCGGAGCATCCGCCCTACGGAGCCTTCTGCGTGGCACCGGGCCACCAGATCGGCTTCAACGAGCTGAAGGCGATCGAGGCCAACGAGTTCCTGGAAGCGATCGCCAAGGGCGGTAAGACCTCGACCGATTTCCGCGAGGGTTACGAAGTCCAGAAGGTTCTTTCCGCAACCTATCACTCCGCAAGGACGAACGAGTGGGTGGAGATTGGCTGATCTTGACGTCCGACTCGCTGTTGTCTTTGCCCCTCACCCTTACCCTCTCCACGCGCGCGGGAGAGGGGACGTGCCCGATGGTTGGCCGGCGGTCATGGTTGCGAAGGTAGCGCCGCGCGTTTCCTTCGCCCCGCCTGCGGGAGACAAGCCTGAGGCGATGCGGGCATGCATACTTCCCGCTGGATAAGGAACCAAAATGGAACGTCCATTCTATCGCTGCAATGGTTAGTCGATTAAACTGAGGCAAACGACGAGAATGAGCCGGAGGCCCGAACGATGCCCACGCCTGAAACGATTGCCGATGTCCCGCAGGATTTCGAAACGCTGAAGGCGGTTATCCTCGAGCGCAAGGCGCAACTGCCTAAACGGCTGAAACAGGTGGCCGCCTACTCGCTCGACAATCCGGACGAGATCGCCTTCGGGACGGCGGCGAGTATTGCGACTTCGGCCGACGTCCAGCCCTCGACGCTCGTGCGCTTCGCCCAGCACTTCGGCTTCGAAGGCTTTTCGAGCCTGCAGCAGATTTTTCGCGCACGCCTGCGGGAGCGCACGCCCGGCTACGAGGAACGGCTGAAGGCGCTGCGCCAGAACGATCACAGCAAGCTCGAAAGCGGATCGATCTTCAACGGCTTCGTTGCGGCCGCCCATCGCTCGCTCGACAACATCGCGACCTCGGTCGATCCGGACGCATTCGAGCGCGCCGTCGGCATTCTCGCAAAGGCGAACACGATCTATCTCATCGCCAAGCGGCGCTCCTATCCGATTTCCAGCTACATGGCCTATGCTTTCGGCAAGCTGAAGGTGAAATATCAGCATGTCGGAACGGCCGCGGGGATCGACGAGGACATGCTGGCCATGGCGACGAAGGAGGATGCCGCCTTTGCCGTCAGCTTTTCGCCCTACGCGTCGGAAAGCGCCAGCCAGGCGCGCTTGCTCGCCAACCGAAAGGTACCCGTTGTCTCGCTGACCGACTCCGCCTTCTCGCCGCTCGCCGAATCCTCCAGGGTCTGGTTCGAACTGGTCGAGGCCGATCATGCCGGCTTCCGTTCGCTCTCCGCCAGCATGGCCTTCGCCATGGCGCTGACCGTCGCCATCGCCGAGAAACGGCGCCGCCTCGCCGAGGGCGAGTGAGGCAATATAGAACGGAAATTCCATATTGACGAAACAACGGAATTTATGTTTCATATGCTCGTCACCCATGGCATAGACTTAGTTGTCGGCGCCGGTCCGGCGTCCGCGGGGAGGAAGCAGTGAGCCAGATTTCGTCGGCCCAAGTTCCATCAGGTGCGGGTGCCAAGCCCCTCGACCTCATCACGATCGGCAGAGCTTCGGTCGACCTCTACGGACAGCAGATCGGCACGCGGCTCGAAGACGTGGCGAGCTTCGCCAAATCGGTCGGCGGCTGCCCTTGCAACATTTCCGTGGGCACAGCGCGCCTCGGCCTGAAATCGGCGCTCCTGACGCGCGTCGGCGACGAACAGATGGGCCGCTTCATCCGCGAGCAGCTTCAGCGCGAAGGCGTGGAGACGCGCGGCATCGTCACCGACCCGGAGCGGCTGACCGCACTTGCGATCCTCTCCGTCGAGAACGACAAATCCTTCCCGCTCCTTTTCTATCGCGACAATTGCGCTGACAACGCGCTTTGCGAGGACGATATTTCGGAGGATTTCATCGGTTCCGCGCGCGCGGTCCTCGTCACCGGCACACATTTTGCGAAACCGAATGCGGACGCCGCCCAGCGCAAGGCGATGAGGATCGCCAAGGAAAGCGGCGCCAGGATCGTCTTCGACATCGATTACCGCCCTAATCTATGGGGTCTTGCGGGTCACGATGCGGGCGAGAGCCGCTACATCGCCTCGGACCGCGTTTCGGCGCATCTGAAGACCGTGCTCGGGTATTGCGACCTGATTGTCGGCACTGAGGAAGAGGTGC
This sequence comes from Sinorhizobium sp. 22678, assembly GCF_052044265.1. NCBI lineage: Bacteria > Pseudomonadati > Pseudomonadota > Alphaproteobacteria > Hyphomicrobiales > Rhizobiaceae > Sinorhizobium > Sinorhizobium sp. 22678. Next base: position 274,913 of record NZ_JBQEMS010000004.1, on the reverse strand, counting down.
TGATCGCGTCGGGCGAAAGCGACCTCCTCGCGGCACTCAAGACCATCCGCTCCCTCTCCGAAGCCACGATCGTGCTCAAACGTGGACCGATGGGCTGCATTGTCTATGATGGACCGATCTCGGACGATCTCGAAGACGGTATCGTCGGCAAGGGTTTTCCAATCGAAGTCTATAACGTTCTCGGCGCCGGCGACGCTTTCATGTCGGGCTTTCTGCGCGGCTGGCTCACCGGCGAGCCGCACGCGACGTCCGCTACCTGGGCCAATGCCTGCGGCGCCTTCGCGGTCTCGCGCCTGCTCTGCGCGCCGGAAATCCCGACCTGGACCGAACTGCAATATTTCCTCGAGCACGGCAGCAAGGAGAAGGCGCTGCGCAAGGACGAGGCGATCAACCACGTGCACTGGGCGACGACGCGCCGGCGCGACATCCCGCTCCTGATGGCGCTCGCCGTCGACCATCGCAGTCAGCTCGAGGACATTGCCGAGGGAAATCCGGAACTGCTCTCGCGCATCCCGGCCTTCAAGGTGCTTGCCGTCAGGGCTGCGGCAGAGGTAGCTCAAGGCCGTTCCGGCTTCGGCATGCTGATCGACGACAAATACGGCCGCGATGCGCTCTATGCCGCCGGCGCCCATCGCGACTTCTGGATCGGCAAGCCGATCGAGCTTCCGGGATCACGGCCGCTTACCTTCGAATTCAGCCAGGACCTCGGCAGCCGCCTCGTCGACTGGCCGGTCGACCACTGCATCAAGGTGCTTTCCTTCTACCATCCCGACGATCCGGCCGAACTCAAGGCCGCTCAGGTCGCAAAGTTGCGTTCGGCCTTCGAGGCGGCGCGCAAGGTCGGGCGCGAGATCCTGATCGAGATCATCGCCGGCAAGCACGGGACACTCGACGACCGGACCATTCCGCGGGCGCTGGAGGAGCTCTATGATGCCGGCTTGAAGCCGGACTGGTGGAAGCTCGAGCCGCAAGCGAGCCGCGCCGCCTGGGCTGCGATCGACGCCGTGATCGAGGCGCGCGATCCGCTTTGCCGGGGCGTGGTGCTCCTCGGCCTGGAAGCACCCTATGAGGTGTTGAAAGACGGTTTCGCCGCCGCCAGAATGTCGAAGACGGTCAAGGGATTTGCCGTCGGCCGGACGATCTTCGCCGACGCTGCCAAGGCCTGGCTTTCCGGCAGGATGACCGACGAGCAGGCAGTCTCCGACATGGCGGCGAAGTTCAAGGCGCTCGTCGATCTCTGGCTGCAATTGGGTGAGACCAAGGCGGCGTAGCGGTCAAATACAAAGGCGGCGCTAGGATGCGGCCGCGAGGAGGAAACAAATGAGCCAGAAAACCGTGCGCCTGACCATGGCACAGGCCGTGGCGCGGTTCCTGACCCGGCAGATGACGATCATCGACGGCGAGCGCGTGCCGATCTTCGGCGGCGTCTTCGCGATCTTCGGCCACGGCAACGTCGCCGGCGTCGGCGAGGCGCTTTACGGCGTTCGCGAAACGCTCCCGACCTACCGCGCCCAGAACGAACAGGGCATGGCGAATGCGGCGATCGCCTTCGCCAAGGCGAGCTTCCGCCGCCGCTTCATGGCCTGCACCACCTCGATCGGCCCGGGCGCGCTCAACATGGTGACCTCGGCCGCGCTGGCACATGTCAATCGACTGCCGGTTCTCCTCCTTCCCGGCGACGTCTTCGCCAACCGCAGGCCCGATCCGGTGCTGCAGCAGGTGGAGAGTTTCGGGGACGGCACGATCTCGGCGAATGACTGCTTCAAGCCCGTCTCGCGGTATTTCGATCGCATCACCCGGCCCGAGCAGATCATCCCGGCGCTCCGCCGCGCCATGCAGGTCCTGACCGATCCTGCCGAATGCGGGCCGGTGACGCTATCGCTCTGCCAGGACGTGCAGGCGGAAGCCTACGACTATCCGGAAACCTTCTTCGACGAGAAGGTCTGGGTTCCGCGCCGCATCGAGCCTGACCTCGACGAGCTGGCATCGGCAATCGAGGCGCTCAGATCCGCGAAGAAGCCGATCATCATCGCCGGTGGCGGCGTGCTCTACTCGGAAGCGAGCGCCGAACTCGCTGCGTTCGCCGAGAAACACGGCATTCCGGTCATGGAGACCCAGGCCGGCAAGTCCGCTCTGCCGCATTCGCATCCGCTGAATATGGGTTCCATCGGCGTCACCGGCACGTCCGCCTCCAACGCATTGGCGGAAGAGGCCGATGTCGTGCTCGCCGTCGGCTCACGGCTGCAGGATTTCACCACCGGTTCCTGGGCGCTCTTCAAAAACGAGGCGCTGAAGATCATCGGCCTCAACGTCCAGGCCTTCGACGCCGGCAAGCACCAGGGACAGCCGCTGATTGCCGACGCGCGGGCCGGCCTCAACCGCATTTCCGGCGGTCTCGGCAGCTACAAGGCCGATACAGCCTGGACCGAGAGGGCAAAAGCGGGCAAGGCTGAGTGGCTTGCTGAAGCCGAGAGGGCGACCGCCACCACCAATGCCGCACTTCCCTCCGACGCTCAGGTCATCGGCGCCGTCCAGCGCGCCCGCGGCGGCAGGCAAACGACGCTCGTCTGCGCCGCCGGGGGACTTCCGGGCGAGCTGCACAAACTGTGGCAGGCGGAGGAGCCGGGCGGCTATCACATGGAATACGGCTTTTCGACCATGGGCTACGAAGTCGCCGGCGGTCTGGGCGTAAAGCTTGCCAAGCCCGATAGCGACGTGATCGTCATGGTGGGCGACGGCAGCTACATGATGCTGAACTCGGAGATCGCCTCTTCCGTCATGCTCGGCGCCAAATTCACCGTCGTGCTGCTCGACAATGCCGGCTATGGTTGCATCAACCGGCTGCAGATGGGAACGGGCGGCGCCAACTTCAACAATCTGCTGAAGGACACCCATCATGTGGAGCTGCCTCGGATCGACTTCGCCGCGCACGCCGCCGCCATGGGCGCCGTGACCCGCAAGGTCGGCTCGATCCCCGAGCTCGAAGCTGCGCTCGCGGAGACCGCCGACGAGGCGCGCACGACCGTGATCGTCATCGATACCGATCCGCTGATCACAACGGAGGCCGGCGGGCACTGGTGGGACGTCGCGGTACCGGAGGTTTCGGACCGAGACCAGGTGAAGGCCGCCCGCGAAGGCTACGAGAAGGCCCTCCAGGCCCAGCGGTTTGGTTGACACTGGCGCCCGGCCAGCGGCCCCTAACCCTCTCCGCGCAGGGCGGGGAGAGGGGACGTGCCCGGCGGTCAGCCGTGGCTTGCGGGTTGGGGCGGGGACAGCGCGGCTTGTCCCTTCTCCCCGCACGCGGGGAGAAGATGCCGGCAGGCGGATGAGGGGCCACACTGCGGCATCCTCGGCGCACCAAAAACGAAACTACGAACCGACTGCCCCAAACAGACCACGCAGCAGAAAGCAAAACACATGATCCGTTACGGAACCAACCCGATCGCCTGGAGCAATGACGACGACCATTCGATCGGCGCGCATCTGACGCTCGAGGACTGCCTCTCCGATTGCAAGAAGATCGGCTTCGACGGCATCGAGAAGGGCCACAAGATGCCGTCCGACCCAGAAGCGCTGAAGCAGAAGCTCTCAAGTTACGATCTCGTCTTCGTCTCGGGCTGGCACTCGACCAACCTCCTCACCCATGATGTCGAAGCGGAGAAGAAGGCTATCCAGCCGCATCTCGACCTTCTGAAGCATAATGGCTGCCGGGTGGCGATCGTCTGCGAAACCTCGAACGCCATTCACGGCGACGATTCCAAGTCGCTCGTGAAGGACAAGCCGGTTCTGCCGGCGGACAAGTGGGAGAAATTCGGCGCCGACCTCGAGGCGATCGCCGAATATTGCGCCGGCCAGGGCATCGATCTGGTCTACCACCACCACATGGGCACAATCGTCCAGACCGGCGAGGAGATCGACCTCCTGATGCGGAACACCGGTCCGGCGACCAAACTGCTGCTCGACACCGGCCATGCCTGGTTCGGCGGTTCCGACCCGGCGGACGTGGCGCGGAGATATATGGACCGCGTCCGCCACATTCATTGCAAGAACGTCCGCCCGGCGGTCCGCGCGGTGGTCGAAAGCGAAGGTCTGTCCTTTCTCGAGGGTGTGCGACGCGGCGTCTTTACCGTTCCGGGCGATGCGGAAGGGAGCGTCGACTTCCTGCCGGTTCTGAAGATCGCCGCCCAGCACGGCTATGATGGCTGGCTGGTCATCGAGGCCGAGCAGGACTCGGCCGTGCGCAATCCGTTCGAGTACCAATCGCTCGGGCTGAAGTCGCTGAAGGCCTTTGCGAAGGAAGCGGGGCTCGACGCGTAGACGCCCCTCACCCGGCTGCCGCCTCCCTTCCAGAGGGCTATGGAGAGGGGCAGACCTACAGACGCGAGATCAGGAGACCGCCGAATGTCCAAACTGCTCATCAAACCGAAAGCGCAATCCGGCCTGATGCAGGAGATCACGCCGGAAAGTGCCGGCTGGACCTATGTCGGTTTCGCCCTCCATCGGCTGCGGCCCAGCGAGACGACCGGCGGCGAAGCGGGCGAGAAGGAACTCTGCCTGGTACTCGTCAGCGGAAAAGCCAGGGTTTCGGTCGATGGCGAGGACTTCGGCGAGCTCGGCGAGCGCATGACGCCTTTCGAGGGCCAGCCCTATGCGGTCTATGTGCCGAGGGGCAGCAGCTGGCAGGCCGAAGCGACCACGGATCTCGACCTCGCCGTCTGCTCCGCGCCGGGGGGGGAAGGCTTCGAGGCGAAAATCATCCGCCCGGGCACGCACCCGCAGATGACGCGCGGCCGGGGCACCAACACACGCTACGTCACCAACATCATGCCGGAAGACGACGAATCGGCGCAGTCGCTGCTGGTCGTCGAGGTGATCACGCCGGGCGGCCACACCTCCTCCTACCCGCCGCACAAACACGACCAGGACAACCTGCCGGCCGAAAGCTATCTCGAGGAGACCTATTACCACCGCCTCAACCCTCCGCAGGGTTTTGCAATGCAGCGCGTCTATACCGACGACCGTTCGCTGGACGAGGCGATGGCGGTGGAGGATGGCGACGTGACGCTGGTACCGAGGGGCTACCATCCGGTGGCCGCGGTCCACGGCTACGATTCCTATTATCTCAACGTCATGGCGGGGCCGAAGCGGATCTGGAAGTTCCACAATGCGAGGGAACACGAGTGGCTGTTCACCGGCGTCTGACCGGCGGACGTCGCACTGGACGAATGGAGCCTTCGCCCTATCGTATCTTGCCGAAGCAAGCGACGAGGAGCGTTTCATGCATATCGACGGCCAGTGCCATTGCGGCTTCGTTACCTACGAGGCGGAGATCGATCCGGAGCACGTAACGATCTGCCATTGTAACGATTGCCAAAGGCTGACCGGCACCGCCTACCGCGTCAGCACCAGCACGCCGCGATCATCGTTCCGGCTGACGGGCGGCGAGCCGAAGCTTTACGTCAAGACCGGCGAAAACGGACGCAAGCGGCTGCAATTCTTCTGCCCCGATTGCGGCTCGCCGGTCTACACGACGGGCACCGACGAGGACGCAGAGGAGATCGGCATCCGCGTCGGCACCATAAATCAGCGGCGCGAACTTGCACCACGCAAGCAGATCTGGTGTTCCTCCGCCCTGCCCTGGTCCGGCGAGATCGGCAAGCTGCCGGGGCTGCCTCGGGATTGAGGGTTCAGGCGACCGGATAGGGGCCATCCGCAAAGACCGTGTCGTGGTAGCCCTTGGACCCGATCTCGATTGCGAGCGGGCTGCGGAAATCCTTGCCGCGGCGCAGGCATTTCAGCACATGGGCAAAATCGTATTTCGGCCGCCAGCCGAGACAAGCCGTCGTGCGCGCACTCACATAAACCCGATCGATCGTCGGAAACAGCCGCCACCCCCGGTGCGCATAAAGCGCCTCGCATTCGGGAAAGCGGCTGAAGACGACGGATGGGGCATCCTCCCGCAGAGACGCGAGATCGTCGCGCGTGAACGGCGTCGGGGCCGAGACGATGAAACGGCCAAAGCCGATCTCCATCGCCCGGTCGAGGGCCGATAGATGGGCGCTCACGACATCCTCGATATCCGCGCGCCGGTAGAGCAATTCATTCGCCTGCGCATTGGCCGTTTCAAAGCGGCCGCGGATTTCCGCATCGTCATCGGCCTCGGGAAAGAAGCGCGAGGTCCGGAGAATGACGGCGGGCAGACCGTGCCGCCGCGCGAAAAGCTCGCAGAATCCCTCCGCCGCAACTTTGCTCACACCATAGATGTTGCGCGGGATCGGCTGGACGTCCTCCGTGATCCAGGCTGCCGGCTCGCCGGGCGCCGGCGTCAGGGCCGAACCGAAGGCGCTCGTGGTGCTGGTAAAGACAAAGGCGCCGACGCCCGCCCCGGCTGCCTCTTCCAGCAGATTGACCGTGCCCGCGACATTGGTATCGACGAACTCGCAATAACCGTGCGTCGCCACATGCGGTTTGTGCAGGGTCGCGGAATGGATGACTGCGCGAACGTCCTTCATTGCGTGACGGACGAAGCGGCGGTCGGCGACCGACCCGACCGCATCGGTGAATGGGGAGCTCTTGATGTCGATGCCGCGAACGTCCCGGCCGGCCGCGCGCAGTACCCTTATCAATGCCTCACCCAGATGGCCGGCGCTTCCCGTCACCAGTATCGTCATGCGTCGCTCCTTGTTGCCTTGAGGCTAGGCGCAGCGCGGCGAAGCCGGCAAGGCATAAATTATGCGTTCGCTCACGAGATCGCGGTGACCAGCCGGCCCATCGCGCCGTCGGCGAGTGGTATGCGCTCCCAAAGCACGCGACCGGCCGAGATGGGAACGTCATCGCGGCCGTTGGGCCCGGTCTCGACGGCCAGGAAAGCCAAACGGCCATCGTGCCAGCCAAGCTCCGCGAGATCGCGTTCCGCCTTCCGGATCTCCTGCGAGGCATAACGGAACATCGGCTCGCCGACCATTTCCCGCCGCCACTCCGCCCGCCGCCGGGGCGAAGCAGCCAGCAGCCGGTGCGAGTGGTCGCAGATCAGGTGAACCCTCGCGCTCGAGCTTTCGACCAGCCGCTTGACAGCCGCATCGGCGGCTGAGGGCACCCTGGCGAATAGGCGCTCCAGCGCCTGCTGCTGATTTTCGGAAGGTGTGAGGACGCCCGCTTCCCAGCGCGATATCGTCGCCTGCGTCACCCGCATGAGCTCCGCCACATGGCTCTGTTTCATGCCGTTCAGGAGCCGCAGCCGCTTCAGCGTCCGTGCCGTGTAGAGCATCTCGGTTTCCTCCTGATCCGGCGAAGCTATCGGCCACCTGCGCTAGGCGGCAGGGAATGGAAGCGCTATACCACCATAAGGGCTCAACCTGGAACGGGACAGCGGACGGTACATGGCGAAAGGGCATTTCAGAATGCTGCCGCGCCGCATCGCCGGCGTCGACGTGGTGGAAGCCATGACGAATCACAGTTTCGCGCGCCATACGCACGAGCAGTTCGGCATCGGCCTGATCCATGCGGGTGCGCAGACGTCGCTGAGCGGCCGCGGAACCGTCGAGGCGGAAGCGGGCGACGTGATCACCGTCAATCCCGGTGAGGTCCACGACGGAGCCCCGATCGGCGACGCGGGCCGGTCCTGGCGGATGCTCTATCTGGATCCGCCGCTGGTCGCCTCGCTCGTCGATGACGTCACCGAAGGGAAGAGCGCGGATTGCGAATTCTCGGACCCGGTGATCAGAAGTACCGGGCTGGCTGCCCGCTTCGGCGCGATCTTTGCGGCTGCCGCGGCCGCCGACGGCGCCGAGACGATGCTTCGCTGGGATGAACTGGCCGTCACCCTGTTCGCGGAGGCGATGCAGCTTGCCTCGCCGGATGCGCCGGCAGGCGTGCCGAAGTCGGTCGCCTCGGCCGTGAGCCTTATCGAGGACGATCCGCTTGCGTCGCTTACGCTCGCGGACCTCGCCCGCGAGAGCGGCCTGAGCCGCTTCCAGCTCGTGCGTGGCTTCTCCAGGGCGACGGGACTGACGCCCCATGCCTATCTCCTCCAACGCCGGATAGACATCGTCCGGCGGCTGATCGCCGGGGGCACGCCGCTCGCGGAAGCGGCAGCTGCCGGCGGCTTCGTGGACCAGAGCCACATGACACGCGTGTTCGTGCGCAAATACGGCTTCTCCCCCGGTGTCTACGCGCAAGCGGTGAACTGATTTCGCCGCCTTGCAATTTCGTACAAGACCGCGCGCTGCCGATCGGTCTTTCTGCCCCCATCATCAATCGGGAACGGTGGCAGAATGTCGAAGCAGGTTCAGGGATATGTCTTTTTGTCGCTCGCCATGGTGCTCGTCGGCAGCACCGTGATCGCGAGCAAGATCATCGCCGCCGGCCTGCCGCCGTTCACGGCAACGGCGCTGCGTTTTGCCATCGCCTTCCCTCTTTTCCTGGGTCTGATGCGCGCGACCGGGGCGTCCTGGCCCAAGCTGCCGAAGAGCGATTGGCTCATCCTCCTGTTTCAGGCAGGCGCCGGCAGCGTCGGCTACACGACTCTGCTCATTTCCGGCCTGAAGCTCACCTCTGCGGCCGATGCCGGCGTCATCATCGGGACGCTCCCCGTCGTCTCCGCCGCAATCGCCATCATGGTTCTCGGCGAGCGTCCGCATCGCTCCGTGTTCGCGGCCGTTTGCCTGGCGGCGGCCGGCGTTCTCGCGATCGTCTTCCGGCCGGATGCAAACGCCGCGCATTCGCTCGCCGGCAGCGCGCTGATCTTCGGCGCGGTCATCTGCGAAGGCCTGTTCATCCTGCTCAACAAGCGCGTCAGCGTCGCGATTCCGCCGCTTGGCCTGTCGGCGCTGATGACGGGCTTCGGTGGTGCCATTGCGCTCCCGTTCGCGGTTGCAGAACTTCCTTCGATGGGCGCGACAGGCGCCCCGGCGCTCGCGGCGGTCGCCTATTACGCGCTCGTGCCGACGGTCGGGGGCTTCGTGCTCTGGTATGCGGGACTTCAGAAGGTGAGCGGCACCGAGGCCTCGGTCTTCACCGCCTTGGCACCGGTTTCCGCGCTGCTCCTCGCCGCTGCCGTTCTCGGCGAGACGATCACCGCCAATCAGATGATCGGCATGGCATGCGTGCTGATCGCCGTGCTGAGCCTCGGTCTTCGCAGGGCCGGTCCGGAGCGGGCCGGATAGGGTAATCCGGCTCAGGCGCGATCACGCCGCCTTGGCGACGTGATACTCCTTGATCGCCACCATCTTGACCGCCGGATAGCGCTCCGATTCGTAGCGCAGCGAGAACCCGTCCTGCGCCAGGTATACCGGGTCGCCGTCAAGGTCCCGCGCAATGTCGCCGCGGTGGGTCGCGATGAACTTTTCGAGTTCGGCCGGGTTCTCGGCGGAGATCCAGCGGCAGATGGAGAAGCGGGACATCTCGAAGGAGACCGGCAGACTGTATTCCGCCTGCAGGCGTTCCTTGAGCACGTCAAGCTGGAGCGCGCCGACGACGCCGACGATCGCAGGCGCGCCGTCGTCCGGAGAAAAGAGCTGCACGACGCCCTCTTCCGCCATCTGCTGCAGCGCCTCTTTCAGCTTCTTCGCCTTCATCGCATCTTCCAGCCGGACGCGGCGGAGAATTTCCGGTGCGAAGTTCGGCACGCCCTGGAAGACGAGCGGCTCGCCCTCGGTCAGCGTATCGCCGATCCTGAGCGTGCCGTGGTTCGGGATGCCGACGACGTCGCCGGCGAAAGCCGTATCGGCGAGCTGGCGCTGCGAGGCGAAGAAGAACTGCGGCGCCGTCAACCCCATCTGCTTGCCGGTGCGCGAAAGCCGCGCCTTCATGCCGCGCTCGAGCTTGCCCGAGCAGACGCGGACGAAGGCGATGCGGTCGCGGTGGTTCGGGTCCATGTTCGCCTGGATCTTGAAGACGAAGGCGGTCATTCTGTCGTCCGTCGCCTCGACGGTGCGGATGTCGGCAACCTGGGCCCGCGGCGGCGGCGCGAAGTCGGCGAGCCCATTGATCAGGTCGCGCACGCCGAAGTTCCGCAGCGCCGAGCCGAAGTACACCGGCGTGAGGTGCCCTTCGAGGAAAGCCTTACGGTCGAAGGGCTTGCAGGCCTCGATCGCCAGCGACGCTTCTTCGATGAACGTGTCACGTTCGTTCTCGGGCAGACGGTGCGAAGCCATTTCCGGATCGTTGACCTTGGTCAGCCGCTCCTGCTTGTCGGCGCCGCGCACCTCGTCGGTGGCAAGATGATAGGTGCCGCAGAAGGTCTTGGAGCGGCCGATCGGCCAGGTGACCGGCGCGCAGTCGAGCGCCAGCTTCTGCTCGACCTCGTCGAGGATTTCGAACGGATCGCGGCTTTCGCGGTCCATCTTGTTGACGAAGGTGATGATCGGGATATCGCGCAGGCGGCAGACCTCGAAGAGCTTGAGCGTGCGCGGCTCGATACCCTTTGCCGCGTCGATCACCATGACAGCCGCATCGACCGCCGTCAGCGTGCGGTAGGTGTCGTCGGCAAAGTCCTCGTGACCCGGCGTATCGAGCAGGTTGAAAACAGTATCGTTATATTCGAAGGTCATCACCGAGGTGACGACGGAGATGCCGCGCTCGCGCTCGATCTTCATCCAGTCCGAGCGGGTCTGGATGCGGTCCTTCTTGGCCTTGACCTCACCGGCGAGCTGGATCGCGCCGCCGAAGAGCAGAAGCTTCTCGGTGAGCGTCGTCTTACCGGCGTCCGGGTGCGAAATGATCGCAAATGTGCGGCGGCGGGAGACCGCCTCGGCAATGCTTTCGGCCATGATCTGAGTATCCTGTGAGTTGCGGCGTCCTTTACAGGCTCGGGGGCCAATATGCAATTGACTGCGGCAAGCCCGGCCGTGCTTATGACGGAATGACCATGCACACGCCCGAAAATCGTCCTGCCCCGACCCCTGGCCTCACCCTCGTCCGCCTGCCTCATGGCGAGGGTCTCGACCTGCCGGCCTATGAGACCACGGGTGCCGCCGGCATGGACCTGCGCGCGGCCGTGCCGGCCGAGGACCCGATGACGATCCGGCCGGGAGAGCGCGCATTGGTCCCGACGGGCTTTATCTTCGAGATCCCCGCCGGTCATGAAGGCCAGATCCGGCCACGTTCCGGGCTGGCCTTCAAGCACGGCATCACCTGCCTCAACACGCCGGGCACCGTCGACAGCGACTATCGCGGAGAGGTGAAGGTGCTGCTCGTCAATCTCGGTGCGGAGGATTTCGCGGTCGAGCGCGGCATGCGTATCGCCCAGATCGTGATCGCCCCGGTGACCCAGCTGGCGATCCGCGAGGCAGATGGCGCGACGGCGACGGCGCGCGGGGCCGGCGGCTTCGGCTCGACCGGAACTAAATAAGCGGCGGCAGGCGCCGCTTGACCGGCGAGGATTTGACGATCGACGTATTCGTCTGCGCCTTTTCCGCGATGCGATCGAGGATCGTGTCGAGTTCCGCCATGTCGCGCACCAGCATCTTGGCGATGAAGCAGTCGTCCCCCGTGACCTTGTCGCATTCGATGAATTCGGGCGTTTCCTGGATCAGCCTTTCGACGATATGCAGCATGCCCGGCATCGGCCGGATGCGGACGATCGCCTGCAGCGGATAGCCGAGACGCGCCGGATTGACCGAGATCGTGAAACCATCGAGCACGCCGCGCTCCTCGAGCTTGCGCAGCCGCTCCGCCGCGCTCGGCGAGGAAAGGCCGGCCTCCTGCGCCAGCTCCTTCAACGACACCCGGGCATTGGCGGCCAGAATTTCGAGAATGCGGCGGTCGAGCTCGTCCAGCATCCAACTCCCTCGTAAGTCAATTTAGCCTTATCGCCTTAATCTGTTAGGTACCCTCCCATAATTTCCTCTCAAAATCCATATCCCTGCGCCACCAGGCTCATTATTCTTGCAGCATAATGGATGGAGCAAAAGGCCATGGATAAGGACATACGGCGCGGAAGCGCGGAAATGACGGCGGCGATGCTGATTTCGGGAACGATCGGCTGGTTCGTTCTGATGTCGGGCCAGCCCGCCTCGGGCGTCGTCTTCTGGCGTTGCGTTTTCGGGGCCGCAACGCTCGCCGCGCTTGCGGCGGTCTTCGGCCTCATCGACCTGAGACATTTGCGGATGAAGGTCATCATTCTTTCCGCTCTGGGCGGCGTCGCGATCGTCGTGAACTGGCTCCTGCTCTTCGCCGCCTATCCCCGCGCCTCGATCTCCATCGCGACCATGGTCTACAACACGCAGCCCTTCATGCTGCTCGGGCTCGGTGCGCTCTTTATCGGAGAGAAGATCACCGCCAGCAAACTCCTCTGGCTCTCGCTCTCCTTCGCAGGCATGATCGCGATCGTCCTCGCCAAGCCCGCGGGCACTTATGAGCCAAGCGACTATCTCACCGGGATAGCACTGTCGCTCGGCGCCGCCTTCTTCTACGCAATCGCGGCGCTCGTTACCAAGCTACTCAAGGGCACGCCGCCGCATCTGATCGCGCTGGTGCAGGTCATCACCGGAGCGGCCATGCTCGCCCCCTTCGCCCTCGTCGCGCCGCTGCCGCAGGGAACGCTCCAGTGGACGCTGCTCCTGACCGTCGGCGTGGTTCATACCGGCATCATGTATATTCTGCTTTACGGCGCCATACAGAAGCTGCCGACCCACATGACCGGCGCCCTTTCCTTCATCTATCCGGTGGCCGCGATCCTGGTTGACCGCATCGCGTTCGGACACGCTCTGCAGCCGGTGCAGATCGCGGGCTCGGTCGCGATCCTCATCGCTGCCGCGGGCACCAATCTCGGCTGGACCCTTCGGCCATCGTCATCGTCCGCCAAGCGTCCGGCGGAGGGAAGCCTCTAACGCCGGGCCTCCGAGGCCATGCTGATGGCAAGACCCGCCAGCGCCGTGCTCATGAGCCAACGCTGCACCAGCACGAAGGACGGCCGACCGGAGAGGAAGGCGGCCACCGCTCCGGCCGTCATCGCAATCAGCGCATTGACGCTGACGCTGATCGCGATCTGCACGCTGCCGAAGACGAGCGACTGCGCGAGCACGTTGCCGGCCTCGGGGCGGATGAATTGCGGCAGCAGCGACACGTAAAGGATGGCCACCTTCGGATTGAGCAGGCTGGTGAAGAGGCCCATTGCGAAGAGCTTGCGCGGGCGATCCTTCGGGAGGTCCCGCACTTGAAAAATCGAGCGGCCGCCGGGACGAACGGCCTGCCAGGCAAGGTAAAGCAGGTAAAGCGCGCCTGCGAAACGAAGGGCGTCATAGGCAAAGGGAACCGCCAGAAGCAGGGCGGTAATGCCGAGCGCGGCAGACACCATGTAACAGACGAAGCCGAGCGCTATGCCCCCTAGCGAGATCAGTCCCGCCCCCGGTCCCTGGCAGATCGAGCGGGAGATCAGATAGATCATGTTCGGCCCCGGCGTCAGCACCATGCCGAATGCGATCAGGGCGAAGCCCAGGAGGTTCTGAATTTCGGGCATGGTGCGCCGGTCTCCCAAGTTTTTCCGGAAAGTGTACGGCTCTACCGCCAAGGGCAACGCCGTTCTTGTCACCCGATCAATTTTCGCGCGTAGATGCGGGGTGATACCCGGATTTTCCTTTGCGGCAGACTGCGGTACACCTGCCCTATCAGGAGGAACGATCGTGACACTTGCGGCTCTTCTCGCCTATAGCGGCGCTCTCTTCATCGCCGGCATCATTCCCGGCCCGGGCGTGACGGCGCTCGTTGCCCGAGCCCTGGGATCGGGGTTTCGGGAAACCTTCTTCATGGGCCTCGGCCTCATCGTCGGCGACATGGTCTATCTGACGGCGGTGGTTCTCGGGCTCGCCTTCATCGCCCAGACATTCACGACCGCGTTTCTGGTCGTGAAGATCGCCGGAGCGCTCTATCTCGGCTATATCGCCTGGAAGCTCTGGACGGCCGGGCTCCTGTCGCAGAACATCGAGGCGCGGAAGTCGACGAGTGCGGCGCTCTCCTTCCTCTCGGGCCTGACGGTCACGCTCGGCAATCCGAAGACGATGCTTTTCTACGTGGCGCTCGTTCCGACGCTGATCGACCTCGCCTCGATAGGGATCCGCGACTACGGCCTGCTGCTCGTCGCGACTTTCCTCGTGCTTCTTGCCGTGCTGCTGCCCTATATGCTGCTGGCGGCCCGCGCCCGCTCGCTCCTGAAAGAGCCGCAGGCGCTGAAGGTCCTAAACCGGGCCGCGGCGGGCATTCTCGCCGGAACGGCCGCCTACATTGCGACCCGCGCGACCTGAAAAAAGATTTCCCTGCCGGCCGCTTCTCAACGGTTTTTTCCTTCAGGCTCATCGATCCGAGGCTTTCCCGCTCTGGAAGCAAGCGCGCATAGCTCCTATTGTCGCAGCGACGATTTAAAAACGAAGGGAGAAACCTATGCCTGAAGCGCGCAAGCCCGGCCGCGGCCGCGTCTTTTCCTCGATAACCGAGACGATCGGCGACACTCCCATCGTGCGGCTGGACAAGCTCGCCAAGGAAAAGGGCGTGAAGGCGAACCTGCTCGCCAAGCTCGAATTCTTCAACCCGATCGGCTCCGTCAAGGACCGCATCGGCGTCGCGATGATCGAATCGCTCGAGGCGCAAGGGAAGATCACGCCCGGCCGCACGACGCTGGTAGAGCCGACTTCGGGCAATACGGGCATAGCACTCGCCTTCGTCGCGGCCGCCAAGGGCTACAGGCTGATCCTCACCATGCCCGAGACGATGTCGGTCGAGCGCCGCAAGATGCTGACGCTTCTCGGCGCCGAACTGGTGCTGACGGAAGGCGCCAAGGGCATGAAGGGCGCAATCGCCAAGGCCCAGGAACTCACCGAGACGCTGCCCGACGCGATCATTCCGCAGCAGTTCGAAAACCCGGCCAATCCGGAAATCCACCGCACGACGACCGCCGAGGAGATCTGGAACGACACGGAAGGCGCAGTCGACATCCTCGTGTCCGGCATTGGCACCGGCGGCACCATCACCGGTGCCGGCCAGGTGCTTAAAGCCCGAAAGCCGTCGGTCAAGGTGATCGCCGTCGAGCCCGAAGAATCCCCTATCCTTTCCGGCGGCGCCCCGGGTCCGCACAAGATCCAGGGTATCGGCGCGGGTTTCGCGCCGGCGATCCTCGACACGAGCGTCTATGACGAAGTCGTCACGGTAAATGCCGGCGAGGCCATAGAGGCGGCGCGGCTCGTCGCAAGACTCGAAGGCGTGCCGGTCGGCATCTCCGCCGGTGCCGCGCTCCAGGCGGCGATAGAGGTGGGACAGCGCGGGGAAAATGCCGGCAAGAATATCGTCGTGATCATACCGTCCTTTGCCGAACGGTATCTTTCGACGGTGCTGTTCGAGGGATTGGGAGCGTAGCGCCGGAGGCGCCGGCGAGCGCCCCTGATCGGCCTGCCGGCCACCTTCTCCCCGCAGACCGGCGAAGGGAATCGCGGCAAACCCGCAGCTCCCT
This sequence comes from Sinorhizobium sp. 22678, assembly GCF_052044265.1. Taxonomy (NCBI): domain Bacteria; kingdom Pseudomonadati; phylum Pseudomonadota; class Alphaproteobacteria; order Hyphomicrobiales; family Rhizobiaceae; genus Sinorhizobium; species Sinorhizobium sp. 22678. The sequence continues at coordinate 259,474 of NZ_JBQEMS010000004.1, read as the reverse complement.
TCTTCTCCGTCGAAATGAAATCAAATCGAACTTTCGGCCCTTTGCCCGGCCTCTCCCGTCTGCAGGGTGACCGCTTTTTCCATCGACGCCGGCCCCCTACGCGGCGACGGGCAGTCTCTCTCCCGCCACCCTGTAGGAGATCGCTTCGGCGAGATGGATGCGGCCGACCGCCGGCGCCTCGTCGAGGTCGGCGAGGGTGCGGGCGACCTTCAGCACCCGGTGATAGCCGCGCGCCGAGAATTTCATCTTCTCCGCCGCGTCGCGCAGAAGCTGCAGGCCGGCGGCGTCGGGTTCGGCGATCTTTTCGATCATCGTCGTCGATGAGCGGGCGTTGCTCGTCAGCTCGGGATGACCGAGGCCGGCGAAGCGGTCTCTCTGCAACTCGCGGGCGCGGGCGACGCGGCGGGCGACGGCGGCGCTCGGCTCGGATGTGCCGGGGCGGATCAAGTCGGCGGCGCTGACGGCCGGGACGTCGACGCGGATATCGATGCGATCCAACAGCGGCCCGGAGATCCGCGCCTGATAATCGGCCATGCAGCGCGGCCCGCGGGCGCAGCTCCGGCCCGGCTCGCCGGCCATGCCGCAGCGGCAGGGGTTCATGGCGGCAATGAGCTGGATCGCCGCCGGATAGGTGACGCGATGATTGGCCCGCGCGATGATGCAGGTGGCGGTTTCGAGCGGCTGGCGCAGAGCGTCGAGCGTCTGTGGTGCAAATTCCGGAAGCTCGTCGAGAAAGAGCACGCCGTTATGGGCGAGCGACGCCTCTCCCGGCTTCGCGCGGAAGCCGCCGCCGATCAGCGCCGCCATGGTGGCGGAATGGTGCGGCGCGCGGAAGGGCCGGCGGTCCGAGAGCTTGCCGCCCGGCAATTGCCCGGCGATCGAATGGATCATCGAGACTTCGAGCAGTTCGGCGGGCGAAAGCGGCGGCAGGATGGAGGGGAGCCGCGCCGCAAGCATCGACTTGCCCGACCCGGGCGGGCCGACCATCAGCAGATTGTGATTGCCCGCCGCCGCGACCTCCAGCGCCCGCTTGGCGCTTTCCTGGCCCTTGATGTCGGCAAGATCGGGAAGGCCCTCGGCGGCCGCCCGGACCGCCGGCTCGGGGCGGGAGAGCACCTGCGTGCCGCGGAAATGATTGGCGATGGCGATCAGGCTGCGCGGGGCGAGAATATCGATTTCCGATCCGGCCCATGCCGCCTCGGGCCCGCTTTCCGCCGGGCAGATCAGTCCCTTGCCGAGCGCATTCGCGCCGATCGCCGCCGGCAGCGCGCCGGCGACGGCTGCGATGGTGCCGTCGAGATTGAGTTCGCCGATGACGACATAACCGGCCAGCGCGTCCGCAGGCACAGCGCCGAGCGCCGCCATCAGGCCGAGCGCGATGGCGAGATCGAAATGACTTCCTTCTTTCGGTAGGTCCGCCGGCGCCAGGTTGACGGTCACCCGCTTGGCGGGAAGCGCCAGTCCCGATGCATGAAGCGCCGCCTGGACGCGCTCGCGGCTTTCGGCCACCGCCTTGTCCGGCAGTCCGACGATCTGCATGCCGACCTTGCCGGGTGCAACCATCACCTGGACGTCGACCGGAACGCCCTCGATACCCTGAAACGCAACCGTGCTGACGCGCGCGACCATACTGCCCCCTGATTTCGAGCGGAGCGCGGAGGATCATCGTCCCTCCGCAATCCCGCTCAAGCACGGCGGCCCACACACGCCGTCACAACCAAAACCGGTTGCAACCGCAAATCTTGCACGGAATACGCTCGAAAACAAGAACAATGACAGAACACAAGGGCGAAAGTGGCGGCCCGTAGATCAGGCGCGCTTCTTCTCGATCGCGTCCCAGAGCAGGCTTGCGACATCGGCACCGCCGAACTTCTTCACTTCGCGGATGCCGGTCGGCGAAGTGACGTTGATCTCGGTCAGGTAGTCGCCGATCACGTCGATGCCCACGAAGAGGAAGCCGCGTTCCTTCAGCGCCGGGCCGATGCGGTTGCAGATCTCCCGCTCGCGCGCCGTCAGGTCGGTTGCCTCCGCGCGCCCACCCGCATGCATGTTGGAGCGCGAATCGTGCTCGGCCGGAACGCGATTGATCGCTCCGACCGGCTCGCCGTCGACGAGCAGGATGCGCTTGTCGCCCTTGCGCACCGCCGGCAGATATTCCTGGGCGATATAGGGCTCGCGGAACATCTGCGCGAACATTTCGAGGAGCGACGAGAAATTGCGGTCGTCACGGGCGGAGTGGAACACGCCGGCGCCGCCATTGCCGTAGAGCGGTTTCAGGATGATGTCGCCCATCTCCTGGCGGAAGCGGGCGATCTCGTCCGGGTCGCGAGTGATCAGGGTCTTGGGCATCAGATCCGGAAACTCGGTCACGAAGATCTTCTCGGGCGAGTTCCTGACCCAGGCCGGATCGTTGACGACCAGCGTCTTCGGGTGCAGCCGTTCGAGCAGATGCGTCGAAGTGATATAGGCCATGTCGAATGGCGGATCCTGGCGAAGCAGGATGACGTCCATGGTCGAAAGATCGATCCGCTCCTCTTCGCCGAGGGTGAAGTGGTCGCCCTTGACGTCGCGCAACTGCATCTGCTGCGCGGTCGCATAGACCCTACCGTCCCGGAGCGACAGCTTTTCGGGCGTGTAGTGGAACAGGCGGTAGCCTCGGGCCTGCGCCTCCAGGCTCATCGCGAAGGTCGAATCGCCCGCAATGGTGATGCCCGAAACATGGTCCATCTGGACCCCGACATTGACGATTCCTGCCATTTTCCCGTTCCCGATTGGATCCACGATGCGCATAGTTCCTTCGACCGGCGCCGGTCAGAAATCGAATTATACGGCAATTCGACGCGATGCTCCGCCCCTCGTCTTCGCGACGAGGCGGCACCGCCGAAAAGCCCGCAAGATGTAGAATGCGTACCGTGGTTAGGCAAGAAGGCTCCTGCCGCTCCCGCCTATCAAAAGGCGTCCGGCAGGTGTCGCGGCCAGCGCCACGGCGCTACGGCGACAATGTCGTATCGCACCGACAGGCGGTGGAAGTCGCCCTGACGCGACAGCCAGAGATCGCTTGCCGCCCGGATGCGCCGCTGCGCCGTGTCGGTCACGGCGAAGACCGCATCGTCCGGGCTCATCCGGGCCTTTACTTCGACGCAGGCGACCAGGTCGCCGCGCCGGGCGATGATGTCGATCTCGCCGAGCCTGGTGCGATAGCGCATGGCAACGATGCGATAGCCCTTGAGCATCAGGCAGAGCGCGGCGCGGTATTCGGCGATGTGGCCCCGCTTCAGCGCCTTCAGCTTGCGGGTGTCCGGTCGCTCAGCCTTCATCGCTATCCTTGAGATGAAGGAGCCGGTCGTAAAGCTCCTTGCGCGCCAGCCCCGTGCGGCGCGCCGCCTCGGTCGCGGCCTTGCCCATCGGCAGGTCGCGGGCGAGTTCCTTGAGCAATGCGTCGACGTCGGCCGCCTCCGGCTGGGGCTTTGCCTCCGGCGGACCGATCACGAGAACGATCTCGCCTTTCACATTGGCGCTTTCGTCGTAACTCGCCGCGAGTTCGCCGAGCGTTCCGCGGCGGAACTCCTCGAAGGTCTTGGTCAGTTCGCGGCAGACGGCCGCCCTCCTGTCTGTGCCGAGGACCTGCGCGGCAGCAGTGACGGTCGCGGCAATGCGGTGCGGGGACTCGAAGAAGATGAGAGTGGCGGGAACGGACGCGAGTTCGGCGAGCCGGTCGCGCTTCGCCTTGTCCTTCACCGGCAGAAAACCTGCGAAGAGGAAGGCATCGCTCGGCAGGCCGGAGCCGACGAGGGCGGCAAGCGGCGCCGAGGGGCCAGGTATGGGAACGACCCGGTATCCCGCCTCGACCGCCTGCTGCGCCAGGCGGTAGCCCGGATCGGAGACGAGCGGCGTACCGGCATCGGAGACGAGCGCCACCGATTTCCCATCGCCGAGTGCTGCAAGCAGTCGCGGCCCCGCCTCGGCGGCATTGTGCTCGTGATAGGCGGTGGGCCGATTGACGATACCGTAGCGGTCCAGCAGCACCCGCGTCACCCGCGTGTCCTCGCAGGCGAGCACATCGGCCCCCGCAAGCGTCTCTAGGGCTCTCAGCGTGATGTCGCCGAGATTGCCGATCGGCGTTGCCACGAGATAAAGGCACGGCTCCAGCGGGCGCGCAGGAATGGTGATATCGTGCAGGCGAAAACCGCGCCGCCGTTCCTTTTCGGATGCATCCGTGGATTGCTGCTTTTGCAACGCCGCCTTCCCAATCACTCCCGGCCCGATCATTCCGATCGACCATTCCGGCCAAGCCGGGTTCGCGCCCTTTATGAGTGAGCGGGGAGCCCGGGGCAAGGGCGGGCCGCGCATGCAGTCTCGCATTTGGGGAAGAGGCCTCAAAACCCCTTGCTTTTGCGGCTCTCTTTCTGCCATTTTGCCGGTCCACATCCTTCCGGCCGAGCGGCCGGGCACGCAGTTGACGCCGCGGCGGTCCCCTCGCCCGCGCGGCAATGGTTGAAAGCGGTAGCATCCATGCGTATTACTCTCGAGCGGTCCAACCTTTTGAAATCGCTGAACCATGTCCACCGCGTGGTCGAACGGCGAAACACCATCCCGATCCTTTCGAACGTGCTCCTGCGCTCCGACGGCGCCAGCCTCGAAATGAAGGCGACCGACCTCGACCTGGAGATCACCGAGGCGACGCCGGCGCAGGTGGAACAGGCCGGCGCCACCACCGTTCCGGCGCATCTGCTCTACGACATCGTCCGCAAGCTGCCGGACGGCTCGGAGGTGCTGCTGGTCACCAATGCGGAAGGCACGGCGATGACGGTCGCCTCCGGCCGCTCCAAGTTTTCGCTGCAGTGCCTGCCGCAGTCGGATTTTCCCGATCTGACCGCCGGCACGTTCTCGCACTCCTTCCGCCTGAAAGCGCCCGATCTGAAGATGCTGATCGACCGCACCCAGTTCGCCATCTCGACGGAAGAGACACGCTACTATTTGAACGGCATCTTCGTGCACACGGTCGAGAGCAACGGCGACCTGAAGCTGCGCGCCGTCGCGACCGACGGCCACCGGCTCGCCCGTGCGGATGTCGAAGCGCCCTCGGGCTCCGAGGGCATGCCCGGCATCATCATTCCGCGCAAGACCGTGAGCGAGCTGCAGAAGCTGCTCGACAATCCGGACGTGGTGGTGACGGTCGAAGTCTCGGACGCGAAGATCCGCCTCACGATCGGCTCCATCGTCATGACGTCGAAGCTGATCGACGGAACCTTCCCCGACTATCAGCGCGTGATCCCCGCCAGCAACGACAAGGAACTGCGCGTCGATTGCCAGTCCTTCTCGCAGGCCGTCGACCGTGTCTCCACGATCTCTTCCGAACGCGGCCGCGCCGTGAAGCTTGCGCTCGCCGACGGCCAGATGACGCTGACCGTGAACAATCCGGATTCCGGCAGCGCCACCGAAGAACTGCCGGTCGGCTACGAAAGCGATCCGCTGGAGATCGGGTTCAACGCCAAATATCTGCTCGACATCACCGGGCAACTGACCGGCAGCGAGGCGGTCTTCCTGCTGGCCGATCCCGGTTCGCCGACGCTCGTGCGCGATCTTGCCGCGGAGGATGCGCTCTACGTGCTGATGCCGATGCGAGTCTAAGGCGTGTTGAGATTCATCCTGCCGCTACGAGATGGATAATGGCGTTGAAGCTCTGGTCGGTTTTGTCGGCACGCATGGCTCGATGGGCTTGAATTCCTTGAGTACCGACTGCGCGGCGTACTCCATGGTTCCTTTGATCGTTGCCGATCAAGGACAAAAACATGCAGCAGATCGAAGTGCTACAACGACCGTTGCGCGTCTGATAAGACGCGCGGCGCTGTAGGAAACGTATCGGAGGACTGCACTCTCTCCTCTGTGCTTGTCACACAGATGAGAGCAGCGCCGGGTCGGCGGCGCGGGGAAATGTTCTTTCAGCCCAAGGACTTGGTCTGGCTGGATCCCTATGACGCGCACAGGGATGAGGAAATCAAACAGGCCGCAGCACCGCGCTTAATCGAAGTCCAGAGGCGCGCTCACGGCCTGCGCAACCAAATCGGGGTGCTGCGCGATCACGCGCACATAAGCAACGGCAAAATCCGGAGCAGTGGCGCGTGCTTGCTCCCAGTCCCGCAGCGTACCAACGGGAACGCGAAAGCGATTTGCGAACTCTGATTGCGACAAACCAAGCGCGGTCCTTGTCTTGCGAATCAGGCGAGCCCGCTGGCCGCGATTCATTGCTTCGGCCGTCACGTCGAAATCTTCCGCATCGGCCGGATCAGCAGGGGACGTAATATGCTCGTTCTTCACCCTTGTTGCTCCTTCTCACAGATATGAACCGGGGTAAATTATCCCGCCAAACGAACACGCCGGTGAACAGCCTCTCGCCGACGACCCCGACCACCTTGAACCGTTCCTCGCCGTCGATCTCGCGAATGGAGGGGATGATCAAGTGATCCCCGTCGTCGAAAATACGCAGGCCAAAGGCCAACGATAGTTTATGTTTCTCGCGATTGACGGCGTCTTTCGCAGGATCGAACCGGTCTTCCATGTTGGCACTATACGGGAATCCCGTATAAGAAGCAAATGGGTCGTTTTGCTGAAAAAATGGACGCTAACTTCTAGTTCAACTGATTCAAGCTTTCAGACCGTACCGGATTTCGAGTTCAACCGTCGCGCATCGTTCATGATCTGCCGTTTCTAGACGCAGTCGGACTTGTTTTTGCCGCAGATGGAAGCACATTATGAATAAGCGCTCACGCAGCCGCACGAATCACGATAAGAGCGCAACTGCAAATCATACTGTGAGGGGATTCGATGAGCTTGCGCTTGAGGGTGAAGGAAAAATTCGGTCGGAAATTCGACGAAGAGATCCGCTTCTTCAAGGGCTGGATGAGCAATACTCGCGCGGTCGGCGCGATCCTCCCGACATCCGCCATCACCGCACGCCGCATGGCCAGCATAGTCGATCCGGAATCCGGTCTGCCGGTCCTCGAGCTTGGCCCCGGCACCGGCGTGATCACCAAGGCGATCCTCGAGCGCGGCATAGAGCCTGAAAAGCTGGTTTCCATCGAATACTCCACCGAGTTCTACAATCAGCTCAAGGCGCATTTCGACGGCGTGCATTTCATCAATGGCGACGCCTTCGATCTTTCCCGCACGCTTGGGGCCTTCAAGGATCAGCAGTTCGACAGCGTCATTTCCGCCGTGCCGCTGTTGAATTTCCCGATGCATCGCCGCGTCGAACTCATCGAGGACCTGCTCTCGCGCATTCCCTTCGGCCGCCCGGTCGTTCAGATCTCCTACGGTCCGATGTCGCCGGTCGTCGCCATGCCGGACCGCTACCGAATCCAGCATTTCGACTTCGTCGTGCGCAACATTCCGCCGGCGCAGCTGTGGATCTACCGCAAGACGCACTGACGGCGTCACCTCCGGTGTTCGGCATCTATCTCACCCATCCGCAGGTCAGAATCGATCCCGCCGTCTCCGTGCCACAATGGGGCCTGTCCGAACTCGGCGAAGAACGCATGCGTGCCACGGCGAAACGGCCATGGGTCCGTTCGCTCGGACGCATCGCCGCCAGTGGCGAGAAGAAGGCGATCGAAACGGCGCGGTTCCTGGCCGACGCTGCCGGCATCCCGGTCGAAACTGACGAGGAGATGGGCGAGAACGATCGTTCCGCGACCGGCTTTCTGCCGCCGGAGGAGTTCGAGAAGGCGGCCGATCGGTTCTTTGCCCGACCCGAAGAGAGCTTCAAGGGCTGGGAGCGTGCCGTCGACGCCCAGGCGCGAATCTCAAGGGCCGTCTTCCAGGTCCTCGACCGGCACGATCCGGCGGTACCCATCGCCTTCATCGGCCATGGCGGTGTCGGTACGCTGCTCAAATGCCGGATGACGGGCACGGCGATCGCCCGTAGCGCCGATCAACCGCCGGGCGGCGGCAATCTCTTCGCCTTCCGTCTTGCGGATCGCGCCGTCACATGCGACTGGACGCCGATGGAGTTCTGGCAGGGGTGATCTCGATATGAGCACAAGCGCGCGCGACCGGCTGATCGTCGGCCTTGATCTTCCAACGGTGACCGAGGCCGAGAAAATCGTCTCGACGCTCGGCGAGGAAGTCCTCTTCTATAAGATCGGCTATCAACTGGCCTTCGCCGGCGGCCTCGACTTCGCGCGCGACCTCGCTGCAGGCGGCAAGCAGGTCTTCCTCGACATGAAGCTGCTCGACATCGACAACACGGTGGCCAAGGGCGTGGAGAACATCGTCAAGATGGGCGTGTCGATGCTGACGCTGCACGCCTATCCGAAGGCGATGAAATCGGCCGTCGAAGCGGCACGAGGCTCGAACCTCTGCCTGCTTGGCGTGACGGTGCTCACCTCGATGGACGAACAGGACGTCATCGATGCCGGTTATGAATATGATCCGCACAGCCTGGTCTTGCGCCGCGCGGAACAGGCCCGCGCCGCCGGCATGGGGGGCATCGTCTGCTCGGCGGAGGAGGCCGCCGCCGTGCGCAAGATCATCGGCGGCGACATGGCGCTGGTGACGCCGGGCATCCGCCCGGCCGGCGCGGAAAAAGGCGACCAGAAGCGGGTGATGACGCCGGCCGATGCGCTTCGCGCCGGCTCGAGCCACCTCGTCGTCGGGCGGCCGATCGTTGCCGCGCCCGACCCTCTCGCAGCAGGCCGCGCGATCCTGGCCGAAATGGAGAGCGCCCTCTCCCGTCAATCCGCCGTATAGCGCTCCGGCGCGGTTCGGGCCTGCTTGACCTGAGGCTCATTTTGCCGGAAGTAACCATCCCGTCTGCATGTCGTGGAAGACGAGGAGTTCATCATGGCCAAAGGATACTGGATCGCTCGGGTCGATATAAGGGACCCCGAACGCTATAAGGATTACGTGGCAGCGGCGAAGCCCGCCTTCGAAAAATACGGCGCGACCTTCCTTGCGCGCGGCGGCGAGTTCCATCGGCTCGAAGGTGCCGCTCGCACCCGCAACGTCGTCATCGAATTCCCCTCGCTGCAGGCGGCCGTCGACTGTTACAATTCGCCCGAATACCAGATTGCCGCGGCCATCCGCCAGGAAGTCGCCGATGCCGAAATGGTGGTCGTCGAAGGCGTTTGAGGCGAAGTCCCGCGGCGCATCGGGGCACGCCTCCGAAGCGCGCGGATTGGCCTTCACCTCGCTCGACGCTTGGGCTATGTAGCAAGCAATTCTACCATTGACATCAGGAGTGCGTTTCTCATGACCTTGTCCAACCTTCCGCCGCTGGTGACGATTTTCGGCGGATCCGGATTTGTAGGCCGTCATGTGGTGCGCGCGCTCGCCAAACGCGGCTACCGCATTCGCGTCGCTGTTCGCCGTCCGGATCTCGCCGGCCACCTGCAACCGCTCGGCAATGTCGGGCAAATCTCCTTCGTTCAGGCCAATCTGCGCTACCGCAAGTCGGTCGATCGCGCTGTCGACGGCGCCGACCATGTGATCAACTGCGTCGGTGTGCTCTTCGAAAGTGGCCGCAACACCTTCGAGGCGGTCCAGGATTTCGGCGCGCGGGCGGTCGCCGAGGCGGCTCGGGCGACGGGCGCCACGCTCACCCATATCTCGGCGATCGGCGCCGACGCGAGCTCCCAAGCGAGCTATGCCCGGACAAAGGGGCGCGCCGAGGCTGCGATCCTCGAAACGCTTCCGGCCGCGGTGATCCTCCGCCCGTCGATCATCTTCGGGCCTGAAGACGGATTTTTCAACAAGTTCGCCGAAATGGCCCGATTCTCGCCGGTCCTGCCGCTCATCGGCGGCGGCAAAACCAGGTTTCAGCCGGTTTACGTCACCGACGTTGCCGAGGCCGTGGCCCGCTCCGTCGACGGCAAGCTGACCGGTGGGACGATCTACGAGCTCGGCGGGCCGCAGGTGCTCTCCTTCCGCGAATGTCTCGATATCATGCTGAAGACGATCGACCGCAAACGCTCCTTCGTGTCGCTGCCCTTCGGCATCGCCTCGCTGATGGGCAGCGTCGCCTCGCTCGTGCCGTTCATCACGCCGCCGCTCACCGCCGACCAGGTGGTGTTGCTGAAATCGGACAATGTCGTCTCGGCAAAGGCCGAAGCGGAAGGCCGCACGTTTGCCGGTATCGGCATCGAGCCGACAATGCTCGAGTCGATCCTGCCGACTTATCTCGTACGCTATCGCCCGCATGGGCAATACACGCGCAGCGGCCGCGCCGCCTGAGCGGTCCCATCACTATCGGACACATTCAAGCCGCCGGCTCTGCCGGCGGCTTTTTTGCCGCCCCCGCTGTGCCCATCCGGCAACAGCGTTGCAGTTCTGCCGCAGTCGAAAATCCGAATCTCGTTTACCGCAGATTCAGCTCGCACTGATATTGATCATGACATGGTCGCAGAATAAACACCGCTCGCACTGACTGCTCGGCGAGCGACGCCGGTGCAGACATCTCACTCGAAAGGCATAACGTCCCATGGGCAAGTCGATCGCAATCTTTTTTGCGTCTGCGGCACTGATCATTCTGGCTGGCTCGTTCATGGCACCCGGCACCGGGGCTAGCAGCGACAAGGGCTGCACGCCGGCCTACGGTGTCAACCCGTGCACGACGGCGTCGATCGGGTTTGCCGGCGAGTAAGCCGGACATTTTCGCCTCGGCTTCGAGCCGGGCATGTTGAGTTTTGGCGGGGGCCAGGAGCCGGGTGCGTTTCGAAAGAGACGCATCCGGCTTTATGTTTCCGGACTGTGTTATCCGAGCAGCCACAGGCCGACCAGCCCGGCGGTCCCGACGAGGATGCGCCAGATCGCAAAGGGCGTAAAGCCGCGATGCGAGACGAAGTCGAGCAGCGAACGCACCACGAAAATTCCGGCGATGAATGCAGCGATGAAACCGGCCGCGATCAGGCCGACATCGTCGAAGGAGAGCGCATCGCGGTTCTTGTAGAGATCGAGCGCAAAAGCTCCGACCATGGTGGGCATGGCGAGGAAAAAGGAAAATTCAGCCGCGGAGCGCTTGTCGGTCCCCATCAGCAGGGCCCCGGCAATGGTCGCGCCGGAACGCGACGTCCCCGGGATCATGGCGAGACACTGGAAGAGGCCGATCTTCAGCGCGAGCGAAGGCGGATAGTCGAACACGTCGGTGTAGCGAGGCGTCAAAGGGAGCCGGTCGATCGCATAAAGAATGACGCCGCCGACGATCAGCACGACGCAGATGAGCATCGGCGTCTCGAAAAGCACCGACTTGATGAATCCATGCGCGGCAGCACCGATAAGCGCCGCCGGCAGGAAGGCGAGGAGAACCGAGAAGACGAAACGGCGGGCCTTGACGCTCGTCGGAAGGGCGAGCGCGATCGCCAGCAGCTTCTGGAAATAGACGAGCAGGATCGCCAATATGGCGCCGAGCTGGATCAGAACGGCAAAGGTGTTTCCCGGCGATTTGAACCCGAGGAAGTGTCCGGCAAGCAGCACATGCGCCGTCGACGAGACCGGGATGAACTCCGTCAGCCCTTCGATGAGGCCGAGGACGAGCGCGCTTATGATCGATTGATCCGCCATGTAAAAGCTATTCCTGATATAATTGGATGTGGGAGGAGAAAGTCGATTCTCTTGTGTTTGCCACCGCAACTACCTATAGCTCGTTGTAACGAGCCGTGGCCAGTTGCATATGCCGCGACGCCGATATCCCCGAAAACAGCTGCAATCTGATCATCGATGCCGACACTGTATCATCACCCCATGTCCCCAGCTTCGCGGTTCGTACGCCTTATTCTCTCAGAATATGGCTATCAGACGGAACTGAGCGAAGAGCAGCCATGGGAGAACCGGCGCGACTTCCTGACGCTGAATCCTGCCGGCACTCTGCCGGTCTATGTCGATGACAGCATGCGCGCGCTCTGCGGCGCCACGATCATCTCCGAATATCTCGACGAGACCAGCGGCATCATGAAGCGCGACCGCCGCCTTCTTGCCGAGGACCCGTTTCAGCGCGCCGAAATCCGCCGCCTCACCGAATGGTTCCTGCAGAAGATGGAAGCCGACGTGACGCGCCCGCTCGTGCGCGAGCGCATCTTCAAGCTGCAGATGACCCCGGACCAGGGCGGCGGTGCGCCGGATTCGAAAATTCTCCGCACCTCGCGCAGCAATATCCGCCAGCATATGAAGTATCTCTCGTGGCTCGCCGGATCGCGCCCCTGGCTTGCCGGCGATCGCATCTCCTATGGGGATCTCGCCGCGGCCGCGGCGATTTCCGTGCTCGACTATCTCGGAGAGATCGACTGGTCCGATGCGCCGAGCGCCAAGGAATGGTACCAGCGGCTAAAGTCGCGCCCGTCCTTCCGGCCTCTGCTCGCCGAGCGGGTGCGCGGCGTGACCCCGGTCTCACATTATGCGGATCTCGACTTTTAAGGACCAGATCATGCCCGGCGACGCTGCAAAAGCGGAGAACCAGGGCAGGAAACGACGGACCCTCACCGCCTTCCTGAAAGAGGAAGCCGCGGCCAAGGGATTCGACATCTGTCGCATCACCCATCCGGACGCCATACCCCACGCGCCCGAGCGGCTGAGGCAGTTCCTGGCTGCCGGCGCTCATGGTACGATGAACTGGCTCGCCGAGACAGCCGAGCGCCGATCCGATCCGCGCGTCCTCTGGAGCGAAGTGCGCTCGATCGTCCTCTTCGGCATGAATTACGCTCCCGAGGACGACCCGCGCGACGTCCTCGCCAGACGCGATCGCGGCGCGATCTCCGTCTATGCCCGCAATCGAGACTATCACGACGTGGTCAAGGGCCGGCTGAAAGAGATCGCCACGCGCTTTGCCGCGCGGGCGGGCGAGGACGTGAAGGTCTTCGTCGACACCGCCCCCGTCATGGAGAAGCCGCTTGCGGAAAAGGCCGGCATCGGCTGGCAGGGCAAACACACCAATCTGGTCAGCCGCGAATTCGGCTCCTGGCTCTTTCTCGGCAGCCTCTTCACGACAGCCGAACTGGAACTGGACGAGCCGGAGCGCGACCATTGCGGCTCTTGCCGGGCCTGCCTCGACGCCTGTCCGACCGATGCCTTTCCGGCGCCCTATCGCATCGACGCGCGACGCTGCATCTCCTATCTCACGATCGAGCACAAGGGATCGATTGCGCCTGAGTTACGGCCGCTGATCGGTAACCGCATCTATGGCTGCGACGACTGTCTCGCCGCCTGTCCCTGGAACAAGTTCGCGCGCTCGGCATCGGAAATGAAGCTCCAGGCGCGAGATGATCTCAAGAAACCGGAGCTCTCCTTCCTGCTGACGCTCGACGACACAGGTTTCCGGGCCTTCTTTTCCGGATCGCCGGTAAAGCGCATCGGGCGTGATCGTTTCGTCCGAAATGCCTTGATCGCCGCCGGAAATTCCGGTGAGAAGAGCCTGACAGAGGTCTGCAAGGCGCTGGCCGCCGATGCGTCGCCCACGGTCAGGGGGATGGCGGTCTGGGCGCTTTCGCGACTGATTTCATCCGCCGATCTGGCGGTCTTCGCCCGGCAATGCGGGCCTGAAACCGATGACGAGGTTCTTGCGGAATGGCAAATGGCGGGAGTGAACCGATGAATGTCCTGATCCTTGGTGCCGGCTATTCCGGCACGGCGATCGCGAGCGCGCTCTCTCCCCTGGCGACGTCCGTGACCGGCACCACCCGGTCCGCAGAAAAGCTCGCCCGTCTGCAGGCTGCCGGTATCCGCCCGATCCTCTTCGACGGCACGGAAATATCGGACGAGCTCGAGGATGCGATGAGGGAGACCACCCACCTCGTTCAGTCGATTGCGCCGGGCCGCGATGGCGACCCCATGTTTCGCGCCGGAACGCCGCCGCTTTCCGACCTTCTGCCGCGGCTGGAGTGGGTGGGCTATCTCTCCACGGTCGGCGTCTATGGCGATCACGGCGGCGCCTGGGTCACCGAGGATACGCCGCTCAACCCGGTCTCGCAGCGCTCGCTCGAGCGCGTGGAAGCCGAAAACGCCTGGCTCGAGCACGGTGCACAGCACGACATTCCGGTGGCAGTGCTGCGGCTCGCCGGCATCTACGGCCCGGGCCGCAATGCCTTCCGCAACCTCGCTGAGGGGACGGCGCGCCGCGTCATCAAGCCGAACCAGGTCTTCAACCGTATCCGCGTCGAAGATATCGGCGCGGCGAGCGCCTTTCTCGCAAAGCGCGGCGTGAGCGGCATCTTCAACGTGACCGACGACGAGCCGGCGCCGCCACAGGACGTGGTCCAGGAAGCCGCCCGGCTGATGGGCGTCGAACCGCCGCCCGAGATCCCGTTCGAAACCGCAGATATGTCCCCCATGGCCCGTTCTTTCTACGGCGAGAACAAGCGCGTCTCCAATGCGCGACTGCGCCAGGCGGGCTTCGATCCGGAGTTCCCCAACTATCGCGTTTCGCTTGCACAGCTGTGGACATCAGGAACCTGGAACCGGAATTAAGCACCTATTTCGTCAAGGCCGATCAGAATATCGCGCGCGAACACAAGCAAGTCGGATGCAGTTTTGAAGTATTGATTTCACGCGAATCGCCTTGACACGATTATGCTGTCATTATTCGGTCTATACTTCGCCATTTTCCACAACCCTGGCGCTAGTAGCATGAATTCAACGGTCGCGATTCCCGACTTTTCATGCAAAGCGAAATTTTTAATGATTTTATTTCCGAGAGGCGTCGCTGCGCGGCCCGGAGCGCCGCCAGCAGCGCTTAGTGGCTGATTCCAAAGAACTTCCCTCGCCATTCTAAACTAATTCAATCTGTTGGTTATTTTTAAAATCGATCAGACTTCAGACATTCCTAATGAAAACTTAACGGTTGAAGCACGTTTTTGCCATGTTTCACCTCAATTAGCTCGATCAACAAAGGGAACTGACGAATTTTTCAAACCGAAGGGGGCATCGCTTGACGCCAGCGAAAATCAAGACTGCTGCCGCGGCAGCACTATTCACCGTCGGGATGGGCTTGGTCTCGGCATCGGAAAGTCAGGCAGCAGGCGCTGGCTGCGGGGGAGCATCCTGGTACGCGCTTTCGTCCAAAACGGCCTCCGGCGAAAGAATGAATGCCGCGCACCTGACCGCCGCGCATCGCAAACTGAAATTCGGCACGAAGGTCCAGGTGACCAACAAGCGCAACGGCAAGTCCGTCGTCGTCCGGATCAATGATCGCGGTCCGTTCATTCGCGGCCGGGTGATCGATCTTTCCAAGGCGGCTGCCTCCAAGATCGGCATGATCCGCTCCGGTACCGCCAGCATCTGTTACACCGTCGTCAACTCCTGACGATGCGCAGGTTTCGCTCGATTCATCTCGGGCGAGCCAGACTGCAAGGGCCGGTCGCGCCCCTTACATAATGCGGCCGCCGTCTTGCTCTTCGATGTCATCGCCGCTACCACGGCGAAAAAGGAGTTCATCGAAGATGCGATTGGGCGGAAGGCTCTCCGGAGCCATCGAGGTTCTTGGCGATATCGAAAAGCGCAGGCGACCCGTCGCCGATGCCCTCAAGGATTGGGGCCTGTCCCACCGCTTCGCCGGCTCCGGCGACCGCGCCGCCATCGGCAACATCGTCTATGATGCCCTGCGGATGAAACTCTCCCACGCCTTTCTCATGGATAGCGACACCCCGGTAGCCCTCGGCCATGCGGTCATGTACCGGCAATGGGGCTATCGCGCCGACACGCTTGCAGCGGAACTTGCCGACGACCGGTTCGCGCCCGAGGCGCCTTCGGAAGCGATGATGAAGGCCTTCGCTCAGCGACGGCTCGAAGATGCTCCCCTGCATGTGCAGGGCGATATTCCGGAATGGACGCAGGCCTCGTTCGAAGAGAATTTCTCCGACGACTGGCTCGCCGAGGCGAAGGCTCTTGCCGGCCGGCCGACTCTCGATCTGCGCGTCAACACGCTGAAGGCGACGCGCGAAAAGGTGCTCAAGGCGCTGGAGCGCAGCGGCGCCGAGCCCGCGGCGATTGCCCGGCATGGCGTGCGCATTCCCGCCGGCGAGGGCGCTTCGCGCCTGCCGAACGTAACGGCGGAAATCTCGTTCCAGAAGGGTTGGTTCGAGGTGCAGGACGAGGGGTCGCAGATTGTCGCAGACCTCGCCTTGCCCGGCGAGGGCGAGCAGGTGCTCGATTATTGCGCCGGCGGCGGCGGCAAGACGCTGGCCATGTCGGCGGCGATGAACAATAAGGGCCAGGTCCACGCTTACGACGCCGACCGCAAACGGCTGGCGCCCATTATCGAGCGGCTGAAGCGTGCCGGCACCCGCAACGTGCAGGTGCACGAGTCGACCGAGTCGCTCGCATCGCTCATAGGGCGGGTCGATCGCGTGCTTGTCGATGCGCCATGCACCGGGACCGGAACCTGGCGGCGGCGCCCCGACACGAAATGGCGCCTGACGCAGAAGAACCTCGAGGAGCGATTGGCCCAGCAGGAGGAGGCGCTTGCCGGTGCCGCCCAGTTCGTGCGCCCCGGCGGACATCTGATATACGTCACCTGTTCCGTCCTTCCGGAGGAGAACGAGGCGCAGGTCTACGGCTTCTGCGAGGACAATCCGGAATTCGAGGTCCTCTCGGCCGCCGACAACTGGGCGGCGCTCTTCGGCACCGACAAGGCGCAGCCCTGGTCCGCCGATATGAAGACCGTGACGCTGACGCCGGCATCGACCGGAACCGACGGATTCTTCTTCTGTCTCATGGGCAGGAAGAGTTAGGCCGGCGCGGATTCCCGCCATCCAGGCAGGGCTGCACCTTCAAGCCGTTCTAAACTATACACTTTGACACCAGTTTGCTTTTGGTCCATGACTCTTGCGCTTTTCACGGGGTTGGAGCTGTACGCTCTATCGACGAGCAACAAGGAGAGGGTCATGACCAAGAATTTCATCCGCGCCGCGGCGCTGGCGCTCATGACGGCGACATCTGCGCTGGCGTTGCAGCCGGCGAATGCGGCGACGGACGCAGCCGCGGTCGTCAAGCATTACGCGGCCGTTGCGCACGCCAAATACGAAGATGCCCTGGCCACGGCAGAAGCGCTGGAAAAGGCCGTGGATGCGCTGATTGCAAGCCCGAGCGAGGAGACCTTGAAGGCCGCGCGGGAGGCCTGGCTGAAGGCGCGCAACCCCTATCAGGAAACGGAAGTCTATCGCTTCGGCAACACGATCGTCGACGAATGGGAAGGCAAGGTGAACGCCTGGCCGCTGGACGAGGGCCTGATCGACTATGTCGACGCAAGCTACGGCAGCGAGAGCGACGAGAACGCCCTTTTCACCGCCAATGTCATCGCCAACAAGGCGATCAAGATCGACGGGCAGGACGTCGATGCCACGGATATCACGCCGGAGCTCCTTTCCGGCACGCTGCAGGAGGCAGGCGGCATCGAGGCAAATGTCGCGACCGGCTATCACGCGATCGAATTCCTGTTGTGGGGGCAGGATCTGAACGGAACGGGCCCGGGTGCCGGCAACCGGCCCTACACGGATTTCGACACCAAGGCCTGCACCAACGGCAATTGCGATCGCCGCGCCGCCTATCTGAAGGCAGCGACGAGCCTGCTCGTCTCCGACCTCAAGGAGATGGTCGCAAACTGGACGCCGGACGGCGCTGCGACCAAGGCGGTCGAGGCGGACCCGAAAGCCGGCCTCGTGGCGATCCTTACCGGCATGGGATCGCTCTCCTACGGCGAACTTGCGGGCGAGCGCATGAAGCTCGGCCTGCTCCTCCACGACCCGGAAGAGGAGCACGACTGCTTCTCCGACAACACCCACAACTCGCACCTGCACGACGCGATCGGCATCCAGTCCGCCTATAGCGGCGAGTATACCCGCGTCGACGGCAGCAAGCTCACCGGCCCTTCGCTTTCCGAGCTCGTCGCTGCCAAGGATGCGGCCCTCGACAAGGAAATGAAGGATGGTCTCGCCACCACGGTCGAGAAGATGCAGGCGATGGCCAGGCGCGCAGAAGCGGGCGAGGCCTATGACCAGATGATCGGCGAGAGCAATGCGGAGGGCAATGCGACGGTTCAGGCGGCGATCGACGGGCTGATCGCCCAGGCGAAGACCGTCGAGCGCGTCATCGCCGCACTCGATCTCGGCACGGTGGAACTTGAAGGTTCCGACAGCCTGGATAATCCTGGCGCCGTCTTCCAATAAGCTGAAAAGGCGGGTCGCGACGGACAGGTGGCGGCCCGGCCTCCCTTGATGAATGTCTTCGCCCGCTTTTTCGCACTGACCGTTGCCGCTCTCATTTGCGTCGCCCCCGCGGCGTCGCGTGATGGCGGCATCGCGGAAAAGGCGGATGTCGGGTGCGCACCTGTTCGCGACGACCTTTCCGCCGATGACCTCGAGCGCGTTCTGTCGGTCACGCGCCCGACCACCGATTTTTCCAGGCCTGAGCCCTTCGAAGCAATGCCGGCCGGTGCTGCGACGACAATTGCACGGGCGGATCGGATGATTTTCTCCCAGGCATCGGACAACCTCCCCTTCGAGGACGAACAGGATTTTCACCTCGGCAAGGCGCTCTTCGAAAAGCTCTGGGTCTCCTCACCCTCTTCCACGCAGGCCTCGGACGGGCTGGGGCCGCTCTACAATGCGAGGGCCTGCGAGAGCTGTCATGTCCGCGACGGACGCGGCCGTCCGCCCGAGGGGGCCGCCGACGCGACGTCGATGCTCCTTCGGCTCGCCCGTGCCCCGCGCGACGATGCCGAGCGCGCGGAGATCGCCTCCCATGCACGGCTCAACTTTCCCGACCCGGTCTATGGTGCTCAGCTTCAGGACAGCGCCGTGCCGGGGCTTGCTGCCGAGGGCCGCCTCGACATCACCTATACGGAAGAACTGGTGGCGCTTGCCGGCGGCGATACGGTCCCGCTCCGCAAGCCGCATTATGCGATCGCCGATCCCGGTTACGGACCGCTCGATGCGGCGACGACGCTGTCGCCGCGCGTCGCCTCGCCGATGATCGGCATCGGTCTCATCGAGGCCATCCACGAGGCCGACATTCTGGCGCGTGCCGATCCGGAGGATCGCGACGGCGACGGCATCAGCGGACGGCCGGCCCTCGTGCGCGAGCGCCGGACCGGCCGCGTCACTCTCGGCCGCTTCGGCTGGAAAGCGCAGAACCCTTCCGTGCGCCAGCAGGTCGCCGATGCCTTTGCCGTCGATATCGGCATCTCCACCTCCGATTTCGACCGCAGTCATGGCGATTGCACGGCTGCCCAGACGGGCTGCCTCGATCTGCCGGACGGCGTGCAGCCGTGGCTCGGAGCGGTCGAGGCCCCCGACCCGGTGCTCGACCTCGTGACGTTCTATTCCTCCAATCTTGCCGTGCCTGCTCGCCGCAAGGCGAGCTTTCCGGAAACCTTGAGGGGCAAACGGCTCTTCCATGAAGCCGGCTGCGCCGCCTGCCATGCACCGAAATTCGTGACCCGCCGGGACGCCACCCACAAGGCGCAGGCGTTTCAACTCATCTGGCCCTATTCCGACTTCCTCCTGCACGACATGGGCGAAGGCCTCGCCGACGGCCAGCAGGTCGGCGCGGCCAGTGGCCGCGAATGGCGCACGCCCCCGCTTTGGGGCATAGGCTTGACCAAGACCGTGAGTGGGCACAGCTTCCTTCTCCATGACGGACGCGCCCGAAATCTGGCCGAAGCCATTCTCTGGCACGGCGGCGAAGCGGCGAAGGCACGCAATGCCTTCGCCGCCATGCCGAAGGACGACCGCAAAGCCATGATCACATTCCTGGAGTCCCTCTGATGCGCCTTCCGTTCGCGAGCCTTCCTCTCGCCCTTAGCCTGATATTCCTCGCTGCCCCCGCGGCGGCGCAGGAAGGCGGTGCGCTTTCCCCGCGTGTCGTCGAAGAGGCGGCCGTGCCGAGCGTGATGGCGCAGGCCGTGGACGGCTTCATCATACCCGGCTATCGAGACCTCGCAGAGGCGACGAACGCCCTCTCCGAAGCGAGCGCCGCGCTCTGCAAGTCACCTTCCGCGACGCCCCTCGAAGCGGCTCGGTCGGCCTTTTCGAGCGTCGTCGAGAGATGGTCCGCGATCGAGATCATCCGCCTCGGTCCGGCCCTCGAACAGAACCGTTTCGAACGCTTCCTCTTCTATCCCGACCGGAAAAGCACGGGCTTGAAGCAGGTCCAGGCAATTCTCGCCAAGAAAGACGAGAGCGCCACAAGCCCGGAGACCCTCAAGGGGAAGAGCGTCGCCGTCCAGGGCCTCGGGGCACTCGAATTCGTGCTCTACGGTACCGGCGCGGAGGTTCTCTCCGGCAAGGAAGGGGATTTTCGCTGCCGATATGGGCTTGCGGTCTCGCAGAATTTGAGGAGCATCGCGGGCGAGCTCCTTGCCGCATGGGAAAAGCCGGACGGGATCCAGGCGGCCTGGAAGAAGCCAGGCCCGGGCAATCCGCTCTTCCGGGACAACAGGGAAGCCGCGACCGAGCTTCTCGGCGTGCTCGTCCACAGCGTCGAGATGATCAAGGACCAGCGGCTGCGGACCTTCTACGCCGGAACGGTCGACGGGACGCCCGACAGGGGCCGTCCGAAACTTGCCATCTACTGGCGCTCGGCCAACACGATGCCGGCGATCTCCGCGAATCTCGGTGGTCTCCAGAGACTCTTCGATACGGCCGGGATGGAAAGCCTTCTGCCAGCCGACAGCCGCTCGATCGCCGGTTCCATCGACTTCCTCTTCAAGGCTCTGATCGCCGCTACGGACGGTCTCGACGGGCCGATCGAGGACGCGCTTGCCGACGAGAGGCAGCGCGCCAAGCTGGATTTCATCGCACTGAACACGGCCGATCTGCTCGACCGGCTCAATCGCGAATTCGGCGGTTCGATCGGCCTCGGCGCCGGATTCTCCTTCGCCGACGGCGACTGACACGGGAACGTGAAAACGCTGCGGAACCCGATGGTTGACAAGCAGGGCATTTCGGAGCAAAGCGCATCCATGGCCGCCTACGCGGACATGTCTCACCAACAAGGATCAACTCAAGATGAACCCCGACAGTCGAAGTCGAGCCTTCATGCTCACGGCCGTCCGGACCTGATTTGATCAGGGCTCCGCCGGTCGGATGACTCGGCCCCATGGAGCCTGAAATGCTGCGCATCTACAAAAGCCAGAACAGCCGACTTGTGCACGTCGATCTCCTCGACGGCCTGGCATGCCAGGAACCGGTGATCTGGTTCGATCTCTTCAATCCGTCGAGCGAAGAAACGCGCCTTGTCGAGGAGCGCCTCGGCATTGCCATTCCGACCCGTGACGAGATGCAGGAAATCGAGCTTTCCGACCGGCTTTACCAGGAGGACGGCGCCGAGTTCATGACGATGACGGCGACCGCCAAACTCGACAGCGATTACCCGGCCAAGGTGCCCGTCACCTTCATCCTCAAAGGCGCGACCCTCGTGACGGTCCGCCATGCGGAGCCGAAGCCGTTCCAGGTCTATGCCAACCGCATCATGAAGCCGAACGGCGCGGCGTGCGAGACGGGAGAGCTCGTGATGCTCGGCCTGCTCGAGGCGATGATCGACCGTACGGCGGATGCTCTGGAGCGCGCAGGCAACGACGTCGATCAGATCTCACGGGAGGTCTTCCGCAAGTCGAACGCCAGCGCCACCAAGAAGACGCGCGACCTGCAGTCGCTGATCGAGCAGATCGGCCAGAAGGGCGACCTGCTGACCGTCATCCGCGAAAGCCTCGTCAGCATTGGCAGGCTCGTCGCCTATCACGTCGCCATTGAGGGGACCACGCACCGCAAGGCGGCCAAGGAGAGCCGGCAGCGGATAAAGCTCGTTCAGCGCGACGCGGCATCCCTCGGAGACCACGCGCTGTTCCTGTCGAACAAGATCAATTTCCTGCTCGACGCGACGCTGGGGCTCATCAACCTCGAACAGAACCAGATCATCAAGATCTTCTCGGTCGCCGCCGTCGTGTTTCTGCCGCCGACCCTGGTCGCCTCGATTTACGGGATGAACTTCGAGGTGATGCCGGAACTCACCTGGCGTTTCGGCTATCCCTATGCGCTGATGCTGATGGTCGCCTCGGCCCTGTTGCCGTATGTCTATTTCAAACGGCGAGGTTGGCTGTGATAGCGGAGTGACCTCGCTCGTTGCAGGAATTCGACCGTTGCAGGAAATCGCATGAAGACCAATACCCTCATCGACCGCCGCAGCTTCGTCAAAATGGCGGGTGCCGCGTGGGTGGCCGCCCTTGCCCCCCGGGGCGCCTTCGCCCTCGAAAGGGCCGATGCCGTCTTCGCCTCGGCCTTCATGGCGCAGGACGGCAGCTACGGTGTCGCGACGCTCACGGAAACGGGCGAGATCGTGGAGCGCAGGCTGCTGCCGGCGCGCGCGCACGGCATGACCTTCTCCCCGGTAAGCCGGCGCGCGGTCGCCTTTGCCCGGCGGCCGGGCACCTATGCCATGATCTTTGCGCCGGACGGCACCGCCGAGCCGGTCGTCATCACCTCCGCCGAGGGCCGGCACTTCTTCGGCCATGGCTGCTTCTCGGCCGACGGCCGGCTGCTCTATGCGACCGAAAACGACTTCTCCGCCAATCGCGGCATGGTCGGCATCTATGATGGCCGCCGGGATTTTTCCCGTATCGGCGAGTTCCCGACTTACGGCATCGGCCCGCACGACATGACGCTTGCCGCCGACGGACGCACGCTCGCAATAGCCAATGGCGGCATCGAGACCCACCCCGATTTCGGCCGCACCAAGCTCAATCTCGACCGCATGGAGCCGAGCCTGGCACTCGTGGACGCCGCGACGGGGGCGCTCATCGAGAAGCATGCGCTGCCGCCTCATCTCAATCGCCTTTCGACCCGACATGTCGACATCGGCGCCGACGGACGTGTCTGGTTCGCCTGCCAGTACGAAGGTGCGCGCAACGACCTTCCGCCGCTGGTCGGGCACTTCGCCAAGGGCGAGGACCTGACCTTCGTAGACCTGCCGGAACGAACCACCGCGGCGCTCGCAAACTATGTCGGCGCTATCGCGGTCAGCCGCCAGGAAGGGCTCGTCGGCCTCACCTCTCCCAAGGGCAACGTCGCGGTGACCCTCAACGCCAAAACCGGTGCCGTCCTCAAGGAGGAACCGGTTGCGGACGCAGCGGGCATTGCCGCCGCGAAGCACGGTTTCGCCGTCTCCTCCTACCGCGGCCTATTCAAGGAGCGAAGGAGCCCCGTTGCCTGGGATCAGCACATAATCCGGCTGGCGACGGATCAGATGGACGCGTCTCCGAAGTCGGAGAGCGCCGCGAGATCGTCCCAGCGATAGGCCACCTGATCCAGGCTTTCTCTGCCGACGCTGACCCGGCCCTCGCCGACGGCGCGGGCACCGAGCCGCTCATAGAATACCCGGTTGGGGTTACCCTTCAGCACCCAGGCAAAAAGCGACGATCCTCCTGTGTCGCGGCAATGGCCGGCGACGCTGCGCACCAGCGCGGAGCCGAGGCCTGCGCCATGGAACTCCGGCAGAAGATAGAGTTCGTAGAGCTCCCGGTCGAATGCTGGCGGCATTCCCCTTGCCTTGCCGCAATTTGCAAAGCCGATCACCCGGTCGTCGGTCATGTCGGCCGCGACCATGATGAAGCTGCCCGGAAGACGCATGCGCCGCGCATGCCGTATCGCCTGGTCCTCGACGGTCATGGCATCGAGATAGGCGTCGGATATGATGCCGCGAAACGTCGCGCGCCAGGTCCTGACCAGGACCGACGCGATCGTCATGAGGTCGTCGGGCACGGCCGGGCGGATTTCGATGCGCCGGAAGCTTTTCATAGACCACATATAGGTGGCGCCGCTTCGCCGCCAAACGGTACAGCGACTGGAAATCGCCGCCCCCGGCTCCATTTAGCACGCATGAACAGAACCGTGGTGCATGTCCTCTTCGTCATTGCCGTTCTCGGCCTCGGCCTCGCCATCGGCTACATCAACATCCCCGACGCATGGTATCGGTCGCTGGCAAAGCCGAGCTTCACGCCGCCGGACTGGGTCTTCGCTCCGGCCTGGTCGATCCTTTACGTGATGATCGGAATTGCCGGCGCCCGCAGCTTTCTCGATCATCGCGGCCACTCCGTCCTGTGGCCGCTGTGGCTCACCCAGATGATCCTGAACTTTCTCTGGTCGCCGCTGTTTTTCGGGCTGCACCAGATCGCTGCCGCGCTGGTCGTCATCTTCGCCCTGTTCGCGTCCATCGTGGCATTCATCCTCGCAAGCCTGCGCAAGGACCGGATTTCGGCTCTGCTGTTTGTGCCCTACCTTGCATGGGTGGCCTTCGCGACCCTGCTCAACGGTTCGATTTTCCTCATGAATTGAGCTTGCCGGGCCGCAGCCGGCGTGCCAGTCTCCGGGAAAATCCGGGCGGCGTTGTCCGGGGAATCAAGGCAAAACCGACACATGGACGAAAGCGATCCTCACGACTTCAGGAAGCGCATCCGGGAAAGCTTCAGACGGCAGGCCGCGATGCGCACGATCGGAGCCGAACTCACGCGCGTCGAACCGGGGACCGTCGAGATCGAGCTTTCCTTTGATCCCAAGCTGACGCAGCAGCACGGCCTTCTGCATGCCGGCGTAATTTCCGCCGCGCTCGATGCGGCGGGTACCTATGCCGGCTATTCGGTGATCGACCCCGACGCATCGCTGCTGACGATCGAGTTCAAGGTCAATCTGCTTTCGCCCGGACGGGGCGAGCGCTTCCTCTTTCGCGGCGAGGTGACAAAGCCCGGCACGACGATCATCGTCTCGGACGGGCGGGCCTATGCGGTCAGGTCCGACGGACCGGCCAAGCTCATCGCCTCGATGACAGGCACGATGATGGTGGTGCGCGGACGCGAGGGGATCGAAGGATGAGCTTCGAACTCAAGCCGGTAGCGGGGCGCACTATTCTCTATGTCATGGCTGTGGACGCCGAGTACGGTCCCTCCCTCCGTGCCAGGATCGCACCGCTGATGACGGGCGTCGGTCCGGTCGAGGCGGCCGTCAGCCTGACCAGGGCGCTTGCGGAGCTCCACGCCGGAGGCAGCCTGCCGGACCTCGTCGTCTCGCTCGGCTCGGCCGGGTCCGCGACGCTCGAACAGACCGAAATCTACCAGGCGGTCTCGGTCGCCTACCGCGACATGGACGCCTCGCCCCTCGGCTTCGAGAAGGGCGCGACGCCCTTCCTGGATCTGCCTGCCGTCGTTAAACTGCCGCTCAGCATTCCCGGCGTGAAGAAGGCACGGCTCTCGACCGGCGCCGACATCGTCTCCGGCAGGACCTATGACGAGATCGACGCCGACATGGTCGAGATGGAGACCTTTGCGATCCTGCGCGCCTGCCAGTCGTATGGCGTGCCGCTCATCGGCCTGCGCGGCATTTCGGACGGGAAGGCGGAGCTGAAGCATGTCGGCGACTGGACCGAATACCTGAACGTGATAGACGAGAAGCTCGCAGCCACCATCGACCGGCTCGAGGCGGCGCTGGAGGCGGGCGAAATCCGGCTCTGAGCCTTCCGCCCGGGCGCCTGATTGTCCGGGTGCAATGTTATCGTTGCGCCAAAGGCGGGCTTTCATTAAAGGCTCGCCATGATCAAGCTTGCTTGAAGGCCCGCTATGACCCAGACAGCCCATCCCGATACCGTCCTGATCGTCGACTTCGGTAGCCAGGTGACGCAGCTCATCGCCCGGCGCGTACGCGAATCCGGCGTCTATTGCGAGATCGTGCCGTTCCAGTCGGCCGAGGAAGGCTTCAACCGGCTGAAGCCGAAGGCGGTGATCCTGTCCGGCAGCCCGGCTTCGACCCTCGACATCGGCTCGCCCCGCGCGCCTTCCGTCATTTTCGACAGCGGCCTGCCGGTCTTCGGCATCTGCTACGGCCAGCAGACCATGTGCGCCCAGCTCGGGGGGAAGGTCGAGAGCGGCCATCACCGTGAATTCGGAAGGGCGTTCCTGGAAGTCGAGAAGGACTGCGCACTTTTCGACGGGCTCTGGTCGCTCGGCTCGCGCCACCAGGTGTGGATGTCGCATGGCGACCGGGTAACCGCATTGCCCGACGGCTTCGAAGTCGTCGCTACCTCTTCCAACGCACCCTTTGCCTTCATCGCCGACGAAAAGCGCAAATACTATGCCGTCCAGTTCCATCCGGAAGTCGTGCATACGCCCGACGGCGCAAAGCTCATCGCCAACTTCGTCCACAAGGTCGCCGGCATTACGGGGGACTGGACCATGTCGGCCTACCGCGCCAAGGCGGTCGAGGCTATCCGCAAGCAGGTCGGCGACAAGAAGGTTATTTGCGCGCTTTCCGGCGGCGTCGACTCCTCGGTTGCGGCCCTCCTTATCCACGAAGCGGTCGGCGACCAGCTCACCTGCATCCTCGTCGATCATGGTCTGATGCGAAAGGACGAGGCGGCGAACGTCGTCGCCATGTTCCAGGAGCATTACAACCTTCATCTGCTCCACATCGACGCCTCCGATCGCTTCATCGGCGAACTCGAAGGCGTCAGCGACCCGGAAACGAAGCGCAAGATCATCGGACGTCTCTTCATCGAGGTTTTCGAGGAAGAGGCCAAGAAGCTCGGCGGCGCCGACTTCCTCGCCCAGGGCACGCTCTACCCTGACGTCATCGAAAGCGTCTCCTTCACCGGCGGCCCCTCGGTGACGATCAAGTCGCATCACAATGTCGGCGGCCTGCCGGAGCGCATGAACATGCAGCTCGTCGAGCCGCTGCGCGAGCTCTTCAAGGACGAAGTCCGCGTGCTCGGCCGCGAACTCGGCCTGCCCGAAAGCTTCATCGGCCGCCATCCCTTCCCCGGCCCCGGCCTCGCGATCCGCTGCCCCGGCGGCATCACGCGCGAGAAGCTGGAAATCCTGCGCGAAGCGGACGCGATCTATCTCGACGAGATCCGCAAGGCGGGCCTCTATGACGCCATCTGGCAGGCCTTCGCCGTGCTGCTTCCCGTGCAGACGGTCGGCGTCATGGGCGACGGTCGCACCTACGAATTCGTCTGCGCGCTGCGTGCGGTCACCTCCGTCGACGGCATGACCGCCGACTTCTACCACTACGACATGGAATTTCTCGGCCGCGCCGCCACCCGCATCATCAACGAGGTCCGCGGCATCAACCGCGTCGTCTACGACGTCACCTCCAAGCCGCCGGGCACGATCGAGTGGGAGTGAGGAAACGGCGGCGATCGGCGGCTACAGCGTAGAATATCGTAGAAAAGGCGGGAAAATCAGAGGTTCGGCTGATCATGGAGTTCGGTCGTTTGGCCATTTCGATTGCATAGCAGTGCGTGCAGCCGGCAGTGACGATCGAACTTCCTGCCAGGGTTCCAAGTGGAATCCGTCCACTCTATTTGAGTTTCAGCCATCAGATCCCCCACGCATTCGTCCGACCGGCGCTGCATTAGATCGCTCCGCGCATAGGATTGAGGATCTCAACTCCGGCAAAATCCCTTTCATTATCTGTTACTACCACGCAGTCGTTTGCGCCGGCGACAGCAGCGATAATCATGTCGAGCCCGCCGCGCGGCTTACCGGCCGCTTTGCCCGCCGCCATTAGCTGCGCCCAGATCAGGCCCGCTTTGTCGTCGAACGACAGGATGCGGCCAGCAAACAGAGCCTGAGGCCCTTCAGGCCCAGAAAACCACCTGTCGAGAGCGTCGCGCTTCTTGCCTCGTGGCTTCTCCAGAATCCTCCGTCGAATTTCCGCAACGGTCAGCGACGCGATGAACAGGTCCTCATCACGCTGCCTCGACATCCACGCCAGAAGCGACTCCGATGGCTGCGGTTTAACAACATTGCTGATGATATTGGTGTCCAGCAGATAGCGCGTCACAGGTCGACCTTGCGCGCATTTTCACGGGGGCGGGAAAGATCGAGTTCCGCGTTCACCAGCGGCGAACGCCGCAGCGCCGCGAGGATGCCGCCAGGTTTTGGCGGATCGCCAGCGATCGACTTGCTGACGGTGGCGCGAAGCTCTGAGGCCTCGGGCGTGTCTTCGGACAGGCGCCTGGCTAGCGATCGGATAAGGTCGCGATCAGCGTCCCGGCCAAGCACTTCGAAGCGAGCAAGGCCGCGCTTGCCAAGGCGAGAGCGATAATTCTGGATGGCGCGCTTCTGTGAACTTCCCATGACTGGCTCCAATATTTCCAGTAATATAGCCAGAATTCGGGCGTATAGCAAGGTCGCGCGGTCGGTGGACGGTCTGGTCGCGGCACAGTGGTATCGTCGCTAATCGTGTGATACGCCTTGCTTGACGGTACTTTATGCGAAAGCGAAGGCACGATTTTCGCAAATGACCCCAAAATCCAATGATTTCAAAAGCGCCGTTTTTTGACGGTCCACATGACGGTATTTCGGAGAGCGAAAAAATAATTTTTCAAGGAAAAAACAATGACTTAAGTCAGAGATCAACAATCGAGTGGGAGTCATTTTGCCCATCCGGCGATGCGAAAAATAATCAAAACCGTCCTCCACCTTGTTCACGTGAGGCTTTAATTTAATCTGGATGTCATGCGCCGCTCGGAGATCGACAGTCAAAACCGCTATCTGCTCAAACTGCAGCATGATTACCGCCTGGCGGCGGACATCGTCGCCCGCTCCTGGGCCGGGTTCTCTGAAGTTCAGGCGATCGCCGTCATCGGCTCGGTTGCAAAGCCGCTCTGGAAGGAGGTCCCTCGCTTCAGGGGTTTCCGCAGCAGCGGCATCGAGGTCTGGCACGAATGCAGTGATCTCGACATGGCGCTCTGGCTCGACACGCAAGAGCGCCTCACCGAACTGAGCAAGGCATGCGCCCGCTCCTTGCGAAAGGCATTCGAATCCGGAGCCGGCATGAGTGTTCCGGGCAACAAGGTCGATACCTTCCTGTTCGAGCCGGGAAGTGATCGCTATCTCGGTCGCCTCTGCCGCTTCAACGAGTGTCCCAAGGGCAAACTCGATTGCCTTACGCCCGGTTGCGGTGCGATTCCATTCAACAAGACCATTCCCGGGTTCACGCCCGGGGCCGATCTGCTGGCGCCGGCGCGATATGCGATGCTCTACAAGCGCGGCGTCGGCGTGCTGCGCTCGGCTCTTGACCTTCCGACGGTCGATGAGGATTGAGATCGGCGGCAGCCAGGGTCTACAGCCGTCGTCGGGCTTGCAATACGGCAATGCCAAGTCTCATAACCGGTTTTCGAGTTTGAGGACGAAACGAGTGGACATTTCCGAAATCATCTTCGCCGGCGATACGCCGGGCATCGAGTGGCGGCTGCCGGTGTTCCGGTTCAAGGGGGCAAACGGCGCAGCGCCGCGGACCTATATCCAGGCGGCGCTCCATGCCAACGAGCTGCCGGGAACGGCACTTCTTCATTTCCTGCTCGAACGGCTCCGCCAGGCGGAGAATGACGGCGCCGTTCTCGGGGATATCACCATCGTTCCTCAGGCAAATCCGATCGGCGCGGCGCAGTCGCATTTCGGCGAACTGCAGGGCCGCTTCGATCTGGGCTCCCGCACCAATTTCAACCGGGATTTCCCGTTGATCTCCCTTGGCGAGCGTGACGGTCTGCTTGAAGGGCCGGACCGTTACTCGGCCGTCGATCGGCTGAAGCGGCACCTTCTTCATATGGCGCTCGGCGCGGATCTGGTGCTCGACCTCCATTGCGACGACGAGGGGCTGCAATATGCCTATATCGACGAGGCATTCTGGCCGGAGGCCGCCGACCTTGCAGCGGCCCTCGACATGGAGGCGGTGTTCCTTTCCGACGGGCAAAGCTCGGCCTTCGAGGAGGCGGTCGCCCATGCATGGAAGCACGAGAGCGAAGGCGAGCGCAGGACCGCCCTGCCCGGCCGCCTGTCGGTGACCGTGGAATTGCGCGGCACGCGCGACGTCTATCCGGAAATTGCGCGCAAGGACGCCGAAAGCATGTTTCGCTTTCTTGCCGGCCGCGGAGTCGTTGCGAGCACCGGCGTCGGCCTTCCGGCTTTTGCCGGCAAAGCCGTGCCGCTCGACAATATCGAGATGATCCGCGCACCGGAGGCCGGTGCGGTCCTCTTCCACCGCGATATCGGCGACAGCGTCGAGGCCGGAGAACTGCTGGCGACCATCCTGGTCCGCCCCGGCGTGCCGGGCGGCACCGTCGAGGTTCGGGCGCCGCAGGATGGGCTCATCGTCACGCGCGTCTCCACCCGTCTCGCCCGCCGCCGGTCCGACCTGATGAAGATCGCCTGCGCCGGGCCTTCGCGTGCGGCGCGCAAGCCGGGGACGCTGGAGGCCTGAACCCGCCGTTTCGACCAGTCGCGGTGCGGAACCGCTTGCCTTTCCGCCTGTGGGAAACGACTATGATCCGATCCACTGCTCCACAAGGAATACCGGATGTTCGACGCCCTCGCCCGCCAAGCCGACGATCCCTTGCTGGCCCTGATCGGCCTGTTCAGGAAGGATGAGCGCCCCGGAAAGGTCGATCTCGGCGTTGGTGTCTATCGCGACGAGACCGGACGCACGCCGATCTTCCGGGCCGTCAAGGCGGCGGAAAGGCGGCTGCTCGAAACACAGGACAGCAAGGCCTATATCGGCCCCGAAGGCGACCTCGTCTTCCTCGATCGGCTATGGGAACTCGTCGGCGGCGACACGGTCGAGCGGAGCCACGTTGCGGGCGTCCAGACGCCCGGCGGCTCCGGCGCACTCCGCCTGGCGGCTGACCTCATTGCGCGCATGGGCGGCCGAGGCATCTGGCTCGGGCTGCCGAGCTGGCCGAACCACGCGCCGATCTTCAAGGCGGCCGGGCTCGATATCGCCACCTACGACTTCTTCGACATTCCGTCGCAGTCGGTAATCTTCGATAACCTCGTGAGCGCGCTGGAAGGTGCCGCACCCGGCGACGCCGTGCTGCTGCATGCAAGCTGCCACAACCCGACCGGTGGCGTCCTGAGCGAAGCGCAATGGATGGAAATCGCCGCCCTGGTCGCCGAGCGCGGCCTGCTGCCGCTCGTCGACCTCGCCTATCAGGGCTTCGGCCGCGGGCTCGACCAGGATGTCGCGGGCCTCAGGCATCTTCTCGGCGTCGTCGCGGAAGCGCTCGTCGCGGTTTCCTGCTCGAAGTCCTTCGGGCTTTATCGCGAGCGCACTGGCGCGATCTTCGCGCGGACCAGCTCTTCTGCGTCGGCGGACAGGGTGCGCTCAAACCTCGCGGGCCTCGCCCGCACCAGCTATTCCATGCCGCCGGATCACGGCGCAGCGGTGGTGCGGACGATCCTTGACGACCCGGACCTCAGGCGCGGCTGGGCGGAGGAACTCGAGACGATGCGGCTCAGGATGACCGGCCTGCGGCGGTCGCTTGCCGAGGGACTCCGCACCCGCTGGCAGAGCCTCGGCGCGGTCGCCGATCAGGAGGGCATGTTTTCCATGCTGCCGCTTTCCGAAGCGGAAGTGATGCGGCTGAGGACCGAGCACGGCATCTATATGCCGGCATCCGGCCGCATCAACATCGCCGGGCTCAAGACGGCGGAAGCCGCCGAGGTTGCCGGCAAGTTCACCAGTCTCTGATCTCTTGTCTTATGCTCCGGGCCTTTTCCGACGCGCGGCGCCCGGCTATGTCCTCCCGCATCTTGAAGAACGGAACGATTAGGCATGACGGTTACGATCTACGGCATCAAGAACTGCGACACGATGAAGAAGGCGCGGAATTGGCTCGACAGCCGCGGCACTTCCTACGATTTCCACGACTACAAGGCGGAAGGCATCGATCGTGCGCGACTCGAGCGCTGGTGCGCCGAACTCGGTTGGGAGACGCTGCTCAATCGCTCGGGCACCACTTTCCGCAAGCTGGATGAGGCCGACAAGCGGGACCTGACGGCCGACAAGGCGATCGCGCTGATGCTCGAGCAGCCGTCGATGATCAAGCGCCCGGTGCTCGAGGCCCAGGGCAGGCTGCTGGTCGGCTTCAAGCCGGAACTCTACGAAGCCGCGTTCGGGGCTTAGACCATGTCGAAGACGACCCGGGCGACGCAGGCTCTCGCAAAGGCCGGCGTGATCTTCACCGTTCACAGCTATGACTACGATCCCGGTGCCGAACGCGTCGGACTGCAGGCGGCGGAGGCGCTCGGCGAAGACCCTTCCCGCGTGCTGAAGACGCTGATGGCCGAGGTGGACGGCAAGCCGGTCTGCTGCATCGTGCCCTCGGACCGGGAGGTGAGCATGAAGAAGCTCGCCGCAGCCTTCGGCGGCAAGTCGGCAAGCATGATGAAGTCGGCGGACGCCGAGCGGCTCACCGGCTATCACGTCGGCGGCATCAGCCCCTTCGGGCAAAGAAAGA
This sequence comes from Sinorhizobium sp. 22678, assembly GCF_052044265.1. NCBI lineage: Bacteria > Pseudomonadati > Pseudomonadota > Alphaproteobacteria > Hyphomicrobiales > Rhizobiaceae > Sinorhizobium > Sinorhizobium sp. 22678. The sequence continues at coordinate 227,212 of NZ_JBQEMS010000004.1, read as the reverse complement.
CGGTTCCGGCCGCAATCGAGGAAGCGGCGCTTGCCGAAGAACTGGTGTTCATCAATGGCGGGCAAAGAGGTCTGCAGGTACGGCTTGCACCGAAGGACGCGCAGGCCGTGTTGCGGGCAGTCGCCGCGCCTTTGATCGCCTGATCTCTGCGCAGAAGAAGGGCGCGCGTCAGCCGAGTCTCGAAAGCAGCGTCGCGAGCTCGCGTGCCTCTCCTTCGCTCAGTCTCGCGCCGACATGGCGCGCGATCGAAGGCGCATAAGTCCGCCACATGCGCTTCCGGGTGTCCCGCCCCTTCTCGGTCACCACGACCCAGCAGCCGCGCGCGTCCTCGTCGAAAGCCTCCCGCTGCACGAGGCCTTCCCTCTCCAGCCGGTCTATCAGGCGCGAAAGGTTGTACTGGGCAAGCAGCGTGCGCGCCTCGATCTCGAAGGGGCGCAGCCTCCCGCCATCCGCCTTCACCAGTTCCCACAGCACGTCGTACCAGGCCAGCGGCGGCAGGGCCGCCTCCTTGAAATCCTTTTCGATGGCGGATAGCAGGCGCTGCTGTGCCCGCATCAGACCGATCCATGCAAGGGTAGCGGCCTCGGTCGGCTCGCTGCGTTCCGTCTTCTTCATGCTCATAGATGCAGTTACATCTATCTTGACCCATCTGGCAAGACAAGTTATATGCAGATGCATCTAAATCGAACCGGGAGCGACCGATGACCGCGCAACTCACCCTAATCAGCCACCATCTCTGCCCCTATGTGCAACGCGCCGCGATCGCGCTTGCGGAAAAGGGCGTGCCCTTCCAACGCGTCAATATCGATCTCGCCGACAAGCCGGACTGGTTCCTGAGGATTTCACCGCTCGGCAAGGTGCCGCTGCTGCGCATTCCGCAAAGCGGGAGCGAAGCGATCCTCTTCGAGAGCAGCGTCATCTGCGAGTATCTGGAGGAGACGCAGACCGGACCGAAGCTTCATCCCGCCGATCCGCTGCTGCGCGCCCGCCATCGCGGCTGGATGGAGTTCGGCTCTTCCATCATTGCCGATCTCTGGGTCTACGAAACAACGCAGGACACCGCGGCACTGGAGGCCAAGCGCAAGGTGCTCCAGGCGAAATTCGCGACCGTGGAGGCGGAGCTCGCCGAGGGTCCGTATTTTGCAGGCAGCCGCTTCAGCCTCGTAGATGCGGTTTTCGCGCCGATCTTCCGCTATTTCGACGTGTTCGATCAGATCTCCGACCGCGGCATCTTTAAGGGCCTGCCGCGCGTCACCGCCTGGCGCGAGGCGCTGGCCGGGAGGCCGAGCGTGAAAACCGCAGTCGGCGAGGACTATCCGCAACGGCTGATGGCGTTCCTCGAGCAGCACCAAGCGGCGTTGCTCGACACCGGAAGAGTGGCGGCCTGAAGAACCCTTCTGTTTTCCGCGGAACCGGTCTAAAACCGCTGACATCCGCAAGAAGACGAGCAGGAGCCGCCATGAACGCCCCCCTCCAATCCACGAGGAATCCAATCGATCCCGTCAAGCTCGAAAAGCTCGCCGAGGTCGCCATCAAAATCGGTCTGCAATTGCAGAAGGGTCAGGACCTGGTGATGACCGCGCCGATCGCGGCGCTGCCGCTCGTGCGCCTCATCACCAAGCACGCCTATATGGCAGGCGCCGGACTGGTGACGACCTTCTACGCCGACGAGGAAGCGACGCTCGCCCGCTACGCCCATGCGCCCGACGAGAGCTTCGACCGCGCCAGCGACTGGCTCTATGAAGGCATGGCCAAAGCCTATGCGGGAGGAGCAGCGCGCCTGGCCATCGCCGGCGACAACCCGATGCTGCTTTCGGCTCAGGACCCGGCGAAGGTCGCCCGCGCCAACAAGGCGAACTCGATCGCCTACAAGCCGGCGCTCGAAAAGATCTCCAATTTCGACATCAACTGGAACATCGTCTCCTATCCGAACCCCTCCTGGGCGAAGCAGATGTTCCCGGACGATCCGGAAGCGGTCGCCGTCGAAAAACTCGCAAACGCCATCTTCGCAGCGTCGCGGGTCGACGTCGACGATCCGATCGCCGCATGGAAGGACCATAATGCCGAGCTGCACCGGCGCTCGGCCTGGCTGAACGGAGAGCGCTTCGCCGCCCTGCATTTCACCGGGCCCGGCACCGACCTCACCGTCGGACTCGCCGATGGGCATGAGTGGCACGGCGGCGCCTCGGTCGCCAAGAACGGCATCACCTGCAATCCGAACATCCCGACCGAGGAGGTGTTTACGACGCCGCACGCGCTGCGCGTCGAAGGCCATGTTTCGAGCACCAAACCGCTCTCCCACCAGGGCACGCTGATCGACAATATTCAGGTGCGTTTCGAAGCCGGCCGGATCGTCGAGGCCAAGGCTTCGCGGGGCGAAGAGGTGCTGAACAAGGTGCTCGATACCGACGAGGGCGCCCGGCGGCTCGGCGAAGTGGCGCTGGTGCCCCATTCCTCGCCGATTTCGGCCAGCGGCATCCTCTTCTACAACACCCTCTTCGACGAGAATGCCTCCTGCCACATCGCGCTCGGCCAGTGCTATTCGAAGTGCTTCCTCGACGGCGCAAGCCTCAGCCAGGAGCAGATCCGCGCCCAGGGCGGCAATTCGAGCCTCATCCATATCGACTGGATGATCGGTTCCGGCGAGGTGGACATCGATGGGGTTCGCGCGGACGGCGCCCGTGTGCCCGTGATGCGCAAGGGCGAGTGGGCCTGATCGTTTTGCGGCATGGCGGTGCCCCTCATCCGCCTGCCGCACCTTCTTCCTGCGGACGGCGCGAAGCAGACGCGCGGCAAACCCGGCGTATCATTGCGGACATCCGCTCTCTCCGCTTGCGGGGAGAAGGTCGGTCCTCTGGTTAAACCCGAAGAGAGGGGGCGGATGCCGCGCGGCGCGTCGCCTGTGCATACTGGCTCATCCACACGCTTGCGAAGACGGTTGCGATCCCGAGCACCTGCACCGCCGTCAGCTGCTCATCGAGTACGATCCAGCCGATGAGGATCGCGACGACCGGGCTCAAGAAGCCGAGCGGCGAAACCTGGGAGGGTTCGAGCCGCGATAACCCGCGGAACCAGAGCAGGTAGGTGAAGGCCGTGCCGATCAGCCCGAGATAGGTAAAGCCCAGAATATTGGCTGCAGTGAGCGATGGCAAAGAGGGTTCCAGCAGGAAGGCGACCGGCACCAGAAGCAGTCCGCCAGCCGCCAATTGCCAGGCGGTAAAGGTGAGCGGCGAGACCGGCGGCGTCCAGTATCGGCTCAGCACCGTGCCGAATGCCATGGAGACGGCGCCTGCCAAGCCAGCCGCGACGCCCACCGGATCCAGCGCCGCTTTCGGCGTCAGCACCAGGAGCGCGACCCCCGCCATGCCGGCAACGCCGGCAACGACGCTCAAGGCACGGGCGGGCGAGCCGAGAACGATGCGCGACAGGACGATCACGATCAACGGCTGAATGGCTCCGACGGTTGCGGCGACACCGCCGGGCAGCCGGTAGGCGGAAACGAAAAGCATCGTCTGGAAGAACGAGAAGTTGAGCGCGCCGAGCACGAAACTACGCGCCAGCCATACACCCGTCGGCATTTGCCGGACGACAAGCAGCAGCAGCAGCCCTGCCGGAAGCGCCCTGAGCATTGCGACCGTGACCGGGTAACCCGCCGGCAGAAATTCCGTTGTGACCAGATAGGTACTGCCCCATATGGCCGGCGCTATGGCCGTAAGCAGAATATCGGAGCTGCGGATGCCCATATCTTCACCTCAAGAATCTCCACGTCAAGATAACTCTAATCCAATTTATCTTGACGTCAAGATACATGGTGGCTACGACTTCAGAAAGGATGAAGCGTTCACTCCGATCGCTAGAGCATTTCAACGTTTCATAGAAACACTGAAATGCTCTAACGATTTGATCCAACGCACTTCCGGACGGAAAACCGTTACACACTTTTCCTGGAAGTACTCTAATGCAGACGGATATGGATCACGTAGACAAAATCCTGGCGCAGTGGCGCAGAGAGCGGCCGGAGCTGGATGTGACGGCCATGGGCCTGCTCGGCCGACTATCGCGGCTCCGGGCCCATCTCGCTCGTGAGGTGGAAAGCACCCTTGCCGAACACGGCCTGAACTCGGCGAGTTTCGACGTGCTCGCAACGCTGCGGCGCTCCGGCCCGCCCTTCCGGCTCTCGCCGGGCGATCTGTTGGGAACGACGATGGTCACCTCCGGCACGATGACCAACCGCATCGACCAGCTCGAGAAAGCCGGGCTTGTCGAACGCCTGGACAATCCGGAAGACCGGCGCGGCGTCCTCATCGCCCTGACACCGCAGGGTCTCAAGCGCGTGGACACGGCGGTCACTGATCATGTCGCCAATCAGCAGCGCCTCGTTGCAGGCATAGAACCCGACGAACGGGAGGCTCTGGACGCGCTGCTCAGGAAATTCCTCGCGGTCTTCGAATAGGTCGCCGGTCAGATCCGGCTCACCAGAGCCCTCACACGCTGGAGATGGCGCTTCCGCTTCGCCTCCGTCACCCGATCCATGTCGTGCAGAGTGAGCATGCGGAAGTCCAGCCCCTTGCCGCAGAAGGCGGCGATGCCGCGCTTCAGCAGCCGCCGCACCGGATTTCCCATGTAGAGATGCACGACCCACCAGGGGGATCCGGTACTGGTCAGCGCCCAGAACAGCTTGATGTTGCCGAGGCGAGGAATGATACGGCCGCCCGCCGCATCATGGTCGAAAGCGACCCCGGGCGCAAAGACGCGATCGAAGAAACCTTTGAGGATCGCCGGAAAATTGAACCACCATTGCGGAAAGACGAGCACGAGTCCGTCCGCAGCCCGCAGCCGATCGATCCAGCGCGATACCCCGGAGGCGTCGTAACCTTCATCGAAATAGCTGCCCCGCTCGGCCACGGTCAGCCGCGGATCGAAGCCTTCGCGATAGAGGTCGAGCAGATCGACCGTATGGCCTTTGGCCTCGAGCGTCTCCCTGGCCACGCGCGCGACACTCGCAGCGAAGCTCTCTTCTAGCGGATGGGCGAGCACCATCAGGATATGCATCAGAAGAGGCTGCCCTGATTCGTCGGCTCGCCGGAGCGCGCAAGCCGCTTCTTCGGTGACTGCGGCGGAGTGCCGTCCTCGCCGGCGACCGCCGCCACGCGGCCATCGGCGAATTCCAGCGAAAGCGCCATCCCGGGATGCACGGCAGCTGCCTGTTTCACCGGCTCGCCCGCGGCATCGCGCACCAGCGCGAAGCCCCGCTGCAGAACGCTGTGATAGGAGAGCGACTGCAGCACGCGGTCCTGCGCCGAAAGCGCGCTTTTCATCCTGCGCAGATCGGCGGCGATCGCCGCATCCCCACGCCTGCTCAGGCTGGAGACGCGATCCGATGCGCGATGAACCTGGCCGATCAGCCGTGACGGCAGAACGCGGAGCGAGGCATCGGCGGACGAAATGCGCTGAGCGCCACGTTGAAGCTTGCGCTCGACGATGCGCTCGGCCCGGTTTACGGCATCTAAGACGCGCTGGCGCCGATCGACGATCCTAGCGGTCAGGAGCTCCGGCCGGAGATGGGCCGCATTGCGCTCGAAGCTTCGCCGCTTGTTGGCCGTGTTCATCTGCAGGCCACGGCCGAGTCCGGCGGCCGCCTCGTCGAAGCGACGCCGCGGCAGGGCAAGCAATTGGTCGAGCGAGGGCAGCGCCCGTGCAAGCGAACGCAGCGTCTGGCGGCGATTGTCCATCTGCCGCGCCGCGGCGCCCTTGAGCCGGGCTGCGAGACCGGCGAGCTGGGCCTCGAGATCGGCCTTCACCGGTACCGCGATCTCGGCCGCACCGGTCGGCGTCGGCGCCCGCTGGTCGGCCGCATGGTCGATCAGGGTCCAGTCCGTCTCGTGACCGACGGCCGAGATCAGAGGGATGGCGGAAGCCGCCGCGGCCCGCACCATGGCCTCGTCGTTGAAGCACCAGAGATCCTCGAGGCTGCCGCCGCCGCGCGCGACGATCAGCACGTCGGGCCGAGGAATGGCGCCGCCCGGCTGCAGCGCGTTGAAACCCTCGATCGCGGCCACGATCTCCTCGCAGGCGCCGTCGCCCTGCACGCGCACCGGCCAGACGATGACATGGACTGGGAAACGGTCGGCAATGCGGTGCAGGATGTCGCGGATCACAGCCCCGGTCGGCGAGGTCACGACGCCGATGACCCTCGGCATGAAAGGCAGCGGCCGCTTGCGGCCCGCATCGAAAAGCCCTTCCGCGGCAAGCTTACGCTTGCGTTCCTCGATCAGCGCCATCAGCGCACCTGCACCCGCGGGCTCCAGCGAGTCGATGACGATCTGGTACTTGGACGAGCCGGGGAAAGTCGTGACCCGGCCGGTCGCGATGACCTCCATCCCCTCCTCCGGCCGGAACTTCAGCCGCGCGAAGGTGCCCTTCCAGACGACCGCGTCGATGCGGGCGCGGTCGTCCTTCAAGGCAAAATACGCGTGGCCCGACGAATGCGGACCGCGATAGCCGGAAATCTCGCCCCGCACCCGGACATGCTCGAAGGTCTGCTCGATCGTGCGCTTGATCGAGCCGGACAGTTCCGACACCGAATATTCGGCGACGTTGGAGGGAGATTCGGAATCAAAGAACGAAGTCATACGTCACTTGTAGCCGACAGCGCGGCGAAGATCAGCAGCAAGGCGCGTTTTTCTACATCGTTTCCCGTCCGTGTGGAATGGTGAAAACGATCTGGAGCAATTCTGGAAGAGTGTGCGCCTCTCCCGATATTGCTCTATTGGACGTCGCGCCCGCCCTGCCCGAAGAAGCGCCGGGTCGCGTCGTCGGCCGGAAAGAAGGATTCGATCAGAACGCCCTCGACGAGCGCGTCCTGAGTCGAGCCGAAGGTCGAAAGCGTCGTGATGAAGCTAAGCGACGCTTCGCCGACGCGCAGTTCGATGGGCAGCACCGGCAAGCGGTCCGTCGCCGGGAAGTTCTCGATCGCCATTGCCACCGCCGGGTCGGCAACCAGCCTGTCCAGGCTTCGCTGCAATGGGCTGCGCGGCCCCTGCAGCCACGCCTCCATGCGAACCCGCTGAACGAGATCGGCTGCGGCGGCTTCCCAATTGACCACGAGACCGCGGACCTTCTCCGCACCGAGAAAGCCGTCGAGGAAGTTCTCCCCCGGCTTGAACGGAACGCCCGTGGCACCGACAAGCGCGTCGAAAGCCGGGTTGGTCAGCAGCACCGTATACTGATGGTCGAAAACGAGGCCCGGATAGGGATCGTGCCGGTCGAGCATCAGCCGGATGGCATGCGCGACAGCCGGAGGCATTGCATCGAGACCCGTCGCGGGCCGCGCCGCAACGCGCGGCCGGTAGCCCGCCGCGGTGAAGAGCGTGCCCTGTTCACGCGCGGGGACGTCGAGAACCGAGGCGAGCCGCAGGATCATTCCCTCGGACGGCTTGGAGCGGCCCGTCTCCAGAAACGAGAGATGGCGCGCGGAAATGCCCGCCGCCATGGCGAGGTCGAGTTGGCTCATGCGGCGATGTCCTCGCCATTCCTTCAGGCGGCTGCCGAATTCCATCTTTATCTTCCCTGTTGCGGGGGCAGCGTCGCCCGAACGCGGCACAAAATCCATTACCTCGGAGGTAATTGGTTTAATGACCGCTCTGGTCCAGCATCTGCCCATCGACAACCGATGGAGACAGATATGTTCGACCTTTCCACCCGCTCTCTTCTCAACAAGACATTTCTCGCCGACGGCATCTTTTCGCTGATCGCCGGCTCGGCTCTCCTCGCGGCAGCGCCACCGCTTGCGGCGGTCGTCAGTCCCGCCCTGTCGCCTGCGGTGATCATGGCGGTTGGCGCTGGGCTCCTCGTCTGGGGCGCCTTTCACCTTGCCGCCGCCAGAAAAGAAGGGCCGAGCGCCCTCGCAACGCGGATCAGCATCGCCGGCGACATACTCTGGCAGGTCGGAAGCCTGGCCATTCTTGCGTCTGCCTATTCGGCCTTGACGATCGCAGGACTGGCGCTGATCGTCGTGGCCATGGTGGGCGTCGCCGACTTTCTCTTCTTCAAGATGCGGGGCGCCTCTCAGGCACGGCTGCTCCAGGCAGCATGAATGGGGTCGGCCCGGCGCAATGGGTGCCGGGCCTATCCTTTAGCTTCAGACGGGCTCCCAGCCGTCTTTTTCGCTGGCGCGGTAGATCGCGTCGATGAACATCTGGTTCAGGCGCGAGTTTTCCAGCGTCACCACGTCCTCCGCTTCACCTTTCGCAGCACGTGCGAAGGCCTCGGCCTCGAGCTTGTACTGACGCGCATCCTGGAAGCGGAAGAGCTGCGACTGGCCGTGGTTCTGGTTGGTCAATTCCACCTCTTCCCGGCCGTAGCGATCGGCATTGAAGGGCGATTTCACCTCGATGTAGCCCTTGTCGCCGTGGAAAACCATGACCTGGCGGGCGGCGAGCTGTGTCGAGATATAGAAGCTCAGCTCGAAATCGCCGAAGTCGGCACGAACGCTCGAATAGATGTCGGTGCCGAATTCCGGATCGCGCTCGGTACTGGCCTGGACGCGCAGCGGCTCCCTGCCGGTCGAAAACCGGGTCGTGATTGCCGGATAGACGCCGATATCCGGCAGACCGCCGCCGCCGAGCGAGGGGACGTTGCGCATGTTGCCGGGATCGCGGTTGTAATAGGTGAAGGCGCCCTGGACATGCCTGAGGCGCCCGATGGCACCTTCCGCTATGAGCGAGCGCACCTTTCGCCAGACGGGGCTGTAGGTCACCATATAGGCTTCCGAGATCAGTACCTTGTTGCGCTCGCGCGCCGCGATCACGGCGTCGATCTCTGCGGCCTTGAGCGCCAGCGGCTTCTCGCAGAGCACATGCTTGCCGGCATCCGCCGCCTTGATCGCCCATTCGACATGTTGCGACGTCGGCAGCGGGATATAGACGGCGTCGATCGTGTCGGAGGCGAGCATCTCCTCATAGGAGCCGAAGGCATGCGGCACGGAAAAACGGTCGGCCATGGTCCTCGCCTTGGCGAGATCGCGGCTTGCGATCGCCGTGACGACGCAGTTCTCGGCGTCCTGGATGGCGGGTACGACGAGCTCGCGGCCAATCTTGGCCGTCGACAAAATTCCGAAACGCAGCATGAGGCAGACTCCTTTTCGTGCGCGGCGCGAAGGACGCGCGACATTCCCCTGGGTCACTAGCTGCGCCGAGACTATCCCCGAGGTACGTACCTAGCAAGCCGTGGCGAGGTCAGAAAAACCACGAATGCCGGTGTCATTCGATGGCGAGCTGGCCTATGTTTTTGCCGCAATCCTCCCCATCGCAGCTTGTTTTCATCCAACCACATGGAGCGAAACCATGAAAATGCGCAGACTTGGCCGTACCGGCCTCTCGATTGCCCCGCTCGTCTTCGGCGGCAACGTCTTCGGCTGGACCGCGGATGAGAAAACGTCGTTCTCGCTTCTCGATGCCTTTTTCGATGCAGGTTTTAACGCCGTCGACACCGCCGACGTCTATTCCTCCTGGGCGCCGGGCAACAGAGGCGGCGAGTCGGAAACGATCATCGGCAAATGGCTGAAGCAATCCGGACGCTCGCGCGACAGCGCCGTCATCGTCACCAAGGTCGGTTCGGACCTCGGACCCGACCGCAAGGGCCTCTCGCGGCACTGGATCATGCAGGCAGTCGAGGAATCGCTGAAACGCCTGCAGACCGATTATATCGACCTCTATCTCTCCCACTGGCCGGACCCCGACACACCCTATGAAGAGACGCTTGCCGCCTACGATGCGCTTCTCTCCCAGGGCAAGCTGCGGGCGATCGGCGCATCGAATCTCGATGCGCAGCAGATGCGCGACGCTCTCGACGTCGCGGCGGCGAACGGCCTGCCCCGCTACGACGTGCTGCAGCCCGAATACAATCTCTACGACCGCGCTTCCTATGACGGTCCGCTACGCAATCTCTGCATCGCCGAGGAGATCGGCGTCATCACCTATTTCAGCCTTGCGAGAGGCTTTCTTTCCGGCAAGTACCGCTCACACAAGGATCTGGAAGGCTCCGCTCGCGGCGGCGGCGTCGAAAAATATCTCGACGGACGCGGCATGCGGATTCTCGGCGTCTTGGATGAAATCGCCGAGGAGACCGGCGCGAAACAGGCGGAGATCGCGCTGGCCTGGATCATCGCCCGCGACGGCGTCACCGCACCGATCGCCAGCGCCACCAATGCCGACCAGCTGGCAAGTCTGGTGAGATCGGCGGAATTGACGTTGCCGGAAGAGGCGATAAGACGGCTGAACGAAGTGAGCGAATAGAGGGGATTTGCCCTCGTCAGGAAGACCCGCCCCCGGCCGCAAGCTTCGGAAACCCTGGGTAAAGTTGCGCATGACTGCCCTCGTGGTTGGCCATGCCGGGCCTGGTCAGCAGCCCGCGCGGCTCGGCGTAGCTGCTGATCCTGCGGCGCGGCCTCTCGTGCCACTGGATGTTGAAGGCCCAAAGCTTGGGAAAAAAGCAGAGCGAGGCGTAGGGAAGGTGGTCGTGAATCCACCAGGCCAGGCTCTGCCAGCCGCCTTCGTGACGTTCCCGGTCCCAGACCCAGGGAATGGCGATGCAGGCGGTGGCCCCCATGCAGCCCTCCGCATCGCGCATGTCCCAGATATGGTCGGCGGCCGTTGCCGCATTCGTCGAGCAGTTGAGCCTGTTGGCGTTGCCGAAGGCGTTCACGGCACGGTTTCGGTAGCCCGAGCGGATGTGCAGCCGACCGAAGGTCGCCTCGAGCGGTTCCAGAAGTTCGCCGCACAGTTTCCGTCCGGCCTCGATCGCCAGTTCCGGATCGTCGGGGATATTCGGAATCCCGTAGAACTCCGCGATCTCGGAGTGAAGGAAATCGCGCAGGAAAAAGTTCTTCGAGAGGCGTACGCGCCCGAGGTCTTCAAGCGATTTCATCGACCCAGGTTTCTTCATGCTTCCCTGCTTTCAGTTGCTGTGCTCACGCTCTGCGCTCACGCCTTCGCCACCGAAGCGCCGCCGTCGGCCAGCAGCGCCGCGCCGGTCACGAAGCTGGCACCGTCCGAGGCGAGATAAAGCGCCGCTTCGGCGATTTCCTCGGGTCGCGCAATGCGCTTCAATGCGTGCAGCCCTTCCACGAAACCGCGCGTCTCGGGCGCCGCTCCCGGGAGGTTCGCGAAATTGGCGGGCGTGTCGGTGCCGCCGGGCAGCAGCGCGTTCACGCGGATGCCGCGCGCGCCAAGCTCGACGGCCAGCGCCTGCACCAGCCCGATCAGTCCCGCCTTGCTCGCCGCATAGGGGGCGACCCCGGCAAAACCGGCCGTGTGGCCGACGAAGCTCGAAGTGAAGGTGAGCGAACCACTGCCCCGCGCCACGATTGCCGGAACCTGATACTTCACCGCCAGGAAGGCGCTCGTCAAATTGGTATCGAGCGTCTCGCGCCAGCCTTCGACGCTGAGCGACGAAATCTCTCCCATCGCACCGAGCGCCCCGGCATTGTTGAAGGCGGTATCGAGCCCGCCGAAGCGGCGCACCGCCAGTTCGACCAGCGCCTCATGCAGGGCTTCGTCGCGCACGTCGCCGGCAAGCGCTGCCGCCTCGCCGCCCTCTCGGGCAATCTCGTCGGTAAGCTCCGCAAGCGCATTCTCGTTGCGGGCGGTGACCACGACCTTTGCCGCCTCGCGCGCAAAGAGCAGCGCGGCGGCGCGGCCGATACCCGAGCTTGCGCCGGTGACGATCGCGATCTTACCTTCCAGTCTCGACATGATTCTTCTCCATCCGATTGCGTTGACGGCGGGACCATTGCCGATGCGCCACGCTGCAACCACCCGATTTCCGCCTGAAGTGAAACGGACACCCTTCGCGAAAGCGACGAATTTGACCCGCGTCTCATGCGCTTTTTGCAGTCGCGAGGAACAAATCTTCGCCCTTTGCTGTTGATTGCGGGTCGAAGGCAACACGAAGCAGACGAGGAAGGAAACCCGAAATGGCCAAAGAAAAAACGCTGGACGACCTGTTCCACGATACGCTCAAGGACATCTATTATGCCGAGCGGAAAATCCTGAAGGCTTTGCCGAAGATGGCACGCGCTGCCCAGGCCCCTGAGCTGAAGGCCGCGTTCGAGAAGCACAAGGAGCAGACCGAGACCCATGTGGAGCGGCTGCAGCAGGTATTCGAAATGATCGGCAAGCGCCCGCAGGGCAAGACCTGCGAGGCGATCGAGGGCATCGTCGCCGAGGGCGAAGAGATCATGGACGAATTCAAGGGCACGGCCGCGCTCGATGCGGGCCTCATCTCCGCCGCGCAAGCGGTCGAGCATTATGAAATCTCCCGCTACGGCACCCTGAAGACCTGGGCAAAGACCATCGGTCTCAAGGATGCGGTATCGCTGCTCGACGCGACTTTGAAGGAAGAAGTCGTCACCGACGAGGACCTGACGAAACTCGCGATGGCCCAAGTGAACAAGAAGGCCGCGTAAGCCGTCACGACGGCCGGCGCTCCCCGCCGGCCGTCACCCGCTGTGGCGGAAGAAATCGATGAAGGCCCGGAGCGCCGGACGCATCAGCCGGCGGGTCGGATAATAGAGGAAGGGGCCCGCATAGGGCGCGCACCAGTCCTCGAGCACCCGGACCAGTTTGCCCTCACCTACATATCCGCTGACGCGCGGCTCGAAGAGATAGGCGAGCCCCGCACCGCCGATCGCGGCCTCGATGATCGGCCGGTCCTCGCCCAGAATGAGCGGGCCGTTCACCGAAACGGTCAGTTCCTCCCCCTCTTTCTCGAACTCCCAGCGATAGAGGGTGCCGTTGGAGAAGCGGCGGCGGATGCAGCGATGGCCCGCCAGATCGCGCGGGTGCCGCGGCCGCTGGAAGCGCTCGAAATAGGTCGGTGCGGCGACGACCGCGCTTTTCAGCTCCGGCCCGACCTTCACCGCGACCATGTCGGCCTCCAGGCTCTCGCCGAGCCTGATGCCGGCGTCATACCCCTCCTCGACAATATCGGTGAAGCCGTCCTCATTGGCGATTTCGAGGACGATGTCCGGATAGCGCCCGAGGAAGTCGCCAAGGCGCGGCGCCAGAATGAGGTCGGCTGCAAAACGAGGGGCGGTGACGCGCAGTTTTCCGGCCGGACGATCGCGCGCCTCCGCCGCCCGCTGCAGCGCCTCGGCAATGTCGTCGAGCGCCGGCCGCAGCCGCTCCAGCAGGCGCTTTCCCTCCTCCGTGGCCGCGACGCTGCGCGTCGTGCGCGCGAGGAGACGAACGCCGAGGCTCGCTTCCAGACTGCCCACGGCGTGGCTGACGGCAGATGGCGCGATGCCGAGTTCCTTCGCCGCCCCGCGAAAGCTGCCATGGGCGGCGACGGCGGAAAGGACGGCCAGTTGGGAGAGCTGTGTGCGGTTCATTGATCGAAATAATAGAACAGCCCGTGAGAATTGACAGAGATTTTCAACCGGCCGCGCGGCACCTATCTTCGCCTTGTCGTCGGGCCCGTGCCGAAAGGCTCAGTCCAGCGATATGCTTCTCCATCTTCTTCGCGAACGCCGTATGCCACCCCGCAGGCCGCGCGTTCAGCCCGAAAGGAAATCCAATGAAGACCCGCAAGCTCGGCAATGAACTCACCGTTTCGGCCGTCGGCCTCGGCTGCATGGGCATGAGCTTCGCCTATGGCGAAGCCGACGAGAGCCAATCGATCCGCACGCTACACCGCGCCATCGAACTCGGCGTCGACTTCTTCGATACGGCGGAAGTTTATGGGCCTTATGAGAACGAGAAGCTACTGGGCAAGGCGCTGAAGAGCCGGCGAGACCAGGTGGTGATCGCCACCAAGTTCGGTTTCCGCATCGACCCGGGCAAACCCGCCGCCGAAGCGATCAAAGGCGTCGATGGCCGGCCGGAAAATGCGAAAGCCGTCGCCGAGGCCTCCCTCAAGCGACTCGGGACGGACGTCATCGACCTCTATTACCAGCACCGCGTCGATCCCGCCGTGCCGATCGAGGAAACCGTCGGCGCGATGGCGGAACTGGTGAAGGAGGGCAAGGTGCGCGCACTCGGGCTTTCCGAGGCAAGCGCTGCCACCATACGCCGTGCCCATGCCGTGCATCCGATCGCAGCGATACAAAGCGAGTATTCGCTCTGGTCGCGCGACCCGGAACAGGAGGTGCTCGACACCTGCCGCGAACTGGGGATCGGCTTCGTGCCCTATAGTCCGCTCGGGCGCGGCATGCTGACAGGCACCATCCGCAAGGTCGAAGATCTCGCTGCCGACGATTTCCGCCGGTCGCTGCCGCGCTTCCAACAGGAGAACTTCGAGGCCAACGCCGCGCTGGTCGCAACCCTCGAAAGGCTGGCCGCGGAAAGAGGCGTGACGGCCGCCCAACTCGCACTCGCCTGGGTGGTCAACCAGGGAGATGACATCGTTCCGATCCCGGGCGCGCGCAGGATCGAGCATCTGGAGCAGAACGTGGCTGCCGCCGGAATCGTCCTCACCGACAGGGAACGCGCCGAACTCGGCGAAGCGCTCTCTCCAACGCTGGTCGCTGGAAAACGCTATTCCGATGCGTCGCTGGCACTGACGAACAGGTGAAGACCCGACCGGCAGCGTCGAAGTCCTGGAGGGCATCGCAATTCCATTGCGATGTCCTACCTATGAGAAGATGTCCGCCTTCGTGGGAACAGGAGCGGCCTGCGGGGCGGATAGCCGCGTCTGTCACCGCTCCGGAAAGGAGGAAAAAACCATGTCCGAAGAGCAGGCCATCAGCGCGGTCGTCCATCTTTATGTCGACGGCATGGCCTTCGCCAACGAGGGGGCTTTGCGCAAGGCCTTCCATCCGAGCGCATCGATCGTCGGCAACGCAGGAGGAGCCGTCGAGTGGCAGACACGCGACGCCTTCATCGCCTCCATCGTGAGGGAAGGCGCGGCGTCCCCGGATACGCAGCCGCTCATGGAAGTGGAGATGGTCCACATCACCGGCGACGTCGCCAGCGTGAAGGTGATCGATGAATTCGCCGGCGCGCGCTATTCCGATTACCTGTCCTTGCTGAAGGTCGACGGGCGATGGCTGATCGTCAACAAGGTCTGGCACCGGCATGGCTAGTTGCGCGTCTCATAAGACGCGGCGGCGCTGTAGGACTTTTCGGAGGACTGCAATCTCTCCTTTTTCCTCATCCCTATGCTCGTCACAGGATGAGAGCAGCGCCGCGTCTGCGGCGCGGGAAGCGTTCGTTCAGCCCAAGGAGTTGGGCTGGCTGGATTCCTGTGACAAGCACAGGAATGAGGAAACCAAACCGGCTCCCCCTCACCTATTCATCAAGCGCGCAGCACGCCCCCGGTGCTCTTTGCCACGTTGGCGACGATGCGCGAGGTCAGCGCCTCGAAATCCTCGTCGGTCAGGGTGCGCTCTACCGGCTGGATCGTTACCTCGATCGCTACCGACTTCCTGCCCTCGCCGAGAGATGCGCCTTCGAAGACGTCGAAGACGTTGACGGCCGTAACCAGTTTGCGGTCGGCGCCGGACGCGGCCCTGACGATCGCAGCGGCCTCGACCGCCTTGTCTACGACGAAGGCGAAGTCGCGTTTGACTGCCTGGAAGGGCGAAAGCTCCAGTGCCGGCTTGGTGCGGGTCGTCTTCTTCTTCGGCTCCGGCATGGCATCGATATAGATCTCGAAGCCTGAAAGCGGCCCGGAGACGTCGAGGGCGTCCAAGGTCTTCGGGTGGAACTCCCCAAAAGCGCCGAGCACGGTCTTCGGGCCCAGCTTGATCGTTGCCGAGCGGCCGGGGTGATACCAGGCGGGACCGCCGGCTTCGAACTGGACATTGGCCATCGGCACGCCGCAGGCCTCGAGCACGGCGATGGCATCGGCCTTCGCGTCGAAGACATCGACCGGCTTGCCGCCGCCCTTTACGGCGTTCGACCACGACCGGCCGGTGCCGTTGAGCGATGCGGTGCCGCGGCGGATGCCGCCGGCGACGCGGCGCTGCGCCTCGGGCGTGTCGCCCTCATAGATGCCGGAAACCTCGAAGATCGCGACATCGCCGTAGCCCTTGTCGGCATTGCGCTGCGCCCCGGCCAGGAGGCCCGGCAGGAGCGACGGCCGCATGTCCGACATGTCGGCGGCGATCGGATTGGCGAGCTTCAGTTCCGGCCGGCCGCCGCCGAAGAGTTTTGCATGCTCTTCCGGGATGAAGGACCAGGTGACGGCTTCGAGCATGCCGCGGCTTGCGAGCGCACGCCGCGCCTGGCGCGTGCGGATCTGCAGCACCGTCAGGATCTTGCCGTTGACGGCATTGTGGCTTGCGAGCGGCGCGGCGACGATGTTGTCGACGCCATGGATGCGCATGACCTCCTCTACGAGGTCCGCCTTGCCGTCGATGTCCGGCCGCCAGGAAGGGACGGTTACCGTCAGGCGTTCGCCGGAGCCCTCGACGCCGAAGCCGAGCTTCCTGAGGATGGAAACGCTCTCCTCGGAGGAGACCTCGAGGCCGGTCAGGCGCTTGACCTCCGAGACCGGGAAATCGAGGGACTTTGGCTCGTGGCCCTCATAACCGACGACGTCCATCTTGGCCGCGGTACCACCGCAGAGCTCCAGCACCAGTTCGGTCGCCCGTTCGAGGCCAGGCGCCATGTATTCCGGATCGACGCCGCGCTCGAAGCGGTAGCGCGCATCGGTGATGATGCCGAGCGTGCGGCCGGTCTTGGCGATGTTCATCGGATCCCAGAGCGCCGATTCGATCAGCACGTCGGTCGTCGCCTCGTCACAGCCGGAATGCTCGCCGCCCATGATGCCGCCGATCGACTCGACGCCTTCTTCGTCGGCGATCACCACATTGGCGGGCGACAGCGTGTATTCGCGCGTATCGAGCGCCAGCACCTTTTCGCCTTCCCTGGCACGGCGGACCGTCAGGTTGCCCTCGACCTTCGCCGCGTCGAAGACATGCAGCGGCCGGCCCTGGTCGAAGGTCAGGTAATTGGTGATATCGACCAGCGCGTTGATCGGGCGGAGGCCGATGGCAGTCAGCCGCTGGCGCATCCAGGCGGGGCTCGGGCCGTTCTTCACGCCGCGCACGAGGCGAAGCGCGAAGCCGGGGCAGAGATGCCTGTCCTCGCCGAGATCGAGGCGGACCTTGACGGGCGTCTCGCCTTCCACGGCGAAGGACGGCGCCGGCCGCGTCTTCAAGGTGCCGAGACCGGATGCCGCGAGATCGCGGGCGATGCCGTGGACGCTGGTGCAATCCGGCCGGTTCGGCGTCAGGTTGATTTCGATGACCGGGTCGTCGAGGCCGGCATAGGTCGCATAGCTGGTGCCGACCGGCGCGTTCTCGGGCAGATCGATGATGCCGGTGTGGTCGTCGGAGATCTCCAGCTCCTTTTCCGAGCACATCATGCCGCGGCTTTCGACGCCACGGATGTTGCCGACGGAGAGCGTCACGCCGATGCCGGGCACATGGGTGCCGGGCGCGGCAAAGGCACCGACGAGGCCCTTGCGCGCGTTCGGCGCGCCGCAGACGACCTGCACCGGCTCGCCGGAGCCGGTGTCGACCATCAGCACTCTGAGCTTGTCGGCATTCGGGTGCTGCTCGGCGGAGATCACCCTGGCGATGACGAAGGGCTTGAACGCCGCCTTGTCGTCGACATCCTCGACTTCCAGCCCGATCATCGTCAGGCGGGCGCAGATTTCCTCGAGCGAGGCGTCGGTTTCCAGATGGTCCTTCAGCCAGGAAAGCGTGAACTTCATGATGTCACCTGTGTCCTTTGATTTTCTGCGCGGGTCACGCCGAGAGGCCGCCGAAGAGCGTCGGCATGTCGAGCGGGCGGAAGCCGTAATGGGTCATCCAGCGGACATCGGCATTGAAGAAGTCGCGCAGGTCGGGCATGCCGTATTTCAGCATGGCGATGCGATCGAGGCCCATGCCCCAGGCGAAGCCTTGATATTCGTCCGGATCGAGGCCGCCGGCCCTGAGCACGTTCGGATGCACCATGCCGCAGCCGAGAATCTCCATCCAGTCCTTGCCCTCGCCGAACTTGACGATCGGGCCGGAGCGGTCGCACTGGATGTCGACCTCGAAGGAGGGTTCCGTGAACGGGAAGAAGGACGGGCGGAAGCGCATCGTCACCTGATCGACCTCGAAGAAGGCCTTGCAGAATTCCTCGAGCACCCAACGCATATTGGCGACATTCGCCGTCCTGTCGATGACGAGACCTTCCACCTGATGAAACATCGGCGAGTGGGTCGCGTCGGAATCCTGGCGATAGGTCTTGCCCGGAATGATGATGCGAATTGGCGGCTGCCCGGCCTCCATCGTGCGTATCTGCACCGGCGAGGTGTGCGTGCGCAGCACCTTGCGCTCACCCTTCTCGTCGGGCGCGAAGAAGAAGGTGTCGTGCATCTCGCGGGCCGGATGACCTTCGGGGAAGTTCAGAGCCGTGAAGTTGTAGTAGTCCGTCTCGATATCCGGCCCCTCGGCAATCGAGAAACCCATGTCGCCGAAGATCGCGGTGATCTCGTCCACGATCTGGCTGATCGGATGGATGCGGCCGCGCTCGGCCGGCGAGGAGCGGACGGGCAGGCTGATGTCCACCGTCTCGCGCGCCAGCCGTTCGGCGATCGCCGCGTCCTTGAGCGCCGTCTTGCGGGCGGAGATCGCCTCCGTCACCGTGTTCTTCAGCGCATTGATGCGCGCGCCGCGGGTCTGGCGCTCCTCCGGGCTCATCGAACCGAGCGTCTTCAGCAGTTCCGAAATCGATCCCTTCTTGCCGAGCGCGCCGACGCGCACCGCCTCGATCGCCCCCTCGTCGGCGGCGGCGTCGATTTCCGCCAGCAAGGTCCGTTCCAATGTTTCCAGTTCGCTCATTCTGTCCTGCCTCGATGCGGTTCGTGTATCGGTTCGACACTTCGGCGGTAGGATCGCCGCGAGCCGAACAAGAAAAACCCGCGCCAGCCCTGCCAGCGCGGGTTTCCCAACAATTTCAGAAACGGTCTTGGGAAAACGCTGGCTTAACGGACAGCGCTTTCAAACTCGTTTGCCGTGCCGGCTTCCTTGAGATAGGCGAGCGCCTTCTTGGAAGCTTCGACCAGGGCGCCGAATGCTGCCGGCTCATGGATTGCCATGTCGGACAGGACCTTGCGATCGACTTCGATACCGGCCTTGTTCAGACCGTCGATGAAGCGGCCGTAGGTAAGGCCGAATTCGCGGACGGCAGCGTTGATGCGCTGGATCCAGAGCGCGCGGAAATTGCGCTTGTTGACCTTGCGGTCGCGGTAAGCAAACTGCTTGGAACGATCCACCGCTGCCTTGGCGGCGCGGATGGTGTTCTTGCGGCGGCCGTAGAAGCCCTTGGCTGCCTTGAGCGTCTTCTTGTGCTTGGCGTGGGAGGTTACGCCGCGTTTTACACGTGCCATGTCATGATCTCCTTAAAATCCAAATCGCCAGACGTCTTAAAGACCGTTAGGCAGGTAGTTCTTGACGACCTTCTTGCCATCGGGCTCAGCGAGAACCATGGTTCCGCGCGCGTCGCGAATGAACTTGTTGGACCGCTTGATCATGCCGTGGCGCTTGCCAGCAGCAGCAGCTCGAACTTTGCCGGTTGCGGTGATTTTGAACCGCTTTTTGGCAGACGATTTCGTCTTCATCTTGGGCATTTTGCTACTCCATTGTTCTTGATATGCGAAACAGGCAGACGAGGCCCATTTCCAGCGTTAAGAACGGCCACGGCATGCCCTGCCGGACCGTTCGGACGGGGGCTTATAACCGCACATCCCGGAAAAGGCAAGCGGTCCGGAGGTCGCTCGCACGTAAGCCTTCCCAAAAAGGAAAGCCGCCCCACGAACTCCTCCCGGGGCGGCTTCACCAAGCGTGTCTGGTCTGTCAGGCTCCGCCGATCACTTCGGCGCAAGAACCATCATCATCTGGCGGCCTTCGAGCTTGGGTTCGGCTTCCACCTTGGCGATTTCCTGGGTGTCGTCCTTGACCTGCATCAGAAGTTTCATGCCGAGTTCCTGGTGGGCCATTTCGCGGCCGCGGAACTTCAGCGTCACCTTGACCTTGTCGCCTTCCTCGAAGAAGCGGTTCATGGCCTTCATCTTCACCTCATAATCATGGGTGTCGATGTTGGGGCGCATCTTGATTTCCTTGATCTCGACGATCTTCTGCTTCTTGCGCGCCTCGGCGGCTTTCTTCTGGTTCGCGTATTTCAGCTTGCCGAGGTCGAGGATCTTGCACACCGGCGGATCGGAGTTCGGTGCGATCTCTACGAGGTCGAGACCGGCCTCGTCCGCCATGCGGAGCGCCTGGTCGATCGGAATGCTGCCCAAGTTCTGGCCTTCGGCATCGATAAGCTGAACCCGGGGGACCCGGATTTCCTTGTTTGCGCGCGGTCCTTCCTTGACTGGAGCGTCCGCTTTGAAGGGTCTGCGAATGGTCGTACTCTCCTCGAGCTATTGATAGTAGATATTCGGTCAAACGGTCAGCGCGATCTCAAACAGAAGCGCTTGAAACAGTCACTGACGGCAATGTGTGAATTGCGGCTCCAGAGTCAATAGCATGGCCCGCAATGAAAATCATCCTCTGTCGATGCCCGAAAGAATCTGTTTTAGAAGGAAATCCGTCATTATCAGGCCTTCAGGGAGTTACTCGATGTCGACCACGCCGGCTGAAACCGAGATCACACGGATCGAAGTGGGAACGGGAGATGCGGCCAGAAGCATCGCCATGCGTATCTTCCGCGCCGGAAATCCGTCGGATGTCCAATTGAAAGACCGGCAGCATCCAGGCCATCCGGCGCTCGTCTGGCTCGGCGGCTACCGATCCGATATGACCGGAACGAAGGCGGTGGAGGTCGAGCGGCACGCGCGCGAGGCCGGCACCGACTGCATTCGCTTCGACTATTCGGGCCACGGCGCGTCGGACGGCGACTACAGGGATGGTACGATCTCGCGCTGGGTCGAGGAGAGTCTCGCCGTGATCGATCACGCCGCGACGGCGCGCATGATCCTGATCGGTTCCTCCATGGGTGCCTGGGTCGCGCTGCGCCTTGCCGAGAAGCTCAAAAGCCGCGCCCACCTTGGGGAGGGTGGGGTCGCCCGCCTCTGCGGCCTCGTGCTGATCGCCCCGGCCCCCGACTTCACCGCCGAGCTCATCGAGCCCAATCTTACCGATGCCGAAAGGACCGCGCTCGCCGAACGGGGTTATTTCGAAGAGCCATCGGAATACAGCCCCGAACCCAATGTTTTCACCCGCGCGCTGATCGAGGATGGCCGCAACAACCTCGTCATGAAAGGGCCGATCGAAACCGGCTGCCCGGTGCACATTCTCCAAGGCATGCGCGATCCGGACGTCCCCTACACGCATGCCCTCAAACTGATGGAGCACATGCCGGCTGACGACGTCGTCATGACCCTGATCCGCGATGGCGACCACCGGTTGTCCCGCGAGGAGGACATTGCCAAATTGAAACAGGCGATCGACGCCATGCTGACCAAGGCCTGAGCGCACGACTAGTCCATCCGGCCTAATCAAAATTCCCTGATATTGCTTCGCAAGGTATGGCCAAACCCCTGCGCTGGCGGGCTTCTGCGTCCGTCTGCCGCGAGCCTTAACCATAAAACGGACTAGTCCGAATCAGGCGATTGACTCCGACAAGCGGAGTATATTAACTCTTTATTAACGATTAGAGCAGCGCAGGGGAAATTCCTAATAAAGCTGTCGACAACTTTTGATTGCGCGGATCGATCCGGAAGGTACGGATGCGGGCGCGTTGCAGGGGATCTGTATGCAGTCTTGGACCGGGGTTAAGGCAAGTTTCGCGGCGCTGTGTGCGCTTTTCATTTCCACGAACACGGCAATTCCCGCACAGGCGGGAGCTACTCCCTGGATGCAGACCGGCGCGGTGACCTCGCAGCCGATCGGGCATTACGAGTTCTGTCAGAAGCACAGGGGCGAGTGCAGCGTCCGTTCGAAGGCGACGGTGCCGCCGCGTGTCACCGCCGGCGGCTGGGCTGCCATTCGCCAGGTCAACGCTTCCGTCAACCGGCAGATCGCGCCGGTAACAGACATCGAGCTTACCGGTCGGGACGAGGTGTGGTCCTATCCGGGGAGACAGGGCGATTGCGAGGACTTCGCGCTCGAAAAGCGCAGACGCCTCATGCAGAAGGGCTTCTCCGCCGGCAACCTGCTGATGACGGTGGTGCGCAAGCCGGATGGCGAGGGCCATGCGGTGCTGACGGTACGCACAGCGCAGGGCGACTTCGTTCTCGACAATCTCGACGATGGGGTGAAGCTGTGGACGCACACGCCCTACCGCTTCCTCAAGCGGCAGGCGACGACTCACAGCGGCCGTTGGGTCACCATCGACAATGGCGGGGAAGTGCTCGTCGGTTCCGTCGGAAACTGATCCCGTCGAACGGTTCCTCTCAAAAAGGCCGCATCCTGCGGCCTTTTTTACGCGTGTCGGTGAAATCGCTCGGATACCCAAAGCGGGCTTCGTGGTAACGCGTGCCGTCCCCGAAACTCCTCCTTCCTGTGCTCGTCACAGGAATCCAGCCAGACCAGGTCCTTGGGCTGAAAGAGCTCAGCACCGCGCCGCAGACGCGGTGCTGTTGCTCGCTGTAAACGAGCACGACTCCAGAGCACTTCCAGGAAAAGTGTCTAACGGTTTTCGTCCGGAAGTCCGTTGATTCAAATGGGTAGAGCGCTTCAGTGTCTCTACGGAACATTGAAATGCTCTAAGCATTCCCGATGACGATGCCGGCGGCAAGAACCAGGCCGCCACCGAGCACCACCTGAAAGGCGGCCCTCAGAAAGGGCGTTTCCATATAGCGATTCTGGATGAAGGCGATTGCCCATAGTTCGAAGAAGACGATTGCCGCTGCCGTCATTGTCGCGGTCCAGAAATGCGGAATGAGATAGGGCAGAGCGTGGCCGAGACCGCCGAGTGCCGTCATGATGCCCGAGGCGAGCCCGCGCTTGACCGGCGAGCCGCGGCCGGAAAGCTTGCCGTCATCATGCGCCGCCTCGGTGAAACCCATCGATATGCCTGCGCCGACGGAGGCCGACAGACCGACGAGAAAGGTCTGCCATGTATCCTGCGTGGCGAAGGCTGCGGCGAAGATCGGCGCGAGCGTCGAAACGGAGCCATCCATCAGTCCCGCGAGGCCCGGCTGCACATAGGTGAGTATGAACTGGCGGCGTGAGGTCTCATCTTCCTCGTCGCGCACGTCCACGGGCGTATGCTCCTCACCGAGCCGGCGGGCGAGCGATTCATGCGACTTCTCGGCAATCGCCAGATCGCCCAAGAGCTTGCGCGTCGCCGCGTCCTGCGTGCGCGCCGCAGCCTCGACGTAAAACCGGTGCGCCGCCTCCTCCATCGCCTCGGCTTCGGCGCGCGCCTTTTCGATAGGCATCTCGGCGATCAGCCAATCGGGCTTGCGCTCCGGAAAATCGCGCACGTGTTCGCGCCGAACGAGCGGGATGCGGTTGCCGAAACGGGCGACGTGCAGGTCGATCAAGGCCTGGCGGTGGTGGCTCTCCTCCTCCGCCATTTCCTCGAAGACCCTTGCGGAATGGGGATATTTTTGGCGCAGAGCGTCGGCATAGGCGAGATAGATGCGTCCGTCATCCTCTTCCGAGGATATGGCGAGGGCAAGGATTTCCTGTTCGCTCAAGGACAGGAACGGACGTTTGTAACGGGAGAAAAGCCGGGAGAGCATCGCAAGACCTTCTTTAGAATAATTCTAAATAAGCGCCGATGCGTGAGGCGTCAAGGCGGTGGATCGGCGGCAACGCGTCCATCTTCGCGGCGCGCACTCGCCCCCTCCCCTTGTGGGGAGGGATTGGAAGGGGCAACCCTGAGGTTGAGTCAAACCGCCAGATCGAGCGCCTTTTCCTTCTCGATATAGGTGCGCTGCAGATCGGTGATGTAATCACGAACGATCGGCGCCGCGTCGCGTGATCGCGACAGCTGCATATGAAAGACGAGCTGGCTGCCGGTGCGGAACATCATTTCCGCGCTGATCAGGTAGAACTCCCACATGCGGGCGAAGCGCTCGTCGTACATCGCCACCACCTTGTCGCGATTCTCGTCGAAGCGCGCGCCCCAATGGGCGAGCGTCGTAGCATAGTGCACGCGCAGGAATTCGAGATCGGTCACCCACAGACTGTTGCGTTCGACCACCTCGAAGACCTCCGACAGTGCCGGGGAATAGGCGCCGGGGAAGATGTACTTGCGGAGCCAGGCGCTCGCCATGCCGGGCGGGCTCATATGGCCGATCGAATGGAGCACGGCCAGCCCGTCATCCGGCATCAACGCATTCAGTTTCTTGAAGAACTCGTCATAGTGATGGACGCCGACATGCTCGAACATGCCGACCGAAACGATCCGGTCGAACGGCCCCTCGACGTCGCGGTAGTCCTTGAGTTCGAAGCGCACGCGGTCCGCCATTCCGGCCGCACGTGCCCGCTCGGAGGCGAGCGCCTGCTGTTCCTTGGAAAGGGTCACACCCAGCACCTCGACGTCTTCGAGCGAGGCGAGATAGAGGGCGAGATCGCCCCAGCCGCAGCCGATGTCGAGTACCCTCATGCCCGGCTTCAGACAGAGCTTTGCAGCAAGCAGTCTGAGCTTGTTTCGCTGCGCAGCCTCCAAAGTCTCGTGCGGCTCGCGGAAATAGGCGCAGGAATAGAGCATGTTCTCGTCGAGAAACAGCTTGTAGAAATCATTGCCGAGATCGTAATGATGCGCGACGTTCTGCTGCGCCTTGCCCTTGGGGTTGGCCTGCTGGCGCTTGCGAAAGCGCATCTTCACCGCCCGTAGCAGCTTCTGGATCGGATAGGAGCCGAGCGACAGGCGGTTGATCGAAAAGAGCGTCAGGAAGTCCCGCAGCGTCGAGCCTTCCTCGAAACGCATGGTCCCGTCCATATAGGCTTCACCGGCGGCGAGCTCGGCATTGAAGACGAGGCTGCGATAGAGCCGCTTGTCGGTGAGTCGCATCGTCACGCTCGGCCCCGGCTCGCCGGCAAAGACGTGCCGCTTGCCGTCGGCATCGATTACAGTGAGCGTCCCCTTGCGAATGAACGACTTCATCATATGCGATAATGGAAACATGCAGTGCCGCGCCTCTCATCCCGATCCGGAGGGCGGCATCCTAAGCACTTCCAGAAAAAATGTGTAACGGTTTTCCGTGCGGAAGCGCTCGGTTTCACAGGCTTCGAGCGTTTCGCCGCTTCAATTGAACGGTGAAACGAGAACGGGGACGGCGGTCATCGACTACCGTCCCCGTTTCGATCTCCGTCAGGACAGATCAGTCCTTGGCGCGCTCGACATAGGACCCGTCTTCCGTCGCAATGACGACGCGGGTGCCGGCCTGGATGTGCGGCGGCACCAGGGTACGAACCCCGTTCGAAAGCACGGCCGGCTTGTAGGAGGAGGAGGCCGTCTGACCCTTGACGACCGGCTCCGTCTCGGTGATTTCGAGAGTGACGTGGCGCGGCAGGTCGATGGCGATGGCAATGCCTTCGTGGATCGACAGCATCACGGCCATGCCTTCCTGAAGATAGGCCTTCAAATCGCCGATGTCTTCGGAGCTCATGACGAGCTGGTCGTAGCTTTCCGGGTTCATGAAGTGGAAGCCTTCGCCATCTTCATAAAGGAAGGTGTGCTCGCGGTCTTCGACGAAGGCGCGCTCGACCTGCTCGGTCGTGCGGTAGCGCTCGGAGACCTTCACGCCGTCGGAGATGCGGCGCATGTCGACCTGCGTGACCGGCGTGCCCTTGCCCGGATGGAAGTTCTGCGCGGTGAGCACGACATAAAGCTTGCCGTCGACGTCGAGAACGTTGCCCTTGCGGACCGAAGAAGCGATGACCTTGACCATTAGTCTTCCTTGTAACAGAGGTATCAGCGACACGAGCGGGCCGGAGATCGGCCCGGAAGGGACGCGAAAATTCAGTTTTCGCGCCGCCACTATCCTAATTTCGCGCAAATAGCCAGCCTGAGCGGGCATTCGCGCGGAAGAAAGCCTGGACCGAACCGACCATGCCGCATGCTTCTCCCTGGTGGACACCCGATGTCCATGCCGACCGGCGCCCCTTCCTGATCGGGCGCAATCGTATCCAGTCGGCGCTCCGCCGGTTCTTCGACGAACGCAGCTTCGTCGAGGTCGACACGGCAGCGCTGCAGGTGTCGCCGGGCAACGAGGCGCATCTGCATGCCTTTGCGACCGAGGCGCTTGGGCTCGACGGCTCCGTCCAGCCGCTCTATCTCCACACCTCTCCCGAATTCGCCTGCAAGAAGCTCATTGCCGCCGGCGAACGGCGCATCGCCTGTTTCGCCCATGTCTACCGCAACCGCGAGCGCGGCCCGCTGCATCATCCGGAATTCACCATGCTCGAATGGTACCGCGCCGAGGAGAGCTACGAGACGCTGATGAATGACTGCGCCGGAATTCTCGCGCTCGCCGCCGAGACAGTCGCCGCGCGGTCCCTCGTCTATCAGGGAAGAGCGTGCGATCCTTTCGCCGAGCCGGAGCGGCTCTCGGTCGCCGAGGCCTTCGCGCGCTTCGCGGGGATCGACCTTCTCGCCTCGATCCGGGAAGACGGCTCCACCGACCGCGACAGCCTCGCGGCGGCCATGCGGGAGGTGGGCCTGCGTGTCGCCGGAGACGATAGCTGGGCCGATCTCTTCAGCCGCGTGCTCGTCGAAAGGGTCGAGCCCAATCTCGGCTTCGGGCGCGCCACGATCCTCGACGAATATCCGGTCGCCGAGGCCGCACTTGCCCGGCCTGCAGCCGGCGACCCTCGCGTGGCAGAGCGTTTCGAGCTCTATGCCTGCGGCGTCGAACTCGCAAATGCCTTCGGCGAATTGACCGATGCCGCCGAGCAGCGCCGCCGGTTCGAGCTGGAAATGGCTGAAAAGGCGCGGGTCTACGGCGAGACCTACCCGATCGACGAGGATTTCCTCGCGGCGCTCGCCGGCATGCCCGAGGCGAGCGGCATCGCGCTCGGCTTCGACCGTCTGGTCATGCTGGCAACGGGCGCATCCCGCATCGACCAGGTTCTTTGGGCCCCCGTCGCGGAGGCCAGGCCATGACCGCGGAACGCGCCATCAGAACAGCGCGTGAGCTCGCCGACGCCGGTCTCGTCGGGCCAGAGCAGGAAGAGGCGATTTCCCGTGTCGCGTCCCGCTACGCCGTAGCCATAAGCCCGGCAATCGCGCGCCTTGTGAACCGGGACGATCCGAACGACCCGATTGCGCGGCAGTTCGTGCCCGACATGGCCGAACTCACGCTCATGCCGGAAGAGCGTGCCGATCCGATCGGCGACGGCACGCACAGCCCGGTTGCCGGCATCGTCCACCGTTATCCGGACCGGGTGCTCCTGAAGGCGGTTCATGTCTGCCCGGTCTACTGCCGCTTCTGCTTCCGCCGCGAGATGGTCGGCCCCGAGGGTCTCGGCACGCTCACGCCCGCGGAACTCGATGCGGCGCTCGCCTATATCGCCGGGCGCCCGGAAATCTGGGAGGTGATCCTGACCGGCGGCGATCCGCTGGTGCTCTCGCCCCGGCGGCTTGGCGAAATCATGGTGCGGCTCGCAGAAATCGAGCACGTCAAGGTCGTGCGCTTCCACACGCGCGTGCCGGTGGTCGAGCCCGAACGGGTGGATGCGGGGCTGATCGCCGCTTTGAGGAGCAGCGGCAAGGCGACCTATGTGGCGCTTCATGCCAACCATCCGCGGGAACTCACCGCCGAGGCGCGCGCCGCCGCCGCGCGGCTGATCGATGCGGGCATCGTCATGGTGAGCCAGTCGGTGCTGCTGAAGGGCGTCAACGACGACCCGGACGTGCTCGCCGCGCTGATGCGCGCCTTTGTCGAGACGCGGATCAAGCCCTATTACCTGCACCATCCGGATCTTGCGCCCGGCACCAGCCATTTCCGGCTGTCCATCGAGGAGGGCCAGGCGCTCGTCGCCTCGCTGCGTGGACGCGTCTCGGGCCTTTGCCAACCCGCCTACATCCTCGACATTCCCGGCGGCCACGGCAAGGCCATCGTCAGCGCGAGCGCGATCGAGGCGGAAGGCGGCGGCTGCTACACGGTCACCGACTTCCGCGGGAACAGGCACGACTATCCGCCGAAGGGGTGAGGCCGTATCGGAACGTGAAAGGGCCGCCCGGACGATCCGCGCGGCCCTTCGCCATAACGTTGAAGCCGTTCAGCCCTGTTTGATCGGCGCGATCGAGATTTCGACGCGGCGGTTCTGGGCGCGGCCGACCTCGGTGGCGTTCGACGCAATCGGCCGCTCTAGGCCGTAGCCCACTGCCGACATGCGCCGCTGGTCGACGCCGCGGCTGGCGAGATAGTTGGCGACCGAGGCCGCGCGCCGCTCCGAAAGTCCCTGGTTGTAGGAGGCGCTGCCGGTGGAGTCGGTGTGACCGTCGACGTCGATCAGCGTCTTGTTGAACTTGCGCAGCACGATCGCAACCGAGTCGAGGGTCGGGTAGAAGGCCGGAATCACCTGGTCGCGGTCGGTCGCGAAGGTGATGTTCGACGGCATGTTCAGGATGATGCGATCGCCGGCGCGGGTGACCGAAACGCCGGTGCCCTGCAGCTGCGCCCGCAGTTCCGATTCCTGCTGATCCATGTAGTTTCCGACCAGGCCGCCGCCGAGAGCGCCGATGCCTGCGCCGACAAGAGCGGCATCACGCCGGCCCGCTGCACTGCCGCCCACCAGAAGACCGGTCGCAGCGCCGAGACCCGCGCCGATCAAAGCGCCTCCGGCCGTGTTCGACATCTTCTGTTCTCCCGTATAGGGATCGGTGGTGGTGCATCCGGAAAGATAGACGGCCACGACAGCCAGGATGGCGCATTTCTTGATCATCGAATCAATTGTCCCCATTGGTGCTCAGGATCGGTTCATACTATCGATTGCGGCAGGAAGATGAAGGGGCCTTCTACTTTCCCCGATCGGGAGTATTGCGGTGCACCATTTCTGCCGGACCTCGCCATATTGCTGACCAGAGGGCCCGCTAACCGAAGGTTCACGCGCTTGGCGCTATGGTCTGCCGGGCCCGGTTCGGCGTAAAGAATGCGAACCGCGGGCGCCGCATGGAGCGCCCGCAAATCGTGAAGGGAAAAAATCATGGCGGTCGAGTTCGGCGATTCGCAACGCAGCCTCAGCGACACGCTCACCGGCATGATCGCTTCGATCAGAGGCAATACGATCACGCTGCGCGAGCTGATGATCGAGATCGGCGAGCAGGGCTTCCTCCTTCTTTGCGCGCTGCTGACCCTGCCGTTCCTGATCCCGGTTTCCATTCCGGGCGTCAGCACCGTCTTCGGGGCGGCCATCATTCTCATTTCGCTCGCGATCACCCTCAACCGCGTACCCTGGCTGCCGAAGCGCATCCTCGATCGGGAGATCGACACGGAAAAGCTCGTGCCGACGCTCCGCAAAGGTGCGGCACTGGTCTCGAAGCTCGACCGCTATGTGCGCCCGCGGGTCAATTTTTTGACCGAAGGCGCCCTGATGAACCGTTTCAACGGCCTGATGATCATGGCCGGCGGCGTGCTTCTCATGTTTCCGCTCGGGCTGATTCCGCTGTCGAACACGCTGCCCGGCATCGCCATCCTGCTCCTGTCGCTCGGCATCATCCAGCGCGACGGGCTGATGGTGGCCGGCGGCTATTTCTTCCTCTTCGCGACCACCGTCTATTTCGCAGTCCTCGGCTATGCCGCTTTCGCCGCCGGCCAGGGGCTCTCGCACTTCTTCGTTTCGTGATTGCGACGGCAGCCGGACGGGTCCATCCGAGCCGCCCTATGTGGCAAGGTGCTTGTAGAAGAACGTCGTCGCGCAATAGCGGCCGTCCGGCATCAGCGCGTAGTCGGGAACGACACCGGCGCGCGTCCAGCCGAAGCGCTCGTAGATCGCTTCGGCCGGCTCTCCGGTCGCCGTGTCGAGGACCAGGACTCTTCTGCCGCGCCTGAGGGCTTCCGCCTCGGCTGCGTCCATCAGGCGACGCGACAGGCCGAGACCGCGGGCGTCGCGGTGCACGAGCAGTTTCCTGACATCGGCGCGATGCGGCTGGTTCGGCATGGTGCCGACGCCGAGCTGCACGGTGCCCGCCATCCGGCCATCGACTTCGGCCGCGAGGAGAACCGTTTCGCCGCGCCCGACGGCGGCGGCGACGCCCTCCCAGAATTGAACGGCGGCGTGCGGCGAAAAGGGATGCATGAAGCCGACCGAAGCGCCGCCTTCGACGCAATCGGAGAGGATTTCGGCCAGAGCCGGCAGGGCGGCCAGGGTTTCTTCTGCGGTGAGCACGCGTATATCGGCGTCGGGCATGTCAGACCTTGTTGCGGCAGAGGATGACGGCGTAATGCGCCGGTTCCTCATGGGGATTGTAAAAAATGTGGGCCTCTTCAAGCCCCATGAAGAGGCAGTCGCCCGGCTCCAAGAGCTGCCGTCCGCCTTCCATCGTCAGTTCGAGGCGACCGGAAAAAAGCCAGAGGTGCTGGGTGATGCCGCGGTCCATCGGCTGTCGCTCGAAGACGACGCGGGCGCCGGGCGGAAACTCGACCTCGACGATGTCGACCGGCGAACCGACGCCTTCGGGTGAAACGGAACGGCGCAGGTAGCCGCTTTCGGGATCGCGCCACAGCCGCTGCTCCGCGCGCCGGGCCAAGGGCGAGGCTTCGCTCCTCTCGGAAGCAAAAAGCGCCGAAAGCGTCGTGCCCAACGCGCTGCATAGCTTCGCCAGAAGCTGCGCCGTCGGGCTCGCCTCGCCGCGCTCGATGCGCGAGATCATGGCGCGGCTGACGCCGGAGCGGCCGGCCAGGTCGTCAAGCGTCAGATCCCCCGCCATGCGCAGCTCGCGCAGCCGCATGCCGATGGTCTCTTCGAGAGGGGCGAGTACCTTTTCCATTATCTGAGAGTGCATTTCTCATATAATGGAGTCAAGATGATCGAAGCGAGAAATAAATTCACGCATGCCGCTTTGACGACAGCGCCGGTCCGCGTCCTGCTTTATCGTCCGGACTCTGCGCCGATTCTTAAAAAACATCCAACTTCAATAATTTAGATCATCTTCATACGATCGGCAGAAGGACAGGCAGATGCATCGATCTCCTTCGTCGCTGCTGTCGATCGCGAGCATAGTCGCCTCCATGACATCGGTCGCGGTCGGCAACGGCATGATGCTCGCCTATGTGCCCTTCGTGCTGACGCGCTCGGCGGCGCCGGATTGGGTCCCGGGAGCCGCCGTGACGGCGATTGCCTTCGGCGGGCTGATCGGCTGCCTCATGGGCGGCTCCCTCATTCGCCGCGTCGGCCACGCCCGCGCCTTTTCCTGCTCGATGGCGCTGGTCATTCTCGCGGCGCTGACGATCAGCCTCGGCGTCCACCCGCTGCTTTGGGTCGTCGCACGCGGCCTCTACGGCATTGCCGCCAACATGAATTTCATCATCACGCAGAGCTGGCTCAACCATGCCAGCGAGAACCACTGGCGCGGCCGGGCGATGGCGCTCTTCTACATGGCCTATGTCATCGGGCTCGGCGCCGGCGCCTGGCTCTTCGGGCAAATCCCGGTCGAGGGCAATCTCGCCCCGATCGTCACGATCTTCTTCACCGCGGTCGCCATCCTGCCGATCGGCCTCACGCGCCTGCCCACGCCGCCCGCCCCTGCCCGGGTCAGCATCGACATTCCCATGGTCTGGCGGATTTCTCCGGTCGCCTTCATCGGCGTGCTTGCATCCGGCGGCCTCTCCATGCTGGTACAGGGCTTTACGCCGATCTATGCCGCCGCCAATTCCGTCAGTCAGAAAGACGTAGCGGCATTGATGTTCGTCATGCAGTTCGGCCTGCTCTTCATCCAGTATCCGATGGGCGCCCTTTCAGACCGCACCGACCGCCGGATCGTTCTCATCGCCACCTGTATGCTCGTCATCGCCGCGGGCATCGCTGCGCTCGCCGCCTCCTTCGACAACCTGCTCCTGCTCATGCTGGTTTTCGCGATGTTCGCGGGGGCGGTCGAGACGGTCTATTCGATCGCCAATGCGCATGCCAACGATCGCACCGATCCGGCAGATTTCGTGCCGCTCGCCAGCACCATGCTGGTCGCCTGGTCGGCAGCGGCGACCCTCGTTCCGATGCTCGTGACCTTGCTGACGCCGGCCTTCGGCCAACGGACCTTCATCTATGCGACGATGACGGTAGCGCTCCTCTACGCCCTTTTCGTGCTCGTTCGCCTCCGCTCTCGCGAACGCGTCCCGCCCGAGCACTGCGACAGCTTCGAATTCAAAAGCGCCCAGGTGCCGAATGCCGCGGCACTCGCCGAGACGGAAGCGCGAGCGGAACGGCCGGTCAGACGCCCGGATTTATAGTGAACGAAGCCTTCATTTCCCGCTTTGCGCCGCCTGATCGCGCTGCTATATGCGGCCCATGAGCACACCATCTTCCAAGACGCCCCTGTCGCATATCCGCAACTTCTCGATCGTGGCGCATATCGATCACGGCAAATCGACGCTTGCCGACCGGCTGATCCAGTCGACCGGCGGCCTCGCCGAACGAGAAATGTCCGAGCAGGTCCTGGACAGCATGGACATCGAGCGCGAGCGCGGCATCACCATCAAGGCCCAGACCGTGCGCCTGCACTACAAGGCGAACGACGGCGAGACCTATGTGCTGAACCTCATCGACACGCCCGGCCACGTCGACTTCGCCTACGAGGTCTCGCGCTCGCTTTCAGCCTGCGAAGGTTCGCTGCTCGTCGTCGACGCCAGCCAGGGCGTCGAAGCCCAGACGCTCGCCAATGTCTACCAGGCGATCGACAACAATCACGAGCTCGTCACCGTTCTGAACAAGATCGACCTGCCTGCGGCCGAGCCGGAGCGGATCAAGGAGCAGATCGAGGAAGTGATCGGCATCGACGCCTCCGACGCCGTGCTGATCTCGGCCAAGACCGGTCTCGGCATTCCGGATGTGCTGGAGGCGATCGTCCATAGGCTGCCCGCCCCGAAAAGCGAGGGGGGCGACGCCGCGCCCTTGAAGGCGCTGCTCGTCGACAGCTGGTACGACGCTTATCTCGGCGTCATGGTTCTGGTGCGCGTCATCGACGGAACGCTGAAAAAGGGCATGACCATCCGCATGATGGGGACGGATGCGAAGTACCAGGTGGAGCGCGTCGGCGTGCTGACGCCGAAGATGGTTGCCATGGAGGCGCTCGGCCCCGGCGAAATCGGGTTCATCACGGCTTCTATCAAGGAAGTGGCGGACACCCGCGTCGGCGATACCATCACCGAGGACAAGCGGCCGACGGCCAAGGCGCTGCCCGGCTTCAAGCCGGCCCAGCCGGTCGTGTTCTGCGGCCTCTTCCCGGTCGACGCCGCCGACTTCGAGGACCTGCGCTCGGCCATGGGCAAGCTGCGCCTCAACGACGCCTCCTTCTCCTTCGAAATGGAATCCTCCGCCGCGCTCGGCTTCGGTTTCCGCTGCGGCTTCCTCGGACTCCTGCATCTCGAAATCATCCAGGAGCGTCTGGAGCGCGAATTCGATCTCGATCTGATCGCGACGGCACCCTCGGTCGTCTACAAGCTGTTTATGACCGATGGCTCGGAGCGCGAGCTTCACAACCCTGCCGACATGCCGGACGTGGTCAAGATCGCCGAAATCCACGAGCCGTGGATCCGTGCGACGATCCTGACGCCCGACGAATATCTCGGCGGCATCCTGAAGCTCTGCCAGGACCGTCGCGGCATCCAGATCGAGCTGACCTATGTCGGCACCCGCGCGATGCTCACCTATGACCTGCCGCTGAACGAAGTCGTGTTCGATTTCTATGATCGGCTGAAGTCGATCTCCAAGGGATACGCCTCCTTCGACTACCAGATCACCGAGCACAAGGAAGGCAACCTCGTGAAGATGTCGATCCTCGTCAACGGCGAGCCGGTGGACGCGCTGTCGATGATGGTGCACCGGATGGCGGCGGAAAAGCGCGGCCGCGAAATGTGCGAAAAGCTGAAGGAACTGATCCCGAAGCACATGTTCAAGATCCCGATCCAGGCCGCCATCGGCGGCAACGTGATCGCCCGAGAAACCATCTCGGCTCTGCGCAAGGACGTGACCGCAAAGTGCTACGGCGGCGACGCCACCCGAAAGCGCAAGCTGCTGGAGAAGCAGAAGGCCGGCAAGAAGCGGATGCGCCAGTTCGGCAAGGTGGAAATCCCGCAGGAAGCCTTCATCGCCGCGCTGAAGATGAGCGACGAGTGATTTCCAATCAGGTCGACGCGCATAGAATATGCGCATCGGCCTGAAGCAAGGCGAAACGCGCGTCGTCGACCTGCGGGCCGCGTGACGAAAAGCGCCGCCGCCACGGACTTTGCGTTTCAAGGCTTCCGATCTTCTTGCGCGATCCGCCATGATCGCCACGGGCGCTGCGGTGTCTCAAGTGGCGACGCGGGCTTGACTTCGTTGGCGAAGTTTCCGACCTTCAGACCATGCCAGTGCTCGCGATCCATTTCCGCTGTTCTTTCCGGGTCTGCCCCATCGCAGGAACCTGACCCCGGCCCGGATGCGTGCGCTCTCCGGGTAAGGGGACCTGCGCATCGGCGAGCGGAGGGCCAAGCCTCCACCCCCGAGCGGCGAGCGTAAATCATCCTCGACATTTCACTTTCGGCGCAAGCAGAGCGGTGCGCCCAGGCACAGGTATCATCATGGCGGACAAGACAACCCGCAAGAAGCTTCCCTCGATCGTCATCAATGCCGAAGACCATGCACGTCTGACGGCGATCGCCTCCTGGGCGCTCGACCGTGTCCCGGAAGTCGCGGAGGCGCTGCTTTCCGAACTCGACCGCGCGCGAATCGCCGCGCCCGGCAAGCTGCCCAAAGACAGCGTGCAGATGGGCTCGACCGTCGCCTTTGACGCCGACAACGGTTTTGCGAAGGAAGTGAGGCTCGTCTACCCGGGGGAGGCCGACATCGAAGCCGGCAAGATTTCCGTACTGACGCCGATCGGAGCGGCGCTTATCGGCCTTTCCGTCGGACAGTCGATCGACTGGGTCGACAGGGCCGGCAAGGTACACCGTATGACGATCCGCAGCGTGATGCCGCAGGCGGGCTGAGCGTGCCGCCGGCGCAATTGCTCGAAGCGGCCGGACCGAGCCGGCCGCTTTCAAAGCGCTTCAGGCAAAATGTGTCGCCGCCCGGAAGCGCTCCAATTCAAACAGTGAGATCAGAATTGGCGGCCGAGCTTGGCATCGACGGACTGGCTGTTGGCGCCGCGAATGGCAAAGAAGAGCGTGATCGCCGCCCAGAGGATGGATTTCTCCGCCCCGCCAAGGCCCTGCCCCTGGACGATGCCGTGGAAATAGACGGTGACGAGCAGCACGATCGTCGCCGCGAAGGCAGCAGGCCGCGTCAGGAAGCCGATGGCAATGAAGATGCCGCCGAAGAACTCGGTCGCCGAAAGCAGGGGCGACCAGAAGACGCCCGGATAGAACCCAAGCCCCTCCACCATGCCGGCCGCGCCGAAGGGATTGAGGATCTTGCCGTAGCCGTGGGTGACGAGCAGCAGGCCTGCCACGACGCGCAGCAACGTCTCGGCGAAAGTATCGAGCGGCAGATAAATCTTTTCGAGCGCCGGCAGGATCGCGCGCGGTCGATTGTTGGCAGCGGTATCGGTCATGAAATCCCTTTCGTATCCATTGCAAATCAGGGGTTTCTCTTGCCTTAGGCCTTTTGGAAAACAAGGGCTCAGCGTCAAAAACATGACCGCTCAAGCTGACATTTATGTGAGACATGCGTGAAGGCGTGGATTGCGGCGCTTGCGCGACGACGCTGCTCCATGTTTCCTGTGGCGCGAAAGCCAAGTGAACAGGACATGCGAGATGAGCGAAAAGCCACGCGTCACCATCCTCTATTGCACCCAGTGCAACTGGCTGCTGCGCGCCGGATGGATGGCGCAGGAATTGCTGTCGACCTTCGCCGACACGCTTGGGGAAGTGGCGCTCATTCCCGGGACCGGCGGCAATTTCGAGATTCGCGTCGATGGCGCGTTGATCTGGGAACGCAAGCGCGACGGCGGCTTTCCCGGGCCCAAGGAGCTGAAGCAACGCATTCGCGACGTGATCGAGCCCGAGCGCGATCTCGGCCACACGGACAGGAGCTAGAGCACTTCCAGGAAAAGTGTGTAACGGTTTTCCGTCCGGAAATGCGTTAGAGCAAATGGTTAGAGCATTTCAGTGTTTCCACGAAACATTGAAATGCTCTGCTATCGCAACCGGCGCCTGCTCCCGCACCGGTGGCGCCGTAGAACTCAGCTATGGGCGAAAATGTCCGTTTCCTCCCAGCCGAGCAGATCGAGCTTGGCACGCGTCGGGAGAAACGAAAAGCAGGCCTCGGCGAGTTCCATCCGGCCATCGCGCAGGAGCCTCGCCGTCAGCTTGTCGCGCAACGCATGCAGGTGGAGCACGTCGGATGCGGCATATTCGAGCTGCGCCGGCGAAAGAATGTCGGCGGCCCAATCGGAAGACTGCTGCTGCTTGGAAATGTCGATGTCGAGCAGTTCCTTGAGGTTGTCCTTGAGGCCGTGCCGGTCCGTATAGGTGCGGGCGAGGCGCGAGGCGATCTTGGTGCAGAAGACCGGCGAC
Source organism: Sinorhizobium sp. 22678 (assembly GCF_052044265.1). NCBI lineage: Bacteria > Pseudomonadati > Pseudomonadota > Alphaproteobacteria > Hyphomicrobiales > Rhizobiaceae > Sinorhizobium > Sinorhizobium sp. 22678. Next base: position 190,603 of record NZ_JBQEMS010000004.1, on the reverse strand, counting down.
GCGGTGACGCCGAAGGTATGGAACAGCACGGCGATGTCGAAGCGGCCGAAATGGAAGATCTTCTGGCGCGTCGGATCGGCGAGCATCGAGACGAGATTCGGCGCCTGTTTCTGGCCGGCGGCAATGCGGATCACATCGGCAGTCCCGTCGCCCGACGAGAGCTGCACGACGCAGAGGCGGTCGCGACGCGGGACCAGGCCGAGCGTTTCCGTATCGATCGCGATCGCGCCCGTATAACGGGCGGCGTCGGTCTCGGAAATGTCCCCCTCGTGGAACCTTATTGTATTCGCCATCGAAAATCCCCAGATCGTTACTTGCATGATTCCCGGAGAACGGTTCAGGAAACCTGCTGAGATACAAGTGCTGCAGCGACCCGGCCAGTCTGATCAGGCGCGCGGCGCTGTGGAGCGTAGCTGGCCTATAGCGCATGTTGGCCGGCCGCGATACCTTGTCCTTCGGCAGACGTTCCGTTTGCCGGCACCCCGAGAAAGTTCGTATATGACCTGGTTCCGTTTCGCCCTGGCGGCTCCCCTCGTCGCCCTGATGTCGACCCTCTCGCCCGGTATCGGCCTCGCCGCCGGGGCGACATTCGAGCTGGCGCAGGCCTTTCACGACCTGCCGGGCGTGCGGCCGGCAAACCCGCTGGGCGACGATAAGAACATCGTTTGCCGGCAGGTTTTCATCGACCGCTACGGCCCCTTCGAGTCGTCTCACGGCCGTCCCCGTTACGATACGGTCTACCGCTGCCGCGAGGGCAGCGGCCCGATCTTCCAGAGCGGCGAGCTGCCGCCGTCGCTCGAGCGGCAGAAGCGCGGCCTCAACTACTGAGTTCGAATCAGACAAAGGCACGCTTGCATTGCGCGCTCGGGACAGGCGAAACTGCGTCCCGGACGGCACTGACTGGAGGAAAACATGCCCGAAACCGACAGGCCGCAAAGCGACAGGCCACTTGTCATCAGCGCGCCCGCGCCGCGTACGCTCGATCTGATCTTCACGCCCGACGCGCTCGAGCGTCTTCACAGGCGCTACCGCGTGATCGAAGCCGATCCGGAGAATATCGCCGGGCTCGGCTCCGCCGTCCTCTCCGAGGTCCGCTATATCGTCGGACAGCCGCCGCTTTCCGCAGAAACGCTCGAACGCATGCCGCAGCTGCGGGCCGTTCTCAACGTCGAAAGCAACCTCATCGACAACATGCCCTACGACGTGGTTTTCCAGCGCGGCATCCACGTGCTCACCACCGGCCAGGTCTTCGCCGAACCGGTGGCGGAGATGGGGCTCGCCATGGCGCTCAACCTCGCCCGCGGCATCGTCGATGCGGATGTCGATTTCCGCGAGGGCCGGGAACGCTGGGGCGGTGAGGGAAACAAGTCCGCCCGGCTCCTCTCGGGCTCGGAGATCGGCATCATCGGCTTCGGCGATCTCGGCAAGGCGCTTAACCGCGTCCTTTCGGGATTTCGTGCGAAGATCCGCGTCCATGATCCCTGGCTGCCGGCCTCCGTTCTTCTCGACGCCGGCGTCGAACCCGCGTCGCTCGAGACGGTCCTCGCCGAGAGCGACTTCCTGTTTGTTGTCGCAGCGGTAACCAGTGACAATGAGGGCTTCCTCGGCGCCAGGGCCTTCGCGGCCATGCGTTCGGGCGCCGCCTTCATTCTCCTGAGCCGCGCCGGCGTCGTGGATTTCGATGCATTGATCGCAGCCGTGGAAAGCGGCCATATCCGCGCGGCAAGCGACGTCTTCCCGGAGGAGCCCCTGCCCCCTGGACATCCCGTCCGCCGGCTGGCCGGCTTCCTGCGCTCGGCGCACCGGGCCGGTGCGCTCGACGTCGCCTTCAAGAGGATGGGCGAGATGGTGCTCGAGGATATGGAACTGATGGACCGCAGCCTGCCGCCGATGCGCTGCAAGCGGGCGGAGCGGGAGACGGTGGCCCGAATGCGCTCGAAGCCCGTCACCGTCAACTGAAGAGTGATGAGCCGCAAAAACTGTCGTAGCCGACCAACGACAAAACACGCAGCAGATCGAAGTGCTGCAGCGATCTTTGCGCGTCCGACCGGACGCGCGGCGCTGTAGCGCAGGTCGTATACGGCCGGTGGTGCTATGAAAATGCGTTGCAATGCTGCAAAGATCGGAATCCGGATTCAAGGACATCGAAAGCATGCAAGATTCCAACGCGGACAAGCCTTCCCGGACCTGGACCAGCTCTCTGCGGTCGCTGCTCGGTCTCGTGATGGTTGCTATGCTCATCGTCGTGTCCGCGACGCTGGTGGGACTTGACTACCACCGCGCACGCAGCGCTTCGATCGCCGATGCCGAAGACAATATGGACGCCTTCGTCGGCCGCCTGGTCGATCGGCTCGGCGCTCTTTCCGGGGACACCTCCGCGCTCGTCAGTCTCGTCGCATCCGTCGCCAATGCCTTTCTCGTGCCGCCGCCCGAACGCATGAACGACAAGGTGGCGGTGCTGCGCGAGGGCATCGCCCGCTCGCCGCACATCGACGGCGTCTATGTCGGTTATCCGAGCGGTGCGTTCTTTCATGTGGTCGATCTGGACTCGGCCGCCTGGCGCATGGCGCTCGACGCACCGCGGGGAGCGGCCATCGCCGTGCGCTCGATGGAGAGAGACGACCGGGGCAAGCCGTTCGACCGGATCCTGTTCCTCGACGCGAGCGGCCTGCAGTTCGCCGAACGCCGCGCTGCTTCCAACGGCTTCGACCCGAGGACGCGGCCCTGGTATCGCGCAGCCGTCAACGGCAAGGCACCGGTGGCGATCGGTCCCTATGAGATGGCCACGACAGGCAATCTCGGGATGACCATATCGCAAGCGCACCGCGGCAACCCGCAGATCGTCATCGGTGCCGATGTGGTGCTCGATACGATCACGGACTTCCTCTCCCGCGAGCGGCTGACGGACGAATCCGTCTCGTTCATTCTCGATGCGGTCGGACGGCCGATCATCCATTCCGACACCATGATGATGCGACGCATCATGGCATCGAAGGGTAGGGACCAACCGGTGGCCACGCCGCAGGAGGATGGACTGATCGAGAGCATCCGGCGCAACCCGCCACCGGCCGGGAAGGCAACTCTCGTCGAAGTCGGAAACCGCACCTATCTCGTCACGGTGGCACCGCTCGAATCGGCATTGCTTCTGTCCGGGCACCGGGTGGTCGTCGCCGCCCCGCTCGACGAGCTGCTGGCGGCCGCAAACGAGACCCTCGTTCAGGGACTTGCCGTCTCCGGCGCCGTGGTGGTGGTCGCCGTTCTCCTGGCCCTCGTGCTTGCGCATCTGATCACGAAGTCGCTCAACCAGCTCACCGACAGCGCCAACCGCCTGCAGGACCTGGATTTTGCCACTCCTATCGACGTTTCATCGCATGTGGCGGAAATCTCGACGCTCAACGGCGCAATGAACAGAGCTCGCGACGCGATCTTCACCTTCGCGCTCTACGTCCCGAAGGAACTGGTGCGCAAGGGCATCGAATCCGGCCATTTCGGCGGCCGCGCCGCATGGCGGCAGGAAGTGACGGCGATGTTCACCGACATCTACGACTTCACCACCATCAGCGAGGGCCGTTCGCCGGAAGAAGTGGTCGCGATGCTCTCGGAGTATTTCGATCTGTTCAGCGAGGTCGTCGCCGCCCACGACGGAACCATCATCCAGTTCCATGGAGACTCGGTCTTCGCCATGTGGAACGCGCCGGTCGCCGATACCAGGCATGCCGAGCATGCCTGTCGCTGCGCACTCGCGGTCGAGGAGAGGCTCCAGGCCTTCAATTCCGCGCAACGCGCCAAGGGATTGCCGGAGTTCCGCACGCGCTTCGGCATCCACACCGGAACGGCCGTCGTCGGCAGCGTCGGCGCCAGGGAACGGCTGCAATATACGGCGATGGGCGACACGGTGAACGTCGCCTCCCGGCTCGAGGGCATGAACAAGGATTACGGCACGAGCGTTCTTGCAAGCGGCGCGGTGGTCGCCCAATGCAAGGACATGGTGAAGTTCCGCCCCCTCGGCACCGCCAAGGCAAAGGGCCGTTCGACGGCCCTCGACATTTACGAAGTCGTGGGCGTCGTCCGTACGGTTGACACTACCGAGGCCGGAACGGCCGCCTGAGGAAAGGCGGATGCCGCAGCAAGCGGCGGCCCCGGCGAATTCGCTTCGGAACTCTGAAAGCAAAAAAGCCCGGAAACCGGGCTTTTTTTGACTTCCGAACCGCAAAAGCGGTTACTGGAAAAAGGAATGGTGCCCAGAAGAGGACTCGAACCTCCACACCCTTTCGAGTACCAGCACCTGAAGCTGGCGCGTCTACCAATTCCGCCATCTGGGCGACGGACCGGCATGTAAAAGGCCGTGACCGAAGTGTCAACAGGCATTTTGAAGTTTTCGTCTCGCATCGCGAAAAAGCGCGGTAAAGCGCGTCCGGGTCCTCGATGATAGGGCAAGAATTCCAGTGACATGGGGGCCGGAGAGGCGCATTCTAGAGCAACGGCGGAGGAGCGGAATCCGGAACGCGCCCGCGTCGACACGTGGAGCGCACGCCCACGAATAAACATGCGGCGCCAAACGTCTACTGCATGTTTCGTCCGTCGACCCGATCGACGCCAAAGCATGCAGCAACCTGAAGAGTTACAGCGAACTTTGCGCGTCTGATAAGTCGCGCCGCGCTGAAAGGAGCAGGGACAAAAACCGGAAAGCAACGGCTTTCGGAAAGTGAGGAGAAGATGACGAAATTTCGGAATTTCGTTGTGAGCTGCGCACTCGCCGCCGTCTCCGCGGTTCCCCCTGTAACGTCCGTTCAGGCCATGCCGCGCCCGGCGCTCGACATTGCGATCAAAGCGCCGGCCGGCATCGAGAATGCCACGCATCGCGGCCGTTACGGGTGGCGCGGCGGCTATTCTCGCCGCGGTTATTACGGAGGGTCCGGCTTCTATCCGGGCTGGAGCCCCTATTACCGACGGTCCGGGATCAGCTTCTATTTCGGTCCCAGCTACCGCTACCGGCCGTATTACGGGAACCGCTATTACTACGGACCGCGCTACTATGGCCCCGGCTATTACAGCTATCCCGGGCCTGGATATTACGGCTATCGCTCCTATAGACCACGCTACTATGGCGGCGGCTATGTCCGGAGCGGCGGCAACAGCCATGTCGGCTGGTGCCTGTCGCGCTATCGGTCCTATAACCCGGCCACCAACCGGTACCTGACCTATGGCGGGGTTTATCGGGTGTGCTATTCGCCCTATCGGTAGGGGAGCGTCCCCTTTTCATCGAGTTCCGCGCGTTCGATTCGACGCGCGGCGCTCCCGTCGGTCAGCGCTTTCTGACGATCCCGACGCGCGCCATGACTTCCTTCGGAATGCCGTAGCGGCGCACGGCATCGCGGCTGTCGCGAAGGCCGCAGGTCTCGCGCTGGATGAGGAAGGCCCAAACCGCGTCGGCTGCCTCGTCGAGCAGTCGCTCGCGTTCGGAAGGCGGGTGCCTGTTGCCGTCATAGGCATTCAGGGCGGCCATTGCCTTTTCGACCTTCAGGCCATTGCGCCCCAGAGCGTCGGCGCGCTCGGCCATCAGTTCGTATTCGAGAACGTTCACCCCGTTACCGGTGAGATCGAAACGGCGCAGCGATTGCGGCGGGCGAAATGTCATCGGCGGCTCCATCAAGCTCATGCCAAGATGGGCCGTGAATGAGCTTCCCGCAAGGGGCCGCGCAAGACTGCGGCGTGGCACCACGTCATCGTCATGGTTAACACTCCCTAAACTCGTTTGGCCTAAGCATTTCAATGTTTCATGGAAACACTGAAATGCTCTAACCCTTTGGTCCAACGCACTTCCGGTCGGAAAACCGTTAGATACTTTTCCCGGAAGTGCTCTAGGCTTGCGGATCATGCCCGAACTGCCCGCCTTCATCGCCATCAGGACAGCCGTCGGAACTGCCGAGGAGACGACGCAGGGCCTGCGCCGCTCGCTGCCGGCGACGGAGCGTAGCGAGGCGATCCGGAAGATCGTCGATGCGCTGACCCGCCATCTCTCCGGCAGGGAGGTCCTATCCAAGGACGCGCTGGTGAAGTTGGTCGAAGACCTGGCGCTCATCCTCAAATTTCCACCCCTGCCGCAGGAGACCGGACGCGCCTTCATTCGGCGGTTGACCGGCTTCATCGAGGCATTGCCATTGCCGGAACGCCAGCTTCTGGAGAAGCAGCTGGCAGCGCGCAACCTTGCGCAACGCGTCGCCGTCGCGGCGGCGATAACGGCCGACCGCCGGGGCGCGATGCCGCCCGATCGGAGCCCGCTCCGCAGCCTGCCCCTGCCGGCACACGTCCCGCCGGCGCTTCCGGGCGCCAAGGCACCGGTCCCGGGCGACCTCGCGCTCCTGCAAGCGATGCTCAGGAAGACCTACGGCGCCGATACGGAAAGCGTCCGGATCGAGACGACATCCGCAGGCGCGGCTATCGAAGCGGCGCATGAGGAGGCTCCGGCCGGGCCGCAACGTTCGCCGAAGACGCCCACGAACGCTCCAGCAGCGCCGCGAGGTGCGGAAGGTGCAGCGAGAGATGCTTCGGCAAGCCCGCTTGAGAACGAGATGGCGGAAACACCGGCCATGACGCCGGAAGGCTCCGATAAGCAGCTCCCGGATAGCGAAGCGGATTCGGCGCAACCATCGGCGCTACGCCCCAGTCAGGCGGAGGACCTGAACGGGAGTGCGCGCGCAGTGCTGAAGGATGCGAAACCTGCGACAGCCGAGAACATGGCTGCACCCGAGGACAAGGCTGCAGCCGCAGAGGCCGGCGCTGAAAAACTCCCTGGCGGCGAAGTCTCGGAGGGCACCGACGGCCCGTCGCGCTCCGCGAGGGACGACGACAGGCCACGCGTGCGGATGCCAAGTGCCGCGCGCATGGCGCAACCGCCGGCGGAGGCCTTGAGAACGATCATACGCGACAGCCTTGCGTTGCCGGAGACGATCAAGAGCTGGCAACCTCGGGATACGGGAGACACAGGACCGGCCGTGCCCCTGACGCCGAAGAACGAGACGCCGGCGCGGCCACGGGAGACCACCGGCGCGATCAGAAGCGCAGCAGCCGCCGGCGAACCGCCGGTGGATATCGCACCCGACGCCGAAACGGGCGCACCGCTTCGCGACCAGCCTCCTCCTCAGGCAGAGCGTCGGACCGGCGAGGACGCTATGGCGCCGCAGGGCTTCGCCCGGGTCCCCGAAAGCGGACTTCCGCGCGAAATGTTTCCCTTCGCCCTGGTTCCCTACCCGCCGGCCGAAGAAAGCGATGCCGACGAGGTGAACCGGCGCAAGCGGGAAAGCGAGAGCGAGCCGGAGAAAGACGCAAGGGACGACGAGGGAGAAACGGAAAGCGACGACCGGCAGCAGGGACATGGCGCCGGCGGCGAAGGGGATCAGATCGAAGAGCGACCGGCAGCCGACGCCTATGACCTCTACCGAAAGCTCGGCGGCCTGGCTTAGATCAAGATGTCTTCAGGTCGGGTCGACCTAAGGCCTGTTGAGATTCGGGCACCTGCCGCCGCTTGTTTGATTCCCTCATTCCTGTGCTCGTCACAGGGATGAGAGCAGCGCCGCGTCTGCGGCGCGGGAAGCGTTCTTTCAGCCCAAGGACTTGGTCTGGCTGGATTCCTGTGACGAGCACAGGAATGAGGGACCGGGATGTGCGGCTACTACAACTTCCGTTGCGAATATGGGATTGGTCAAACCTGTCACGCAATGAAAGGTTACGTCTACATTCTCGCGTCCAAACGAAGCGGGACGTCGTATACGGGCGTGCCCCGGGGCCTGCCGCGCCGCCTAACTATCTTATCTTCACGGTTTATGAAGCGCGCCGAGGGACCGCACCCTCTCCGCCCTCATTCCTGTGCTCGTCACAGGAATCCAGCAGCGCCGCGTCTGCGGCGCGGGAGAGCCTTTCCAGCCCAAGGACTTGGTCTGGCTGGATTCCTGTGACGAGCCAGGAATGAGGATCAAACAAGCGGCGGCGGGTGACCCGAATCTCAACAGGCCGTAGAGCACAAAGTGTAACGGTTTTTCCCACTGCGCCGCGCGTCTCATAAGACGCGCAGAGGTCGCGGTAGCCCACAAAAAAGCCCGCGGAGATCGCTCTCCGCGGGCTTATCATTTCAAGTCCGTCAACGATTACTCGTTGTTCTGGCGGTTCTTGAGCGCAGCGCCCAGAATGTCGCCGAGCGAAGCACCCGAGTCGGAAGAGCCGAACTGAGCGACGGCTTCCTTCTCTTCCGCGATTTCCAGAGCCTTGATCGACAGCTGGATCTTGCGGTCCTTCTTGGAGAAGTTGGTGACCCGCGCGTCGACGGTCTGGCCGACCGAGAAACGCTCCGGACGCTGTTCGTCGCGATCGCGCGAGAGGTCGGCGCGACGGATGAAGGCGGTGACGTCCTCGTGGTTGACGAGCCGCACTTCGATGCCGCCATCGTTGACGCCGATGACTTCTGCCGAAACGACGGCGTTCTTGCGCAGTTCGCCGGAAGCGGCAGCTTCACCGACCGCATCGCGGCCGAGCTGCTTGATGCCGAGCGAGATGCGCTCCTTGTCGACGTCCACGTCGAGAACGACAGCACGAACGACGTCGCCCTTGTTGAACTCTTCGATGACCTGTTCGCCCGGACGGTTCCAGTCGAGGTCGGAGAGGTGGACCATGCCGTCGACATCGCCATCGAGGCCGATGAACAGACCGAATTCGGTCTTGTTCTTGACTTCGCCTTCGACTTCCGTGCCAGCCGGATGGCTATGCGCGAAGGCCTGCCACGGGTTCTCGAGCGTCTGCTTGAGGCCGAGCGAGATGCGGCGCTTGGTCGGGTCGACTTCGAGAACGACCACGTCGACTTCCTGGCTCGTGGACAGGATCTTGCCGGGGTGAACGTTCTTCTTCGTCCAGGACATTTCGGAGATGTGTATCAGGCCTTCGATGCCCGGCTCCAGCTCGACGAAGGCACCGTAGTCGGTGATGTTCGTGACGGTACCGGAGATCTTCTTGCCGACCGGATACTTCGCACCGATGCCGTCCCACGGATCGGACTCGAGCTGCTTCATGCCGAGCGAGATGCGGTGGGTTTCCTGGTTGATGCGGATGATCTGAACCTTGACCTGCTGGCCGATGTTCAGGATTTCCGACGGATGGTTGACGCGGCGCCACGCCATGTCGGTGACGTGCAGCAGGCCATCGATGCCGCCGAGGTCGACGAACGCACCGTAATCGGTGATGTTCTTGACGACACCCTCGACAACCTGGCCTTCCTCGAGGTTCTGAACGATTTCAGAACGCTGCTCGGCGCGGGACTCTTCGAGAACCGTGCGGCGCGAAACGACGATGTTGCCGCGGCGCTTGTCCATCTTGAGGATTTCGAAGGGCTGCGGGTTGTGCATCAGCGGCGTCACGTCGCGGATCGGACGGATGTCGACCTGCGAACGCGGCAGGAAGGCTACGGCGCCGTCGAGATCGACGGTGAAGCCGCCCTTGACCTGGTTGAATATGATGCCTTCGACGCGTTCGCCGGCTTCAAACTTGACTTCCAGGCGCTGCCAGCTCTCTTCGCGGCGGGCCTTCTCGCGCGAAAGGACTGCTTCGCCGAGTGCGTTTTCAATGCGCTCGACATAGACTTCGACTTCGTCGCCGACCTTCAGCGTGCCGTCCTTGGCCTTGGCGCCGAATTCCTTCAGCGGTACGCGGCCTTCGACCTTGAGGCCGACGTCGACGATTGCGACGTCTTTTTCGATCGCCGTGACGATGCCCTTGGCGACATAGCCTTCGGCGAGGTCCGTCTTGGCGAAGGACTCTTCCAGAAGCGCTGCGAAATCATCACGGGTGGGGTTGGTTGCAGACATATAATCTCCTGCTGCGTCTCCTGCCGGAAACGCATGTGCGCCGGGGGTTGGTGTTAGACAGGCCTGAACCCAGTCCGCTCCTGTCATGGAGCAATCCGGCGCGTGGACGGAATTTCAGGCTATTTTCAAGAAGGAGACCGGCTGGGCCGGATCAGGCCTTCTTCAAATCTTCTCTTTCAGGGCGGCGTCGACCAGCGTCTTCGCCGCCTGGAATGCCGCCTCTATACTCATTTCGGAAGTATCAAGCAAGTGCGCGTCCTCGGCAGGTCTCAAAGGACTGTCGGCACGGCCCATGTCGCGCTCGTCGCGCTTCTTCACGTCCTCGAAAACCGCGGCGTAGTCAGCCTTTCCGCCGCCGGCGATGATCTCGTCATGGCGCCGTTTCGCCCGCACTTCGGGGGAAGCGGTCACGTAGAGCTTCACCGCCGCATCAGGGCAGACGACCGTGCCGATGTCGCGCCCGTCGAGGACGGTACCCGGCTCCTTGCGCGCGAAGGCCCGCTGCGCCTCGACCAGTGCCCGGCGCACGGCCGGCATGACGGCGATCTTCGACGCCGCCTCGCCGATCGAATGCTCCGAAAGCACGGCGCGATCGAGCCCGGAAAGGTCCACCTCGCGCGCCATCGTCTCGGCCACCGCCTCGTCGCCGAGCGGCAGTCCGGCATCCATGAGCGCCTTGGCGGTGGCGCGATAGGTGAGCCCCGTGTCGAGATGGTGGAAGCCGTATTGCTCGGCGATCCGGCGCGAGAGCGTTCCCTTGCCGGCGGCCGCAGGCCCATCGATGGCGATTACGAAGGTCATCAGGCTGCCTTGTTCTCTGCCTCTTCGATTTTCGCGCCCAGTCCGGTCATCAGGCCCATGAATTCGGGGAAGGACGTCGCGATCATCGTCGCATCGTCGACCGTCACCGGATGCTCCGAGGCAAGTCCCATGACAAGGAAGCTCATGGCGATGCGGTGGTCGAGATGGGTCTTCACCTGGCCGCCCGCGATAATGCCCAGGCCCTTGCCGCCCGGCCGGCCGCGCACGACCAGCGAGGCCTCGCCCTCGTCGCAATCCACCCCGTTGAGCTTCAGGCCGTCCGCAACGGCGGACAGGCGGTCGGACTCCTTGACGCGGAGCTCTTCCAGCCCGTTCATCACGGTTGCGCCCTCGGCGAAGGCGGCGGCGACCGCGAGCACCGGATATTCGTCGATCATCGACGGGGCGCGCTCCTCCGGCACGGTGACGCCCTTCAGCTCCGAATAGCACACGCGCAGATCGGCGACATCCTCGCCGCCGGCAAGCCGCTTGTTCATGACTTCGATATTGGCGCCCATCTCCTGCAGCGTCAGGATGAGGCCGGTACGGGTCGGGTTCATCAGCACGTTGAGGATGGTGATGTCCGAGCCCGGAACGATGAGCGCCGCCACCAGCGGAAAGGCTGTGGAGGACGGATCGCCCGGCACGTCGATCACCTGGCCCGTCAGCTTGCCGCGGCCCTCGAGGCGGATGGTGCGCACACCTTCGGCATCGGTCTCGACCGTCAGCTTGGCACCGAAGCCCTGCAGCATCTTTTCCGTATGGTCGCGGGTCATCACCGGCTCGACGACGGTCGTGATTCCGGGCGTGTTGAGGCCGGCGAGCAGCACGGCGGATTTCACCTGGGCAGACGCCATCGGCACGCGATAGGTAATCGGGTTCGGCGTCTTCGGCCCGCGCAGGGTCACCGGCAGCCGGTCGCCCTCCGCCGACTTCACCTGAACGCCCATTTCGCGGAGCGGATCGAGCACGCGGCCCATCGGGCGCTTGGTCAGCGAGGCATCGCCGATGAAAGTGGAATCGAAATCATAGACGCCGACAAGGCCCATCGTCAGCCGGCAGCCGGTGCCGGCATTGCCGAAGTCGAGCGGCGCCTCCGGCGCGAGCAGCGCGCCGTTCCCGACACCGTCGATGATCCAGGTGTCGCCCTCCTTGCGGATCCGGGCGCCCATCGCCTGCATGGCCTTGCCGGTATTGATCACGTCTTCGCCTTCGAGGAGACCGGTGATGCGCGTCTCGCCCGCGGCAAGGCCGCCGAACATGAAGGAGCGGTGCGAGATCGACTTGTCGCCCGGAATGCGCAAAGTGCCCTTGAGGTCGGAAGACTTGCGTGCGGTGGCGGGCCGCGGGTTCGAGCCGTGAGACATCGTGGTTTTCCTCTGACAATCCGGCTGACGGCTGGCGCGGAAGGTGGTGCTTTCCGGCGCGTTGGTGGCGGACCGCCGGTCTCGGCCGGCTCCCTAACACAATGCGCGAAAAGGGTCATCCTCCTGCTGTGAAGAAAATGACGGCCGGAGCTCGCGGAAGTTTATCTTTGACAGAACTCGCCAAGATGATTATGGGGACCGGCTAATCATCATAAGCTTGATACGTTTCTAACCGCCGGCTTTCCGGCAAGAGCCGGCTCGCCGGCCATTCAAGAGGCTTTGACTGTGGCAAAACCGGAACTTGGAACAAAGCGCATCGACCCGGAAACGGGGCGCAAATTCTACGATCTGAACCGTGATCCGATCGTCTCCCCCTACACGGGCAAGTCCTATCCGCTGTCCTTCTTCGAGGAAACCTCCGTCGCCAAGGTGCTCGAGAAGGAAGAAGAGGAAGACGTCAAGGAAGTCGATACCGAGAACACGGAAGTCGAACTCGTCTCGCTCGAGGAAGCGGACGACGAAGCCTCGGGTGGCGACGATCTGCCGGATCTCGGCGACGACGATGTCGAGATCGAGGGTGACGACGACGACACCTTCCTCCAGACCGACGACGAAGACGATGACGACGACATGAGCGACATCATCGGCGTTTCCGACGAGGACGACGACGTCTGAACAGACTGGCGGCGCGGGCGGATCAGCGCCCGCATGCCTGCACGCAAGCGTTTCGAAAGGCGCACGAAACCGCCCTATCCGTCGAACGCGATCGGCATCGAAGCATCCGGCCGGAACCAAAAATAATTCGTCCCGGCCCTCACTTTTCGGCTTGCCATCTGCACCTAGCAGAAGTAATAAGCCGCCACTCGCCGGGCGCAACGCGCCTCGCGATCTTCCCGGACCGGCAAAGCCGGACCCTGATGGGGCTATAGCTCAGCTGGGAGAGCGCTTGCATGGCATGCAAGAGGTCAGCGGTTCGATCCCGCTTAGCTCCACCAAAATCTTTTCGATCCCCGACGTAAAGAATTCAGCCGCTTGAACGCTGCCTCGCAATTCGCGCCGTAGAAAAGCCTTGCCGTGCAGCAACCGGCGAGGCGCACCGGGCTATCGTCCTGTACTGTGGACGCCGATAGACGCGGCGCCGTCATTCATGAAATCTTTACCGGCCGAGGCCGAAGAACGATCTGCCCATGTTTCTCGTCTCGAAAATCTTCTGGCTCGCAGCCCAGCCGCTGTCCCTCGCCTTCCTCGCCCTCTTCGCCGGCGTGCTGCTTATGCTTGGCCGTTTCCGCCGCAGCGGCGGTACTTTGAGCGCCTTCGGGCTCGCCGTCCTCTTCGTCACTCTCTTCACCACCGCCGGCTCCTATTTCCTGCAGATCCTCGAGGACCGGTTTCCCCGCCCCGCGACGGAGCCCACGGAGCTTGCCTGCATCATCGTGCTCGGCGGCGCCTTCGAGAATGTGGTGATGGCGAGCCGCGGCGGCATGGAGCTGAACCAGGCGGCCGAGCGCTTCGTCGAAACCTTGAGGCTCGCGCGGGCCTATCCGCAGGCCCGCATCCTTGTCTCGGGCGGAGACGGGTCGCTCAGCGGCATCTACGAGGGCGACGCGCATGCCTCGCAGAAATTCTTCGGGAGCTTCGGCATCGGTTCCGACCGGCTGATCCGCGAGGGAGAATCGCGGACGACATTCGAAAACGCACGCTATACCAGGGATTTGCTGGCCAGGAACGGGCTTGAGCGTTGTGCGCTCGTGACCTCCGCCTACCACATGCCGCGCTCGATCGGCCTCTTTCGCGCAAACGGCATGGAAGTCACGCCCTGGCCGACGGATTATCGCACGAGCGGCAAGGTGCGGCTCGGCTTCGATTTCACCCAGCCCTCGCTCAACGCCCAATTGGCGACGACGGCCGCCAAGGAGTGGACAGGGCTCGTTGCCTATTATCTCCTCGGCCGGACTGAGACGCTGCTGCCGCGGTAGCCTACCGCATATTTTCTTTAATAGGTTACGATTAGAGGAGACTTGCAGCCAAGCGGAGCAGCCATGCCGATCCTCGAATTCCTCGACTATGCGGGCGTCGCAATCTTTGCGGCGACCGGCGCGCTGTCGGCCTCCCGCAAGCAGCTCGACATCATCGGCTATCTGTTTCTCGCTTCCGCGACGGGCATTGGCGGCGGTACCATCCGCGACCTCGTTCTCGGCGCGACGCCGGTGTTCTGGGTGGTGAACCCTAATTTCATCATCGTCTGCGCGGCGGTGGCGGTGGCCGTCTTCCTCACGTCCCATTTGCTCGAATCGCGCTACCGGATGCTCGTATGGCTCGACGCGCTCGGCCTCTCGGCCTATTGCGTGATGGGCGCGGCAAAGGGGCTGGCGGCGACCGGCTCGCCTATCGTCGCCCTGGTCACGGGCGCCCTGACGGCGACCTTCGGCGGGGTTCTGCGTGATCTTCTGGCCGGCGAGCCCTCTGTCCTCCTGAGACCGGAGATCTACGTCAGCGCCGCCCTCATCGGCGCCGGCGCCTTCGTCCTGGCCAGCCTGGTCGGATTGCCGCTCGTCGCAGCGTCCGCACTCGGCGTCGTCACGGCCTTCGCCGTGCGGGGCGGCGCGCTTCGATACGGCTGGACGCTGCCGACGGGCAAGGCCGGTCCCGGACGCGACCCGAAGGACGTGATGTGACGAGCCTTCGTGGCGCGAGAGCGACGACGCTCAGCGCTCGCTCTTGTGACGCAGCCGGATTACCACGTCGACATGGGAGATTTCCATGCCTTCCGGCGGTTCGGGGAGATTGTCGATCTGAATATTGCTCACCGGAATGTCGAGGACTTCGTTTTCGCCCTCGATGAAGAAATGGTGATGATCCGAGACATTCGTATCGAAATAGGTCCTGGCGCTCTCGACGGCGAGGACGCGGATCATGCCGGCTTCGGTGAACTGGTGGAGCGTGTTGTAGACGGTCGCGAGCGAAACGGGAACGCCGGCCGTGACGGCCTCTTCATGGAGTTCCTCCACCGTCAGGTGACGGTCGCCCTTGGCGAAGATCAGATCGGCAAGCGCAACGCGCTGGCGCGTCGGGCGCAAGCCCGAACTGCGCAGCCTCTCCTGTGAGGACATGTGCGTTGCTTTCGTCATCGACAGCCGTTCCGATATACCTGCGGGATCCGTGGATTATCAATTTGCGATATAACTTCTGGCGCCGCGGCTTTCAATAGATTCCGCACGTGCGAAGGCCGCAAACGCCTGAAAATCGGCCCAAAGCGGGGGAAGGCGGGCATTTAACTCTGGCCGCCGCCACATTCATACTGTAAGCGACGGCGGAATGATGTCACCATTCCGAGCGGTTCGGCGACGATGAGAGAGCTTTCCTACACCCGCATGCCGCCCTATTTGGAACGTCACGAGCCGCAGCCCGCATCGCAGCCGCGGATGACAGGTTGCGCTTCAAATCAGACCGAACTTGCACTAAAGCAGGTCGGAGAACACATAATAGACTCGGGAAGCAACCATTCATGACCACCAGACAATCCAGCTTCAGCTATGAGGAAATCCTGATCTGCGGCCGAGGCGAAATGTTTGGCCCCGGCAATGCGCAGTTGCCGCTGCCGCCGATGCTGATGTTCAACCGCATCACCGACATTTCGGAAACGGGCGGGCCAAACGACAAGGGTTATGTCCGCGCCGAATTCGACATTACGCCGGATCTCTGGTTCTTTCCCTGCCACTTCATGGGCGATCCGGTCATGCCCGGCTGCCTCGGTCTCGACGCAATGTGGCAATTGACCGGTTTCTTCCTCGGCTGGCTCGGCGAGGCCGGCAAGGGCCGCGCCATCTCGACCGGGGAAGTGAAGTTCACCGGCATGGTGACGCCGAAGACCAAGCTGGTAGAATACGGCATCGACTTCAAGCGCGTCATGCGCGGCCGTCTGGTTCTCGGCATCGCCGACGGCTGGATGAAGGCCGATGGCGAAACGATCTACAAGGCCACCGATCTCAGGGTCGGCCTCTTCCAGGAAAAGGCCGACTGAACTGCGGGCAATCCCCGCACGGTTCCAATCGAAGAAAAGGTCATCTGACATGAGACGGGTTGTTGTAACGGGCCTCGGCATCGTTTCCTCGATCGGCAGCGATGCCGACGAAGTCACCGCGTCGCTCCGCGATGCGCGGTCGGGCATCACGTTTTCTCCGGATTTTGCCGAGCACGGCTTCAAGTGCCAGGTCTGGGGAGCGCCGACGCTCGATCCGAGCGACCTCGTCGACCGCCGCGCCATGCGCTTCCTGTCCCAGGGCGGCGCCTGGAACCATGTGGCGATGAAGCAGGCGATCGCCGATTCCGGGCTCGAGGCCGGCGACATCACCAATGAGCGCACCGGCATCATCATGGGCTCGGGCGGCCCTTCTACCCGCGCGATCGTCGAAGCGGCGGAGATCACCCGCAAGAACAACAGCCCGAAGCGGATCGGCCCCTTCGTGGTGCCGAAGGCGATGTCGTCTACGGCTTCGGCGACGCTTGCGACCTGGTTCCAAATCCACGGCGTCAACTACTCGATCTCGTCGGCCTGCTCGACTTCGGCGCATTGCATCGGCAATGCCGCGGAAATGATCCAGTGGGGCAAGCAGGACGTCATGTTCGCGGGCGGCCACGAGGATCTCGACTGGACCATGTCCAACCTCTTCGACGCCATGGGCGCCATGTCGTCGAAGTACAACGACACGCCATCCGTCGCATCACGCGCCTATGACGCGAACCGCGACGGCTTCGTCATCGCCGGCGGTGCCGGCGTTCTCGTTCTGGAAGAGCTGGAGCGCGCCAAGGCGCGCGGCGCCAAGATCTATGCGGAAATCGTCGGTTACGGCGCCACTTCGGACGGCTACGACATGGTCGCGCCTTCCGGCGAAGGCGCGGTGCGCTGCATGCGCCAGGCGCTGGCCACGGTAAAGGGCGAGGTCGACTACATCAATACCCACGGCACCTCGACGCCGGTCGGCGATCAGAAGGAGATCGGCGCCATCCGCGAGGTCTTCGGCGAAAAGATGCCGCATGTGCAGTCCACGAAATCGCTGACCGGCCACTCGCTCGGCGCCGCCGGCGTGCAGGAATCGATCTACGGTCTCCTGATGATGCAGGCCGGCTTCATCGGCGAAAGCGCTCACATCACCGAGCTCGACCCCGAATTCGAAGGCGTGCCGATCGTCCGCAAGCGCATCGACAATGCCAAGATCGACACGGTTCTTTCGAACTCCTTCGGCTTCGGCGGCACGAACGCGACGCTCGTCTTCCAGCGCTATAACGGATAACACGATGAACGGACTGATGAACGGAAAGCGCGGCCTCATCATGGGCGTCGCCAACAACCATTCTATTGCCTGGGGTATCGCCAAGTCTCTCGCCGCTCAGGGCGCCGAGCTCGCCTTCACCTATCAGGGCGAAGCTCTCGGCAAACGCGTCAAGCCGCTGGCTGCGGAGGTCAATTCCGACTTCCTGCTCCCCTGCGACGTCGAGGACCTCGACTCCGTCGACGCAGTCGTCGACGCCATAAGGGAGCGCTGGGGCAAGCTCGATTTCGTCGTCCACGCCATCGGCTTCTCGGACAAGAACGAGCTCAAGGGTCTCTATGCCGACACGACGCGGGATAATTTCAGCCGCACCATGGTGATCTCCTGCTTCTCCTTTACCGAGATTGCCAAGCGTGCAGCGGAGCTGATGAGCGAGGGCGGCACCATGCTGACGCTCACCTATGGCGGCTCGATGCGGGTCATGCCGAACTACAACGTCATGGGCGTCGCCAAAGCCGCGCTCGAAGCTTCGGTCCGCTACCTGGCCGCCGACTACGGAGCGCGCGGCATCCGCGTCAATGCGATCTCGGCCGGTCCGATCCGGACGCTTGCAGGCGCCGGCATTTCCGACGCGCGCGCGATGCTCTCCTGGCAGCAGAAGAACTCGCCCCTGCGCCGGACCGTCACCATAGAAGACGTCGGCAGTTCCGCACTTTATCTGCTCTCGGACCTCTCGCGCGGCGTCACCGGCGAAATTCACTATGTGGATTCCGGCTACAACATCACTTCGATGCCGACGCTCGAAGCCTTGCGGGTCGCAGACGCGGATTAAGCAGGGATTGCCCCTTACCTAACCTTCGCCCCGCTTGCGGGGAGAAGGCGGCCGGCAGGCCGGATGAGGGGCTGTTCACTGGGTCAGCGTTTCGCCCAGAGCACCTTGAAGCGCGCATTGCGGCAGGTCTCGCCGATTTCCTTGAAATTCTCCGCCAGGACCGGCTCATAGGGGAGGCCGCGATTGGCGACGAGCATCAGCCGGCCACCATGCTTCAGCGCCTTGGCGGCCGCCTTGATCATTGCCGCGCCGAGCGCGGGCTCGGCAGCATGGCCCTCGTGGAAGGGCGGGTTCATGACGATAAGGTCGTATTTGTCGCGCGTCTCTTCCGCCGTTAGGTCGTGCCAAAAGAAACGAGCCGCCGTCGAAGGCGCATTCGCCGCCATGTTTGCCCGTGCCGCCTCCAGTGCTTCGAAATCCGCTTCGAACAGATCGATGCCCTTGAGGCTCGGCGAAGCCTCGGCAAGCTTGACCGAGAGATAACCCCAGCCGGCGCCGAAATCCGCCGCGTGACCGGTGAAATCGCGCGGCAGCCGCGACGCGAGCAGTTCCGAGCCGGCATCGACGCGGTCATGCGAGAACATGCCGGGCGATGCCACGAACAGGCCGTCGACGCGCACCGGGACCTTGGCGAGCGCCGAGATGGCCTCGGCGACCTCCTCCGGGCGGGTGAACCAGAAGGCAACGCCGTGATATTTGGGCATCGAGTCGCCATCCCAGCCGAACTTGTCGATCCGCTTGCGCAGCGACTGAATGCCGTCCTCCTTGCCGCCGGCGACCACGACCAGCGCGCCCGCGCGGGTGCGTTTCAACGCCTGCGCAATGCGGTCTTCGTTCTCGCCCTTGTGCCTGCCGCACAGAACGAGCGCGGCGTCGTAGCCGTCGCCGGCCGCGATGGGCGCCACATCGGCGCGAGCTGTCGTCAGCGCGCGGTAGAGGGGCTTCAGCGGCTGCACGGCGGAGACTTCCGCAGCAAAGCCCTCCGGCAAGCGGTAGCCCGCCTCGGCGCCGAGGAAGAGCACCCGCTCGCCCTCTCCCGGCGGATCGATGATCTCCGTTGCGAAAGGATGGAACAGTGTTTTCAGCGCGTCGCGGCTCATGGGTTCGATTCCGTTTTCGTCACGAGAAAGGGCGCGAAGCGATCCGCTCCGCGCCCTGAATGGTTTCAGCCGAGGGCGGCTTACTCGGCGGCTTCGCCGCCGTCCTTCTTTTCGCCCTTCTCGGCAACGATCTCCTTGCCCGTCGCCTGATCGACGACCTTCATGGAGAGGCGAACCTTGCCGCGCTCGTCGAAGCCCATCAGCTTGACCCAGACCTTATCGCCTTCCTTGACGACGTCGGTGGTCTTGGCAACGCGCTCGGAAGCGAGCTGCGAGATGTGAACGAGACCGTCGCGGGCGCCGAAGAAGTTGACGAAGGCGCCGAAATCGGCCGTCTTGACGACGGTGCCTTCATAGACCTGACCGACTTCCGGCTCGGCGACGATCGAGTGGATCCACTTGCGGGCGGCCTCGATCTCCTTGGCGGAAGCCGAGGCGATCTTGACGGTACCGTCGTCGTCGATATTGATCTTGGCGCCGGTCTTTTCGACGATCTCGCGGATGACCTTGCCGCCCGAGCCGATGACTTCACGGATCTTGTCGACCGGAATGTTCATGACTTCGATGCGCGGCGCGAACTCGCCGAGCTGGCCGCGGCTCTCGGAGATGGCCTTGGCCATTTCGGCGAGAATATGCAGGCGGCCTCCCTTGGCCTGGTTGAGAGCAACACCCATGATCTCCTCGGTGATGCCTTCGATCTTGATGTCCATCTGCAGCGAGGTGATGCCGGTGTCCGTGCCCGCGACCTTGAAGTCCATATCGCCGAGGTGGTCTTCATCGCCGAGAATGTCGGAGAGGACGGCGAAACGGTCGTCTTCCTTGATGAGGCCCATGGCAATGCCGGCAACCGGCTTGGCGAGCGGAACGCCCGCGTCCATCAGTGCAAGCGACGTGCCGCAGACGGTTGCCATGGAGGACGAACCGTTGGACTCGGTAATCTCGGAAACGACGCGCAGCGTGTATGGGAACTGTTCCGTGGTCGGCAGCATCGGATGGATGGCGCGCCAGGCGAGCTTGCCGTGGCCGATCTCGCGGCGGCCCGGAGAACCCATGCGGCCCGTTTCACCGACCGAATAGGGCGGGAAGTTGTAATGCAGCATGAAGTTTTCCTTGTACATGCCGGTCAAGGAATCGACATACTGCTCGTCTTCGCCGGTGCCGAGCGTGGCAACGACGATCGCCTGCGTTTCACCGCGGGTAAAGAGCGCCGAACCGTGCGTGCGCGGCAGGATGCCGACTTCGGCGACGATCGGGCGAACCGTGACGAGGTCGCGGCCGTCGATGCGGCTCTTCGTGTCGAGGATGTTCCAGCGAACGATCTTGGCCTGCAGGTGCTTGAAGACAGCGGCGATCTCTTCGGCGGTATGGGCCGGGTTCTCGACGCCTTCCGGCAGGAAATGTTCCTTGACCTTTGCCTTTACCGCGTCCACGGCGGCATAGCGCGCGGCCTTCTCGGTGATCTTATAGGCGTTGCGCAGCTCGTCTTCGGCGATCGAAAGCATCGCGTTTTCGAGAGCGGAGTGATCTTCCGGATTGAATTCGCGCGGCTCCTTGGCGGCAACTTCCGCGAGCCTGATGACAGCGTCGATCACCGGCTGGAAGCCCTTCTGGCCGAAAACGACGGCGCCGAGCATGACATCTTCGGGCAGCTCTTTCGCTTCCGACTCCACCATCAGCACGGCTTCCTGCGTGCCGGCGACGACGAGGTCGAGCGTGGATTCGTCCATTTCGTCGAGATGCGGGTTGAGAACGTATTCGCCGTTGATGTAGCCGACGCGGGCACCGCCGACCGGGCCCATGAAGGGAACGCCGGAAAGCGTCAATGCAGCGGATGCCGCAACCATCGCGACGACGTCCGGATTGTTCTCGAGGTCATGCTGCATGACCGTGATGATGACCTGGGTATCGTTCTTGTAGCCCTCCGGGAAGAGCGGGCGGATCGGCCGGTCGATCAGACGCGACACCAGCGTCTCGTTTTCGCTGGGACGGCCCTCACGCTTGAAATACCCGCCGGGAATCTTGCCGGCAGCGTAGGTCTTTTCCTGATAGTTGACGGTGAGCGGGAAGAAATCCTGGCCTGGCTTCGGTGCCTTCGCCGAAACCACCGTGGCGAGCACGACGGTTTCACCGTAGGTCGCGAGAACGGCACCATCGGCCTGCCGCGCGATTTTTCCGGTTTCGAGCTTGAGCGGACGCCCCGCCCATTCGATTTCTACCTTGTGTGTCTCGAACATGTTCTGTCCTTCGTGTGCGACGGACCTTCCGCGGCTCAAAAAGCGCGGGCGATCTCAAAGCCGCATGGTGGCGCATCACGGGCAAGACAACGGGAGGCTTCAAAGAAAACCGGCCGCATACCGCTTTGCCGCGCTGCGTATAGCAGCCGCTTCGGCAAGCAGGCGCCGAAGCATCCTGCAATCCTGCCCCATGACGGGCCATTGGTTGATCCGCGATCCCGGCCCATCCGGTCCGCTGGACGTTGCGCGTCCGATAGGACGCGCGGCGCTGTGGCGCCCTGTATAATACCCTAGGCCTTTTGAAGAGCGCACGGGCTGTAGAAAAAAGCCGGCGGGTTGCCGAGGCAACCCGCCGGACCAGTCGTTTAGCGACGGATGCCCAGGGCACCGATCAGCTTGGTGTAGCGCGCCTCGTCCTTCTTCTTCAGATAGTCGAGGAGCGAGCGCCGGCTGGAAACCAGCGCGAGGAGGCCACGTCGGGAGTGATTGTCCTTCTTGTGGTCCTTGAAGTGTTCGGTCAGGTTGTTGATCCGTTCCGTCAGGATGGCAACCTGAACTTCCGGAGAACCGGTGTCGCCTTCTACGGTTGCGAATTCCTTGATGATCTGAGCTTTGCGCTCTGCAGTAACCGACATCGTTTGATCCTTTCGTTCGAGGATTTGAGGGTCGCCGGCAGCCGGGATGTCGTCCAGCTACGGCCGTTCGCACGAAGAGGCGGCGCCTTTCGCTGGCGTGCCTATAACCGAATCCGTTCCAAAAGGAAAGGGTCATGAAACCGCTGCGCGGCACCGCCTCCCGCGCACCGTCAATTCCGGTTGCGCACCGATGCTCCGGTATCCATTTGTGGTGGTTTGCTCAGGACGATCCGCCCCTCAACCGCGTGGCTCCTGCGAGGAAAGGTCCTCGCCGCGCGGGATGCGTATCCGCCATTCGATGCCATCCGCATGCATCGTCCTTTCGAGCTCCGCACGAAGCGCAAGGCCGAGCATGCGCTCGAGCACGACCGTGCCGAAGCCTCGGCGGGCCTTTTTTCCGGAAGGCGCGACGATATCGGCACCCTTCTCGCGCCAGCGAATGTCGATCGCACCCTCCGCCACCGACCACTCGACCTGGATCATGCCGGTCTGGTTGGCGAGCGCTCCATGCTTTATGGCATTGGTAGCCAGTTCATGCAGCGCCATGCCAAGGGTCTGCGCCATCTGGGCGTCCAGCCGCAGGGCAGGTCCGCTGAGCACGACGCGGTCGGACTCCGCCGGCATGAACGGCTGAAGCTGGTTGCGCACGAGCTCGCGGAAGTCGACTCCGGAGGCGGCGTTGGCCACCATGAGGTCGGTCGAGCGCGCGAGGCCCGCAAGGCGCTTGCGAAACGCCTCGACGAAATCCGACGGCTCCTCGGCCGAATTTGCCGACTGCGCCAGCATCGACTGGATGACGGTGAGCTGGTTCTTCGCGCGATGCGCGACCTCCCGCATCAGCAGGCGAATCTCGCCTTCGGCCTTGGCCCTGGCCGTCGCTGCGCTTGCGAGCGCGGTCGATACCGCCTCGACCTCGGTGATCATGTAGCGGCGCGCTTCGACGGGCTCGCCCGCTCCCAATCGCCGTGCATCCATGGCCAGCAACCGGACGCCCTGTGTGAGCAGCCGCGCGATGGTTAATGAACCGGCGACCGCGATGCTTGCGAAAATGATCCCGCCGAAGGAGAGCCAGAGGAAGGACCATAGCATCGGCTGATCGACGATGGCGCTCGGCGCCCAAGCGACGATTCGCCACCCGGTCACCACTGAAAACTCGGACGCGACGCGATAGTCCACACCCCTCGCGGTGGTATTGCTGACGCCGATGCTGAGCAACGGCAATTCGTCGAGAAAGAACGGGTCGCCGGATTTCACCGACGAGTCCGAGGAGACGATCACCTTGCCTTTTCCGTCGACGAGCGCGGCATTCCACCCGGGCGAAAGCGTGTCGCGGTTGACGGCTTTCGTCATGCGCTGGGCATCCTGCCTAAGGCCCAGCAGATACTTCTTTCCGTCGGGCGTCGTGACCGGCAGATACACGGTGAAGACCCAGCCCTTTCCGATTTCGGCCGGGAAAGCACCTGAAACCAGCGGTGCGGTACTCTGCAGGGCGAGATCGACCTCCGGATCCTTCGCCTGCCCGAGCGGCGTCCCGAAGGGAACGCGGGTGCTCAGGAGAAGATCATGGTCGGCGTCGACGATGATCAGGTGGGAATCGGTGTTGGCCAATGCGACCGATGCACGGTCGTATAAGCCTCGCATGTCGGCGAGGTCCACGGCGCCGGATTTCGCCAGCACCCGGAGCGTCGTCAGCATGCCGTCGACCTCGCGTTCGACGATGCGCGTGACCGAGCCGGTGGAGGCGCGCAGCAGAGACGTGACTTCCTCCCTCTGCGCGTCGAGATTGCGCTGCAGGATCACGAAGGAAAAGATGAAAGGCGGTATGATGGCGATCAGCAGCAGCGAGATCAGGTAGAAGCTGAAGGGCCTGCGAAGATAATCGCGGACGAAGCCGGCGGCGGCCTGCAGGCTGCCGGATGAAGCATCTTCCCGGCTCTTCTCTGACGCTTCCACCATATGTACGCCTCTTGCCGATTCCCTGCCGCATTACCGGAGCGGGTGCCGTGAGCTTCCGGGCCGCCCGTCCATGATTCGAGCGCGGCCGGCAGGCCCACAATGACAATATGGGCTTCGGCGCACAACGAGTATACGCCGCGCGTGCCGCGCCGCTCGACTTTAAACGCGCAAGATCGATTTTCGACCAGCAGAATTATTGGGAAGCGAAAACGCGCTTCGGCCGGAACTCGCCCTCGGCGATCTCACCGATCGCCACGAGCTTGCCCTGAACGGTGGCATAGGCCTCGGGCGCGGGCAGCGGTGCGTCACGCCCGCGCAGGATGATCGGATTGCCCATTTTGAGCCGGTGCGCCTGGTCGTCGCTGACCGCGATATGCGGCAGGTCGGACAGGGCCTCCCCCGTGTCGATCAGATAGGCGTCGAGCGCGGCGAGACGCTCCGCCTCGTCCTCGATCTTTTCCAGTGCCACGAGGTCGGCGAGCGGCACCATGTCCTCCTCGCCGAAAGGAGCGACGAAGGTGCGGCGCAGCGACGCGATATGACCGAAGCAGCCGAGATCGCGGCCCATGTCTCGGGCAAGCGAACGGACATAGGTGCCTTTGCCGCATTCGATCTCGAAGTGAGCGAGATTCGGAGCCGAACCGATGAGCGACAGGCGGAAGACCTCCACCTCCCGCGCCGGTATCTCGACGGTTTCGCCGTCGCGGGCGAGATCATAGGCGCGCTCGCCGCCGATCTTGATCGCGGAGAACTGCGGCGGCACCTGCGCGATTACGCCGGTATATTTCGGCAGCAGGGCGCGGATCGCCTCTTCCTCCGGACGCGCGGCGGAAGAGCGGACGGCTTCGCCTTCGAGATCGTCGGTGGAGCGCTCCTCGCCCCAGGCCACCGTGAATTCGTAGATCTTGCGGCCGTCCATGACGTAGGGAACGGTTTTCGTCGCGTCGCCGAGCGCGATCGGCAGCATGCCGGAGGCGAGCGGATCGAGCGTGCCGGCATGGCCCGCCTTCTGCGCCTTGAACAGCCACTTGATCTTGGATACGGCCTCGGTCGAACCGAAATCGAGGGGTTTGTCGAGGATCAGCCATCCCGAAATCGGGCGGCCCTTTGGTTTGCGGGGTCTGGACATCGGTTCTGTCGCTTACTCTTCGTCGTCGGCGTCGCGATCGAGGTCGCGACTGACCTCCGGCGAGCGCAGCAGCGAGTCGATCTTCTGATAGTTGTCGAAGCTGGTATCGTCCCGGAACCGGACGTCCGGCATGTATTTCATCTGCCGCAGTTGCGGGCCGAGCCGCCCGCGAATGAATTTCGCATGCCTGTTCAGCGCTTCGATAACCGCCGCGTGATCGGCGACCCCGAGTGGGGTCACATAGGCCGTGGCGATCTTCAGATCGGGCGACATGCGCACCTCGGAAATGGAAATCACCGTGTTTTCGATCAGCGGATCGAGTACTTCACCGCGTTGCAGCACCTGCGTGATCGCTGCGCGCACCTGTTCGCCGACGCGCAGCATGCGCTGGGACGGAGCGGAGGATGTGGATTTGGCCATCGTTTCACCCTGGACCGCGCCGATCGGGCGTATCAAACCCTCATCGAAACGCGATCGGTTCCAACATGCGAGAGGCGGGCGGAGTCGCGCGCTTCTCACTCAAAAAAAAGCGAGCGCCGGAGCCGATCCGGCGCTCGCCAATACCCTGCCGGATCGGATCAGAGCGTCCGCGTGACGTGTTCGACGCGGAAGCACTCGATCGTGTCGCCGGCACGGATGTCCTCGTAGTTCTCGAAGGCCATACCGCATTCCTGGCCGGACTGAACCTCGGAGACTTCGTCCTTGAAGCGCTTGAGCGTCTTGAGCTTGCCTTCGTGGATGACGACGTTGTCGCGTACCAGACGGACGCCGACGCCACGTTCGACCTTGCCCTCGGTGACGCGGCAACCCGCGACCTTGCCGACCTTGGTGATGTTGAACACCTCCAGGATCTCGGCATTGCCGAGGAAGGTCTCGCGCCGCTCCGGCGACAAGAGACCGGACATCGCCGCCTTCACGTCATCCACCAGGTCGTAGATGATGTTGTAGTAGCGGATCTCGATGCCGGCACGCTCGGACGCATCCCGCGCCTGCTTGTTGGCACGGACGTTAAAGCCGATGATGGCTGCGTTCGAAGCTTCCGCAAGCGAGACGTCCGACTCGGTGATGCCGCCGGCACCCGAGTGAACGATGCGGGCGCGCACTTCGTCGGTGCCCAGCTTGTCCAGAGCGCCGGAGATCGCTTCGATCGAGCCCTGCACGTCGCCCTTGATGACCAGCGGGAACTCCTTGACGCCGGAGGTTTGGAGCTGGGTCATCATCTGCTCGAGCGAACCGCGCGAACCGGACTGGCGTGCAACCGCCTTCTCGCGGGCGAGCCGTTGGCGATATTCCGAAATCTCGCGCGCCCGGCTCTCGCTCTCGACGACGGCGAAGCGATCGCCCGCCGCCGGCGTTCCGGAGAGGCCGAGAACCTCGACCGGCGTCGACGGCCCGGCGGCCTTCACATGTTCGCCCTTGTCGTTGACGAGTGCGCGCACGCGGCCCCACTGATCGCCCGCGACGATGATCTGGCCCGGAGTGAGCGTACCCTTCTGTACGAGGACGGTCGCAACCGCACCGCGGCCGCGGTCGAGCTCGGCTTCCACCACCGTGCCTTCGGCCGTCCGGTTCGGATTGGCCTTGAGGTCGAGGATTTCGGACTGCAGCAGGATCGCCTCGAGAAGCTTGTCGAGGTTGGTCTGGTTCTTGGCCGAAACCTCGACGTCGAGAACCTCACCGCCCATGGATTCGACGAAGACTTCGTGCTGCAGCAGCTCGGTGCGGACCTTCTGCGGATTCGCGGACGGCTTGTCGATCTTGTTGATCGCCACGATGATCGGAACGCCGGCCGCCTTGGCATGGTTGATCGACTCGATCGTCTGCGGCATCACGCTGTCGTCGGCCGCGACGACGAGGACGGCGATGTCCGTCGCCTGGGCGCCGCGGGCGCGCATGGCCGTGAAGGCCGCGTGGCCGGGCGTGTCGATGAAGGTGATCTTCTGGCCGTTCTGCTCGACCTGGTAGGCACCGATGTGCTGCGTGATGCCGCCTGCCTCGCCGGCAACCACGTTGGCGTGGCGGATGGCGTCGAGCAGCGACGTCTTGCCGTGGTCGACGTGACCCATGATCGTCACGATCGGCGGCCGCGACTGCATGTCGTCGTCCACGTCGGAGATGTTGAAGATGCCTTCCTCGACGTCCGATTCGGAAACGCGCTTGACCGTGTGGCCGAATTCGCCGGCGATGAGCTCCGCGAGATCGGCGTCGATCAGGTCGCCGGGCTTCATCATCTGGCCTTCCTTCATCAGGAACTTGATGACGTCGACCGCACGCTCGGACATGCGCTGCGACAATTCCTGAATCGTGATGGTTTCCGGCAGGACGACTTCGCGGGAGATCTTCTCGCGCGTTTCCTGCATCTGGCTGCGCTTGAACTTCTCCTGGCGGCGGCGCATCGCCGAAAGCGAACGGCCGCGCTGGCTGCCATCCTCGTCCACGGCAGCCGTCGTAAGCGTCAGCTTGCCCTGGCGGCGGCCCTCGTCACCCTTTGCACGGGGAGCGGGCTTGGCCGGCTCCGGACGCACGACCTTGCCGCGGGGAGCACCGGCGCCGCTGCGGCGGCGTTCGTCTTCCTCGCTCTCGGTCCCGCGGCGGCCGCGAAGTGCTGCACCGTCCGGCCCCGCCGGCGTTGCAGCCGGAGCCGGGCGTCCCGGCTGCGGGCGCGTCTCGACACGGCGTTCGCCGACGGCGGGACTTGCAGCCTCGACCTTCTCCTCGATCTTTTCAGCCTCTACCGGCGGGCGTGCAGCCTCTTCGGCGGCACGGCGCGCAGCCTCTTCCTTCTCGCGGGCGAGGCGCTCTTCCTCCTCGCGCTGGCGGCGCACTTCGTCCTCGGCGCGACGCCTGGCTTCCTCGGCGTCGCGAATCTGGGCTTCCGCCAGGGCGCGGCGGCGGGCTTCCATCTCACCGGCAGAGAGGTCGTTCAGGACGACACCGCCGCGAGGGCGGTTCTGTTCCTGGCGCGGCTGGTGCGGCTGCGGCTGAGGAGCCGGACGACCCGAGGGCTGCGGCGGCATCGGACGCTGCTCAGCCGGGCGGGCGGCAGGCGTGGCGGCAACCGGCGTGATCGGGCGCTCGTCCTTGTGCTTCAGCGGACCGCGCGTTCTCTTGGTCTCGACCACGACCGCCTTGGTGCGACCGCGACCCATATCCTGACGCACCGTGCCCTGCGTCACCCCGGAGGGTTTCAGGGTCAGCGTCTTCTTGCCCGCTACGCTGAGTGTCTTGTCGTCTTTGTTGTCCGTCATTCCGTTCCGTTCCTAGCGATCAGGGCCGGATACGAAACCCCTGACCCTGTCTTCCAAATTGTCTCAAACAATGCTCGCTATGCCGGTCTCTGCCGGTGACGCGCTTCATTGCTGTGGCTTGCCAGCGCCGCCTTCGGCCCGGACCGGGACGGATCCTCGGTACTTTTCGAGCATGATTGCGCGCTTCACTACACCTTCACCTGCCTGCCCTGCAAGCGCTGCGGCATGGATAAAGGCATTACTTCCCAAAAGTCCCTCCATTTCCGCCCCCGTGAAGGGGCGGAAAGCGGGTATTTCCGTTTCGTCCTCGCTGACGAAGCTCATCGCCTTGCGGGCCTGATCGATCTTGCGGACGCCATCCGCGGCCGCATCGATCGCATGAAAGACGGCCAGCGCGGCAAGGCCGCGCACCGCCTGCTCCGTCTTCGTCGCGCCGGAGATGAACTGGCCCGCCTTGCGCGCCATGTTCATCATGCCCGCGAGCTGCTCGGCGAGAAGTCTCTCGACCTCGTCGGCGAGCCCGGCATTCGCCTTCACTTCGGCGCGAAGAGCGCGGGCGAAGAGCTTCTTCGCCACCGCTTTTTCCACGAGCTGCCGCTCGGACTTGACCCAACATCCGCGCCCCGGGAGCTGCCGCTTCAGATCCGCAACGACGACGCCGTCGGGGCCGGCGACAAAGCGGATCAACTCTTCAGGAGAGCCGCTCTCACGCGTGACGATGCAGGTCCGGTTGTTGCCGTTCCGGTCCTTCGGACCCTTGTCCGCAGGCAGGCTGTCGGCATCGATTTCGACGATCATCGCGATCAGGCGTCCTGATCCGCGCCTTCGGCGACCTCGATCGTCTCATCCTGCTCCTGCTCCTGCTCTTCCTCCTGCTGCTTGACCAGA
Source organism: Sinorhizobium sp. 22678 (assembly GCF_052044265.1). NCBI lineage: Bacteria > Pseudomonadati > Pseudomonadota > Alphaproteobacteria > Hyphomicrobiales > Rhizobiaceae > Sinorhizobium > Sinorhizobium sp. 22678. The sequence goes on along the minus strand of NZ_JBQEMS010000004.1, from coordinate 161,292 downwards.
TCCTCTTCGGTGATCCAGCCGGCGGCCAGGCGAGCCTGCACGATCATGGTTTCGGCCTCTTCCCGGGTGACTTCGAACTTCGAGAAGATGCCCTCGAAGCGCTTGGTCTCGCCATCCTTGCGCTCGGTCCAGCCGACGAGGTCGTCGGCGGCGCAGCCGGCAAAGTCCTCGATCGTCTTGATGCCTTCCTCGCCGAGAGCGACCAGCATCTGGCTAGTGAGGCCATCGATCGTCCGCAGCTCGTCGGAAACGCCGAGCTCCTTGCGCTTGGCATCCATTTCCGCCTCGATCTTTTCGAGATATTCGCGGGCGCGGGTCTGGAGCTCGTTTGCCGTATCCTCGTCGAAGCCCTCGATGGAGGAGATTTCGTCAAGTTCGACATAGGCGAGCTCTTCGACCTGGGCGAAGCCCTCGGAGGCGAGCACCTGACCGACCATTTCGTCGACGTCCAGCGCATCCATGAAGAGTTGCGTGCGCTCGTTGAACTCCTTCTGGCGACGCTCGCTTTCCTCCTGCTCGGTGAGGATATCGATGTCCCAGCCGGTCAGCTGCGAGGCAAGGCGCACGTTCTGGCCGCGGCGGCCGATCGCGAGCGAAAGCTGCTCGTCCGGAACCACGACCTCGATGCGTTCCGCGTCCTCGTCGAGAACCACCTTGGCCACTTCCGCCGGCTGCAGCGCATTGACGATGAAGGAAGCCGGATCCGGCGACCAGGGAATGATATCGATCTTCTCGCCCTGGAGCTCGCCGACCACGGCCTGCACGCGCGAGCCGCGCATACCGACGCAGGCGCCGACCGGATCGATCGACGAATCGTTGGAGACGACGGCGATCTTGGCGCGCGAGCCCGGGTCGCGGGCAACCGACTTGATGTGGATGATACCGTCATAGATTTCCGGCACCTCCATGGTGAAGAGCTTCACCATGAACTGCGGATGCGTGCGCGACAGGAAGATCTGCGGTCCGCGCTGCTCGCGCCGGACGTCGTAGACGAAGGCGCGGACGCGGTCGCCATAGCGCATGTTCTCACGCGGGATCATCTCGTCGCGGCGGATGATGCCCTCGCCACGGCCGAGATCGACGATGACGTTGCCGTATTCGACGCGCTTGACGGTGCCGTTGACGATCTCGCCGACACGATCCTTGAACTCCTCGTACTGACGGTCGCGCTCGGCTTCGCGCACCTTCTGCACGATCACCTGCTTGGCGGACTGGGCGGCGATGCGGCCGAAGTCCATGGGCGGCAGCGGATCGGCGATGAAATCGCCGAGCTTTGCATCGGGATTGCGGTCGCGGGCGAGCTCGATCGGGATCTGGGTCGAATAGTCCTCGGCCTTCTCCACCACTTCCAGGAGACGCTGGAGACGGATTTCACCGGTCTTCGGATTGATGTCGGCGCGGATGTTCGATTCCGAACCGTAGCGCGAACGAGCCGCCTTCTGGATCGCGTCCGCCATCGCGGCCAGAACGATCTCACGGTCGATGACCTTTTCGCGTGCCACAGCATCTGCGATCTGCAGAAGTTCGAGCCGGTTAGCACTGACTGCCATGTCTTGTCTCCGTCTGTTGCAGGCGCATCGAAAGCGCACCCAGCCTTATTCGTTGTCTGTGTCTTCGTCTTCGAAGTTTTCGTTGGCGGCGCGCGCGGCCTTGGCTTTCTTGTCGGCCGTCAGCGCGTCGCGGATGAGCTCGTCCGTCAGGATCAGTCGCGCCTCCGAAAGCGCCGTGAACGGGATCGCGACTGCCGCCTCTTCACCATAGGCGGGCTGGTCGCGCTCGAGCCGGAAGCCATCCTCGTCCACCGAAACGATCTTGCCGCGAAAGCGCTTGCGCCCGTCGACCATGACCGACGTCTCGCACTTCACCAGATGGCCCTGCCAGCGGATGAAGTCGGACCTGCGCACCATGGGGCGATCGATCCCCGGGGACGACACTTCGAGATGATACGCCTTGTCGATCGGATCTTCCACATCGAGAACAGGCGAGATCGCTTTGGAGACCTCCTCGCAATCCTCGACCGTCATGGTGCCGTCGTTGCGTTCGGTCATGACCTGCAGCGTCAGGCCGTTCTGACCGGACATACGCACGCGCACCAGGCGGAAACCCATATCCACGAGCACCGGCTCGATGATGTCGGCAACACGCCGGTCGAGGCCGGTTTCAGTAATCAGCCGGGGTTCATTCGTATTTTCAGCCGTTGTCGTATCGGACAAACGATCCTCTCCTCGTCGGACCGGCTAATAAAAAAGAGCGGGTCCTCACGGCCCCACTCTTCATCTAACCGATCAAGAATTTGAGGCTCATATACGCTTCATTGCCGTAAATTGCAAGGGTCGCGCAGGCGCCGGGTCGGACCTTTCGGCCCGAACGCAAGTTTCAGCGTCTGGCGCATCGCGTTCCGAGGTTTATAACGAAGCAATCCACATGACGATCAACCGAAAGAGATCAGAGGTGACGAACCGCATATCGCCGTTGGCGCCCTTCAGGCACGACATCTTCCGCACCATCTGGATCGCGAGCCTTGCCTCCAATTTCGGCGGGCTGATCCAGGCCGTGGGTGCGGCCTGGCTCATGACGTCCATTTCGCAATCGGTGAACATGGTGGCGCTGGTGCAGGCGTCGACCTCGCTGCCGATCATGCTCTTCTCGCTGGTTTCCGGCGCACTTGCCGACAATTTCGACCGGCGGCGGATCATGCTCGTCGCGCAGAGCTTCATGCTCGCCGTCTCGGCGCTGCTCACCGTCTGCGCCTATTACGGTATCGTTACGCCGTGGCTACTGCTCATCTTCACCTTTCTTCTCGGCTGCGGCACCGCTCTCAACAACCCGTCCTGGCAAGCCTCGGTCGGCGACATGGTTCCGCGCGACGACCTGCCGGCTGCGGTCGCGCTGAACAGCATGGGATTCAATCTTACCCGCAGCGTCGGTCCGGCGATCGGCGGCGCCATCGTCGCGGCCGCGGGTGCGGCGGCTGCCTTTGCCGCCAACACGCTCAGCTATTTCGCGATCCTTTTCGCGCTCGCCCGATGGAAACCGGTCGCTCCCGAAAACCGGCTGCCGCGCGAGACGCTCGGGCGCGCGGTTTCTGCGGGGCTGCGCTACGTGGCGATGTCGCCGAATATCGGTAAAGTGCTCGTGCGCGGCTTCGCCTTCGGTCTTTCGGCGAGCGCCATACTTGCGCTGCTGCCGCTGGTGGCACGCGACCTCGTCGGCGGCGGCCCGCTCACCTACGGCGTCATGCTGGGCGCCTTCGGCGTCGGCGCGATCGGCGGCGCGCTCCTGAGTGCAAGGCTGAGGGAATTCCTCACCAGCGAGGCGATCGTGCGCTATGCCTTCGCCGGCTTCGCCTTCAGCGCCCTGGTCACGGCCATCAGCTCGCAGGCCTGGCTGACCTGCCTCGTGCTCGCCGTGTCCGGTGCCTGCTGGGTGCTGGCGCTGTCGCTCTTCAACACGACGGTGCAGCTCTCCACGCCGCGCTGGGTCGTCGGCCGGGCGCTTTCGCTCTACCAGACCATGACCTTCGGCGGGATTGCCGGCGGCAGCTGGCTCTGGGGCGTCACTGCCGAACAATACGGCGCGGCCAACGCACTCATCGGCTCCTGTCTTCTGATGCTCGCGGGAGCGGCAATCGGACTGCGCTTCGCCCTGCCGGAGTTCAAGTCGCTCAATCTCGACCCGCTCAACCGCTTCAACGAGCCGCTGCTCGAGCTCGACCTGAAGCCGCGCAGCGGCCCCATCGTCGTCATGATCGACTACGAGATCGCCGATGAGGACATCCCCGAGTTCCTGAAAACGATGGCGGAGCGGAGGCGTATCCGCATCCGCGACGGAGCCGGCCACTGGGCGCTGATGCGCGACCTCGAAAACCCGACCACCTGGACCGAGACGTACCACGTGCCGACCTGGGTCGAATATGTCCGCCACAATCAGCGGCGCACCCAGGCCGACGCCGCCGTCGGCGACAAGCTGACCGCGTTCCATCGCGGCCCGAACCCGCCGCGTGTCCATCGCATGATCGAGCGCCAGACGATCGTTCCCGATCACTACGAGCGCTACAAGCGATCCGTCGAGATGCATTGAGGAGATTCGGGGCGTGATCGCTCCCTGAAAAACTCCCCCCACCCCCTCCGCTCATGAGGAGGGATTGGGGAGGGGCGATCGATGGGATCGTGAAAGGCGGAACCGCCCATCGGCCACGTCACTCACCGAAGCTTTGCTTTCAGCGAAACATCCGGAAAGCATGTCGGCTCGAGGCCGCTCTTCGCCTGCCAGTCGCCGAGCGAGCGGCGCGTCTTGTAGCCCGGCAGCCCGTCGGCCTTGCCGACGTCGTAGCCTTTCGCGACCAGCGCCTTCTGCATTCCGAGCACATCGGATCGCAACATGCCGCCGACATCGCCCCATCTGCCGCGGAAGGCACCGCCGCCGGAAGCGATGCGATCGGCCAGATTGCCGATATACAGCGCGTAGAGATCGGAATTATTGTATTCCTTGATCACGTAGAAATTCGGCGTGACGATGAATTGCGGTCCATGGGTCCCCGCCGGCACGAGCATCATGCCTGCCGCGGCACGCTCTGCCGCCGGGAAGGCCTTTCCCGAAATGCGGCCGATCCCCATGCCGGCCCATTCGGCGATCGGGCGGGCAAGGTCAGGGCCTTCCTGGGCGCAGGAGACGCCCGAGGGGATCGCGACCTCGAAACCCCAGTCGCGCCCGCTCTGCCAACCCTTCTGCGCCAGATAATTGGCAATCGAAGCGAGGCTGTCCGGCACGGAATTCCAGATGTCGCGGCGTCCGTCCCCGTCGAAATCGACGGCGTATTTCAGAAAGCTCGAAGGCAGGAACTGCGGCTGGCCCATGGCACCTGCCCAGGAGCCGCGCATCTGTGCCTCCTTGACGTCACCGCTGTCGAGAATATGCAGCGCCGCGATCAGTTCGCGCCGGAAAAGCTCGGGCCGGGTCGACATGAAAGCCTTGGTCGCCAGCACATCCATGATCGGATGCGGGATCTTCGCCCGGCCGAAGCCGGATTCCTTGCCCCATATGGCAAGGACGATCGGACCGGGAACACCATAGGTCCTCTCGATCCGCTTCAAGGTCGAGGCGTGGGCGGAGGCGAGGCTGCGGCCCGTCGCAGCAAGACCCTGCAGGCGCTTTTCCGAGAAATAGGATCCGGGAGAGGAAAATTCGGCCTGGCTCTGCTTGCGCTGCTTCGGTTTGGGAAAGCCGGGCGGCGCGAGGTCGGGCAGGTCCCAGTCGAGCCGGACGTCCTCGAAGGCTGCTTCGAAGGCCGCATTCGATACGCCGGCCTTCTGCGCCTCCGGCCAGAGATCGTTTCGAAGCCACTGCCGGAACTGCGCTTCGACGTCGGCCTTGGAAGCGGCGAAGGAGAAGGTAGCGAAAGACAGGCAGGCCAGGAGCAGAATGGAAAGGAATCTCAGCATTTCTTTTCCTTGAAACTGAAGCTGCGGAGGCGAATGCTCAAATCACCGTTCTCGCCCGGAGCGCGGCGGCCAACGTTCCCTCGTCGAGATAGTCGAGCTCGCCGCCGACGGGCACGCCGTGGGCGAGGCGCGTGATCCTCACCGGCATGCCCTCGAGTCGATCGGTGATGTAATGCGCCGTCGTCTGGCCCTCGACGGTCGCGTTGACGGCGATGATCAGCTCGCGCACGTCGCCCTTGGCGACGCGGTCGATGAGGCCCCTGATGTTCAGATCCTCCGGCCCGATGCCGTCGAGCGGCGACAGCGTGCCGCCGAGCACGTGATAGGCGGCGTTCATGGCGCCGGCGCGCTCCAGCGCCCAAAGATCGGCGACGTCTTCGACCACGATGATCACCGCCTGGTCGCGCTGTTCGTCGGTGCAGACGGTGCAGGGGTCGATAGTGTCGACATTGCCGCAGCAGGAGCAGATCTTGACCTTGCGATGGGCCTCGCCCATGGCCTCGGCAAGGGGGCCGAGCAACTGTTCCTTCTTCTTGACGAGATGCAGCGCCGCGCGGCGGGCGGAACGAGGCCCGAGGCCCGGGACCTTCGCCAGGAGCTGGATCAGCTTTTCGATTTCGGGGCCGGTGACTCGCTTTGCCATGCCCGGCTTTTAGACCAACCGTCTATCGCCGCCAATCGGAATCGTAGCGCTTCAGCGCGTGGCGATGGCCACCGCCGCGCCTGCCATCGTGCCTGCGCTGGCACGGTTCACGATCCTTACCGCCCGGCGGCTCTTGAGGAACTGCCGCGCCTTTGCGGCCATACGCACCCAGGTGACATCGATCGCGACGAGGACTACGAACATGGTCGCGACCAGTTCGGCCCAGCCCAAGAGGGTGACGGAGCCGAGATCGATGATCGAGGGCAGCAGCGCCACATAGAACATCATGATCTTGGGATTGCCGAGCGTGATCGTCAGCCCGGCGAAGAACATCTTCGATGCAGATCGCGCCTCTGGCAGGCTTTCGCCGGGCGTTTGCGGCTCGGCCGACCACATCTTCCAGGCGAGGAAGAGGAGATAGGCGACGCCCGCCCATTTGATCGCGACGAACATCCAATGGAACGTCTCGGCGATCGCCGCGAGACCGGCAACCGCAAAGGAGAGCCAGATCGCCTCACCGATCCACATGGCCGCGAGGAACGGCAAGACATCGCGGGCGCCCTTGGACAGCACCCGGGCGACGAGCGCGGCAATGCTCGGCCCCGGCGACCCGGCGGCAATCAGCAGCGCCCCGGCAAAGACGAGCAGCGTTGCGGCTGTCATGTCACTCCCTCCTCCGGAAAACGGTCCGCAAGATAGCACGCATCTCGGCTGGCGCCAGCCTCTGCGGGGCCGAGGATCAGAACGGCAGCTTCATGCCCGGGGGGATCGGCAGACCGGCGGTCAGTTCGCGGGTTTTTTCCGCCTGCACCGCCTCGGCTTTGTCCTTGGCATCCTTATGGGCCGCGACGATCAGATCTTCGAGGATCTCGACATCGTCTTCCTTGAAGAGCGAGGGATCGACCTTAAGGCTTTTCATGTGGCCCTTGCCGTCGAGACGGACGGTGACGAGCCCGCCGCCGGAGGTGCCGTCGATTTCGAGCGCGGCGATTTCCGCCTGCATCTTCTCCATCTTGGCCTGCATTTCCTTGACCTTGCCCATCATGCCCATGATGTCGCGCATCGTCGTCTCCTGTTCTCTGGTATTCTTTGGCCCTACGCACTTCCGGACGAAAACCGTTACACGCTTTTCCTGGAAATACTCTGAAGCGCCGCGCCTGTGCGACGCGGCTACTCGATGTCGTCGCCCGGGACGATGTCGCCGTCCTCGGATTCGGCCGCGGCCGGAGCGAGGCTCTCGACCTCCTCTACCGCCGCGCGGATGCGCACGTCGGTGATCCTTGCCCCTGGAAAGCGCGCAAGAATGGCAGCGACGTCCGGGTCCTGGCGCGCATCGTTGACGCGCTGCTCCTGCGCGCGCTGCTCGGCCTCGACCAGCGTCGGTTCGCCCTGCTCCCGGCTGTAGCTCACGACCCAATGGATACCCGTCCATTCCTTGAGCTTGACAGCGAGTTCGTTCAGCAGCGTCTTCGGTGCGTCGTCGGGCAGATTGACGTCGAGCCGGCCGGGTTCGATATGCACGAGCCTCAGGAAACCGCGCACCATCGTCTTCAGCTTGATGTCGCGGTTTTTGGCGCAGAGATCGGCGATGTCGCCGATGGAACTGACAGCAACCTTCGGTTCGGGTTTAGGAGCGGCACTCGCCACCGTGCGCTCTTCGATGCGGCCGATACCGATCGGCTGGGCCGCGGAGCTCGGCACGGCGCGCAGCATGGTCGCGCCATGGCCGCTTGGACGCGAAACGGCCGTCTCCACGGCGCGAGCCTCGACCGGGGTGCCTGCAGGCGCCTGCGCACCGCCGCCGCCACCACCGCCGTTCGGGGCCGGGCGCCCGCCGCCTTCGCCACCCGAAAGATCGAGAAGCCGCCGCGCGGCCTCTTCGGGCGAAGGCAGATGGGCGGCATGGGCGAGCCTGATCAGCACCATCTCGGCAGCACCTGCGGGGCGCGCCGAGCTCTCCGCCTCGGGAATGCCCTTGAGCAGCATCTGCCAGACGCGCGACAGCGTCGTCACGGCAACGCTGCCGGCGAATTCGGCCCCGCGCGTGCGCTCGATCTCGCTCAGCGACTGGTCGTTGACCGCGTCGGGCACATATTTCAGCCTTGTCACGAGGTGGGTGAAGTCGGCAAGGTCGGTGAGGACCACGGTCGGATTGGCGCCGGCTTCGTATTGCGCGGCGAACTCGCCAAGCGCGGCGGCGACGTCGCCCTTGATGACATGCTCGAACAGATCGACGATCCGCGCCCGATCGGCAAGGCCGAGCATCGAACGCACGGTTTCAATCTCGACCGAACCGCCGCCATGGGCGATCGCCTGATCGAGCAGCGACAGGCCGTCGCGCGCCGAGCCTTCCGCTGCCCGCGCCACCATCGCCAGCGCCTCCGGATCGAAGGGCACTCCCTCCTTGCCCAGAATGGTGGAGAAGAGGCCGACCAGATCGGAAGCGCTGATGCGCCGGAGATCGAAGCGCTGGCAGCGCGACAGGACGGTAATCGGAACCTTGCGGATTTCGGTCGTCGCGAAAATGAACTTCACATGCTCCGGCGGCTCCTCGAGCGTCTTCAGCAAGCCATTGAAGGCCTGCGTCGAGAGCATGTGCACTTCGTCGATGATATAGACCTTGTAGCGCGCGGAGACCGGCCGATAGCGTACCTGCTCGATGATCTCGCGGATATCGTCGATCCCGGTATGCGAGGCGGCGTCCATCTCGATCACGTCGACATGGCGGCCGTCCATGATCGCCTGGCAATGTTCGCCGGGGACGCGAAGGTCGATGGTGGGCTTGTCGATCTCGGCGGTCTTGTAGTTCAGCGCCCGTGCCAGGATTCGCGCCGTCGTCGTCTTGCCGACGCCGCGAACGCCGGTCAGCATATAGGCCTGGGCGATCCGGGCGGTTTCGAAGGCGTTGGTGAGCGTGCGCACCATCGGCTCCTGGCCGACCATCAGGTCGGAGAAGTCCTTGGGGCGGTATTTGCGCGCCAGAACACGGTAGGCGGCCGGTTTCTCGACGGGTAAAATCGGGGATGAAGTGGGCGCTTCGTCGCTCATCGACCCTGCCGCTGTTCGAACTCTTGTCCCGACAGGGACAAAGAAAGTGGTGCCCCGACAGGGACGAAGAAGGTGGTGTCCCGACAGGACGGAGAAGGTGGGAGGCTGGCACGATGACCCGTGCCGGGGCTCGTTAGGGCTGCTTCCTTCCGGACCTGACCCGGTTGGCGAGTGGCTCGTCCACCACCAACCTCCCGGCTTTCATATCGGCAATATCCGCAGCAAATGCAAGCCAAGCCTTTAAAAAACTGGTATCGATATGCAAAACAAAGCGAATCCGTTTGATGCCGAGGAGAGTTTCTTGACGACCTTCACGCTTGACGAGCGACTTGAGCGCGACGGCATACCGATCGGCACGCTCGGGCTGTGCCAGATGCGGCTGATGAACGATCGGCGCTGGCCCTGGCTGATCCTCGTACCCCAGCGCGCCGACATAACGGAGGTCTTCGAACTGACGCCGCTCGACCAGGCGATGCTCACCTTCGAGACCAATATGGTAGCGGCAGGCCTGAAGAAGGCGACCGGCGCCGAAAAGATCAATATCGGCGCGCTCGGCAACATCGTCCGGCAGCTTCACGTGCATATCATCGCCCGTCGTGAAGGCGATCCGAACTGGCCGGGCCCGGTCTGGGGCTTCGGCAAGGCCGAACCGTGGCCGGAGGAGGAGCACAGGGCATTCGCAGCACGCATCATGGAAAATCTCTGAGCATGACGAAAACGATCTTCGATCTTCACAGCCCGCACCCCGAGCCGAGCACGCTCGTCGCCTTCGCGGAGAACCACCTGGACCGCCGGTCCGAGCATCGCCCCGACGACTGCATCGAGGCGGCGCTCAAGCATCCCGGCGCGCATTTCCTGGCTTTTTCCGGGGCGAAGCTGATCGTCAAGCACGACGAGAAGGTCATCGATCCGCTTTTCGCGCCCTATGAACTGGCGGGGCTCGAGCCGACCATGGACGATGCGGTCCTGCTCGGCTTTCTGCCGAACGGCGAGCCGCGTCTTGCCGTGCCTTCGGGGCTGACGGAGGAGACGGTGCCGGAGCCCTTCAAGATCGCCGATGCCCGCATGCTCTATCGCCAGCAGATGCTGCCGGAAAACCTGCTGGGGCAGTTTGCGCAGGCGTCGAGCCTGATCGTCTGGAACGCCGGCAACCGGTTCTGCGGCCGCTGCGGCGGCCCGATGGACAGTGCGGCCGGCGGTTATAGGCGCATCTGTACGGCCTGCGGGCACATGGTCTTCCCGCGTACCGATCCGGTCGTTATCATGCTGACGATCGATGTCGAGCGCGATCAATGCCTGCTGGGCCGCAGCCCGCATTTTACGCCGGGCATGTATTCCTGCCTCGCCGGTTTCGTCGAGCCGGGCGAGACGATCGAAAACGCGGTGCGCCGGGAAACGCTCGAGGAGTCCGGCATCCGGATCGGCCGCGTGCGCTATCATGCGTCGCAGCCCTGGCCGCTCCCCCATTCGCTGATGATCGGCTGCTATGCGGAAGCGAAGTCGACCGCCATCAAGCGCGACGAACAGGAACTGGAAGACGTCCGCTGGTTCACGCGGGCGGAAACCGAGGCGATGCTGGAGCGCGCCACGGGCGTCGCCGACACCGGAGACGAGCACATTCCGCCGCCGAAGGGCGCCATTGCGCACCAGCTCATGCGCGACTGGCTGGCCTGGCCCGAGCGCAGCTGAGGTGCCATGTCCCGATCGGAACGCCTGCTCGATCTCATGCAGGTGCTGAGGCGTTATCGCCAGCCGGTCAGCGGCCGGCGGCTCGCCGAGGAGACCGGCGTCAGTCTCAGAACCCTCTACCGGGACATAGCCAGCCTGCAGGCGCGGGGCGCGCATATAGAAGGCGAGCCCGGCGTCGGCTACGTGCTCAGGCCCGGCTTCATGCTTCCCCCCATGATGCTTTCCGAGGAGGAGATCGAGGCGCTGGTGCTAGGGTCTCGCTGGGTCGCCAAACGCGGCGACCCAAGGCTCGCGACCGCAGCCGCCGATGCGCTGGCAAAGATCGGCTCGGTGCTTCCGGCGGACCTGAAAGAGAAACTCGAGCATTCGACCCTTCTGGTGGGCCCGCGAAAGCCGGGTGCCGAAACGATCGACCTCAGCCTCTTGCGCAAAGCGATCCGCAGCGAACACAAGGTCGAACTGCACTATCTCGACAATGACGGCCGCGACAGCCGCCGGACGGTCTGGCCCTTCGCGCTTGGTTTCTTCGAAGAGGTCCGGGTGCTCGCGGCGTGGTGCGAGCTGAGGCAGGATTTCCGCCATTTCCGGACGGACCGGATTGCAGAAGCGGCGATGCTCGACAATCGCTATCCGCGCCGCCGCCAAGCCCTGCTCAAGGACTGGCGCGCCGTGAACGGCATCGATCCCGCCTGAATCCGATGCGCGGATGTTTCTTTGCCGCCTCGCAGACTGCCGACAAAAACTGGCAGCATGCCGGGCTAGACTTCAGGTCTCGAAACAAGGAGACCATCATGGCAACACCCAATCTCATCGTCCTCTATGTCATGGACCCACCGGCCAGCGTCGAATTCTACAGGAAGCTTCTGGCCAAAGAGCCGACCGCCACCTTTCCGACCTTCTCGTCCTTCGAGGTGCAGGACGGTTTCGTTCTCGGCTTGTGGGCAAGGGAGAAAGTGCAGCCTCAGCCTATCGGTGACGGCGCCCGAGCCGAAGTCGCCTTCATGGTAAAAGGGGAAGAGGCTGTGCGTGCGCGTTACGAGGAATGGCGCGCAATGGGCCTGCCGATCGCCCAGGAACTGACACGGATGGATTTCGGACCGACTTTCGTCGCACTCGATCCGGACGGGCATCGCCTGCGTGTCTGCCTTTACGACGAATAGCCATGCGGCGTGAGAAACGTTGAACGCCCGTAATCAAACGTGTGTATAAAACGCTCACACCCCGCACGGAGGCGGGGTGTGGAAGACTTCGGATGTCGCGCGGTCAAATGCGGCGCGGGGTCATCCCGGTATTAACGGCCGAAAACGGCTGCCTGAATCTGGGAACGGGAAATACCGATATCGCTCAGGGCGTGATCGTCGAGAGCGTTCAGCTCGCGGACCGCACGGCGCATCTTTACGTATTCCGTAATCTTCTGACGGATTTTCATCTTTTTAGCTCCTTCTTTGTACGAGAGCTAAATAGGCATTTGCCTAAGATTTAAGTAGTTCCATGATTGCAAATTAGGCATGCACTGGACGCGTAGCCGGTTAACGCGTTTTGCCGTTTTCTCGTGCCGTCCGGGGTGATGCGGGTCGGCCGAAGCCGCACCGCATGGTTAGAGCACGCCGCGCATCGGATGCGCCGGATAGGTGCCGAGGATGCGCACATTTTCCGAGAAGAAGCGCAGCTCGTCCATCGCGTGGCGCACGCCTGTATCGTCGGGATGCCCCTCGATGTCCGCATAGAACTGGGTCGCCACGAACTTGCCGCCGAGCTGGTAGCTCTCGAGCTTGGTCATGTTGATGCCGTTCGTCGCGAAGCCGCCCATCGCCTTGTAGAGCGCCGCCGGGATATTGCGCACGTTGAAGACGAAGGTCGTGATGATCAGTTCGTCCTTCGAGGTGCGGGCAACCCTGCTCTCCTCTCTGGACAGCACCACGAAGCGCGTGACGTTGCTGTCGGTGTCCTCGACGTTCTCGGCGATGATGTCGAGGCCGTAGAGGTCGGCGGCAAGGCGCGGAGCAAGCGCCGCCATCGAGCGGTCGCCCACTTCCTTGACGAGCTTGGCGGCGCCGGCCGTATCGCCCGCGACCACCGGCTTCCACCCGTTGGCACGCACGATCTTGCGACACTGGCCGAGCGCATGGATATGGCTGTGCACGGTGCGGATTTCGTCGCGCCCGACGCCGGGCAGCACCATCAGCTGGAAGCGAATCGGCATGAAATATTCGCCGACGATATGCAGGCGCGATTCCGGCAGGAGGTGATGGATGTCGGCGACGCGTCCGGCAATCGTGTTTTCGATCGGGATCATGGCGAGATCGGCCTCGCCGTTTTCAACCGCTAGGAAAGCGTCCTCGAAGGTCTGGCACGGCAGCGGCTCCATCGACGGGAACATGTCGCGGCAGGCCATGTCGGAATTGGCGCCGTAGTCGCCCTGGAATGAAATCCGGTTGGTCTTGGCGGTCACTTTGGTCCCCTTGATGTCGGAATGTCAGACGCGGGCGGAAAGGATGCGGCGGGCCTTGTCGAGATCGGCCGGCGTGTCGACCCCGAGCGGCACGGAGTCCACGATCTCGACATCGATGCGCATGCCCGCTTCGAGCGCCCGCAACTGCTCGAGCGATTCGCGTTTCTCGAGCGTCGACGGCTTCAGCGAAACGAAGCTTTCCAGCGCCTTGCGACGATAGGCGTAAAGCCCGATGTGGTGATAGAGGGGGCCTTCGCCGTAGGGTGCGGTGGCGCGGGTGAAATAGAGCGCGCGAAAGCGGCTTTCGGAAAGCGGCGAGCCGACGACCTTGACGACGTTGGGATTGGTCTTTTCGTGTTCGTCGGTGATCGCCACGGTCAGCGTGGCGATGTCGGTCGAGGCATTTTCCAGCGGCTTCAGCGCCGCACGAATAGGACCCGGCTCGATGGTCGGAAGATCGCCCTGAACGTTGATGACGATTTCCGCTTCGCCATGCGGATCAGCTTTCAGGAGCGCCTCGTGGATCCGGTCGGAGCCCGACTGGTGATCGACGCGCGTCATGATCGCTTCGAAGCCGGCGCCGGTCACGGCCGCGAAGACATCGGGATGATCGACTGCCACCACGATCCGCCCGACCTCGGCCTCCGCCGCCCGCCTTGCCACCTGCACGATCATCGGCAGGCCGCAAATGTCGGCAAGCGGCTTGCCGGGAAGGCGCGTCGACGCCATGCGCGCGGGAATGAGTACGAGGGTTTTGCCCGATTGTTCACGATTCATCGTTCGGCCTTCGAAAACCCGGAGAAAGTGTCAAAACGTCTCACTCCGGGGTTGATAATCTCTGTTGCAACGCAGAGCCAAAAGACATAGGTTCCGCGCGATTTCAAGATGGGCCGGTTTTTTGTTTGCCGGTGGCTAAGGGAGCGTTTGCAGATGAATCCATATGTGAACATGGGTGTGGGTGCCTTGTTGGGTACGGTCTTCGTTCTGATGTCCGTATCCATTGCGTCGGAAGGCATTTTCCATTCCGAAGCTCCCGAGAAGGAAGGTTTCGCCATCGACGCCGAGGAAACGGCAGGCGAAGCGGGGGCTGCCGGCGGCGAGGAAGCGAAGTCCGAACCGATCGGGCCGCTGCTCGCCAGCGCCGATGCCTCCGCCGGCGAGGCCGTGTTCAAGAAATGCGCAAGCTGTCACACCATCGAGAAGGGCGGACCGAACAAGGTCGGCCCGAACCTCTGGGGCGTCGTCAACCGCCCGATCGCCTCGCATGAGGGCTTCAGCTATTCCGCGGGCATGCAGACCTTTTCCGAAGGCGGCAAGGTCGTGTGGGACTACGATCATCTGAGCTACTTCCTCGAAGCGCCGAAGAAGCACGTGCCGGGCACGGCCATGGGCTTCGCCGGCCTCAAGAAGACCGACGAGCGCGCCAACCTCATCGCCTGGCTGCGTGAGCAGGCCGACAGCCCGGCCCCGCTGCCGGACGCCGGCGCGGCAGGCTCCACCGAGGCGGCACCCGCTGCAGGTCAGGAGGCTCCCGCCGCTGCTGAAGCTCCGGCTCCTGCCGAGGGCGGTGCGGCTCCCGCAGCCACTGAAGCCAGCCCGGCCCCTGCTCCCGCCGAAGGCGGAGCAGCTCCGGCAGGTCAGACCGGCGCTCCGGCGCCGGCTCCGGCAAACTGACTGCGGTCAGCACACGGCCAGACTTCCTGAAAAACCCGGTCGGTCGATCGGGTTTTTTCACATCCCGCAGATGTGATGAGCCTGGCCGCATCATGATATAGAATGGCCTTCACCATTCGACATATGCAACGCGAGCGACACCAACCGCTCGGAACGAAGGAGCAGACGACAGATGACCGGTAGCGGTGAGCAGACTTTCCTGTTCGAGCAGAACCCGACCAGAATGGCGACCGGCGAGCGCGATGCGCTGCTTGCCAATCCGGGCTTCGGGCGCGTGTTCACCGATCACATGGCGACGATCCGCTATTCCGAGGGCCGCGGCTGGAACGATGCGAAGATCGGCCCGCGAAAGGCGTTCGATCTCGATCCGTCGACACTCGTGCTGCATTATGCCCAGGAGATCTTCGAGGGCATGAAGGCGTATCGCCTGCCCGACGGAGGCGCCACGCTGTTTCGCCCCGACGCCAATGCGCGCCGTTTTCGCAATTCCGCGCTTCGGCTCGCAATGGCGCCGCTGCCGGAGGAGCTGTTCGTCCAATCCGTGCGCGAACTGGTTCGTATCGACCGCGACTGGATTCCCGCCGGTGAAGGAGCCGCGCTCTATCTCCGGCCGTTCATGATCGCGACGGAAGTGCTCCTCGGCGTGAAGCCCTCGGCTGAATATCTCTACTGCGTCATTGCTTCCTCTGTCGGTTCCTACTTCAAGGGCGGCGCCCCGGCCGTCACCATATGGGTTTCGGAGAATTACACCCGGGCAGCGCCCGGCGGCACCGGCGAGGCCAAATGCGGCGGCAACTATGCCGCGAGTCTTGCGGCGCAGGCGGAGGCGATGCAGGAGGGCTGCGAGCAAGTGGTGTTCCTCGACGCGGTCGAGCGCCGCTTCGTCGAAGAGCTCGGCGGCATGAACGTCTTCTTCGTCTTCCGCGACGGCTCGCTGCAGACGCCGCCGCTGACGGGCACGATCCTGCCGGGCATCACGCGCGATTCGCTGATCACGCTCGCCCGCGATATGGGGCTTACGGTGCGCGAAGAGCCCTATGCCATCGATCAATGGCAGGCGGATGCGGAAAGCGGCCGCCTCACCGAGGCCTTCGCCTGCGGGACGGCCGCGGTCGTAACGCCGATCGGCAAGGTCAAGGGCCGCGAACACAGCTTCACCATCGGCGACGGCGGAGCCGGTCCGGTTGCCGGCCGCCTGAAGACAGCCTTGCTGGACATCCAGAACGGGCGCGCGCCGGACCCGCATGGCTGGCTCGACCGGCTGTTTTGAGCAGCCTTCGGTCAGGACTCCCGCCCTGTCACATCAGCAGATAGGCCCACACCGACACGCTGACCACGCCGAGCGCAGTGGTCAGGGTGATGGTGGAGGAGGCGAGCGCATGCCCGACATTGAAGTGGTTGGCGATCAGCCAGGCGTTGACGCCGGTCGGGACCGACGAGGTCAGCACCAGCGCCGCGGTCCAGCTGTCGCTCAGCCCTAACAGATGGCAGGCGGCGAAGACGGCGCCGGGCAGCACCAGGAGTTTGAGGGTGCTCGTCACGGCCGCGAGCCCGGTATTGCCGGCAAGACCGTACTTGTCGAGGGCCATGCCGATCGAGACGAGCGCCGCAGGCGCTGCCACGCCCGCAAGCTGGTCGACGACGATCTTCACCGGTCCGCCGAGCGGTTGTCCGAGGAGATGGAACAGAGCGCCGAAGGCAAGGCCGATCACGAGGGGATTGCGGACGAGGTTGCGGGCAACTCCGCCCATGAGCTTCCAGATGCCCTGCCCCGGTGCGCCGGTCGTCTGACGTTCTGCGCGCTCCATCATCACCGTTCCGGCAATCATCATGACCGGCAGATGGACGGAAAGCAGGATCGACAGCGCAACAATACCGTCTTGGCCGACAAGGCGGGAAACGAGCGGCAGGCCGATGAACACCGTATTGGCGAAGGCGGACGAAACGCCGGCAAGCACCCCCATGCGCGCGTCCCGGCCGAAGCCGAGCGTCGCCGCCAGATGGCCGATGGTCCAGGTCACCGCGACGCCGGAGAAATAGGCAACCCAGAGCGGCCAGGGCGACCCTTCCTTGAAGTCCGCCTCTGCGATGGTACGGAAGAGCAGCACCGGCACCGCGACGCGGAAGACGAAATCGCCGAGCGCTTCGCCGACGGCCGGCTTCAAGTAGCCGAGCCGGACGATGAGCCAGCCTGTCAGGATCAGGACGAAAATCGGTAGAACGTTCAGGAAGACGTCGGACATGGAAGAGCCTTGATGGGTTTCCAAGCCATAGCCCTGTTCGGGCTATGGAGGCAAGGGAGACGCATGCTGCGGGCCTTCTTGATTAGGGGCCAACATGCAGCAATTACAGAAGAATCAGCGCGAACGCGGCCATGCGCGACCGGAACCTTCCGGCGCTGCCAAGCGTTGCGATCGAGGACGGGAATGACCAGAAATGCCGAGCGAATACCCGAACTACTCTCACAAGGATGACGATCCTCATCTGACCGATGACGATCTGGCGGAGAAAGTTCTGCACTTCCTTCGCTACGCAACTACGATCGATACGAGCGACATGGAGGTGATCGCTTTAGGCAATATCGTCGTGCTCTCCGGTACGGTTGGAAGCGAAGCGGACATTGCCTCTGCCGGCGAAGCGGCCGCCTCGGTCATCGGTGTTTCGAGCGTGGAGAACGGACTAAGGGCGCGCGAAGATTCAAAGTGAAGGGCGCCGCGTCTCAACTGGCCAGGGACGGCATGTCTGAGCCTTGCGCCGTGCAAACCTCGCGGATGCAGCCGCGCAGCCAGCGATGCGCCGGATCGGCATCGAGCCGCGGATGCCAGAGCAGCGAAACCGTGATCTGCGGCAGGGAGAAGGGCAGCGCAAAGCTGTGCATTCCCTGACGCAAGGCGCTGGTGTGGCGTTCTGGAACGCTGGCGATCAGGTCCGTGGAGCGAGCCAGCGCCAGGGCGCTCGAAAAGCCGCCCACAATGGTAACGACCTCACGCTCCAATCCGATCGACCTCATTATATCATCGATGCCGACAGCCGCCTTCTCCGGCCCCCGCCTTGAAACAAGGATGTGCCTGCCGGCTGCGTAGCGGGCCGGTGTTACCTCGCCCCCGCTCAAAGCGTGGCCATTGCGCACGACGCCGATGAACCGGTCCCGGAACAGAGCCTGCGTCCGCAACTCCGGCCCTGTCGCCTCGCCCACCACACCAGTTTCGAGATCGACGCTCCCGTCCCGAAGCGGGCCGCTGTCCTTGTCCGATTTCTGCACGAAGGCCAAGCGTAGTCCGGGGGCTTCCGCGCCGAGCCGGGCAAGGAGGTTCGGCCCGAAGTTTTCGACGAAGCCGTCGCTGGTGCGCAGCGTGAACGTCCGAACGAGCCGTTTCAGGTCGAGTTTCTCCTGCGGCCGCAGGACGGATTGCGCCTCCTCCACCAGCCGGCCGACCTTCTCGCGCAGCTCGAGCGCACGCGGCGTCGCAACGAGGCAGCGCCCGGCCCGAACCAGAAGCGGGTCGCCGGTCGTCTCGCGCAATCGCTGAAGCGCCCGGCTCATTGCCGAGGGGCTCAGGCGCAGCCGCTTGGCAGCGCGCGCGACGCTGCCTTCTGCGAGCAGCACGTCGAGGATGACGAGGAGATTGAGATCGGGTTTCGGCATGCGGCGACAGTAGCACAGATTTCATTCTCACATGGCGTGAAACGCACGAATCAAGTGCAAATCGTGCGTGTTCCGCCATGATGGTCGAGCGGCTAGCTTCTCCTTGGAACGCTTCAGGGTCCAGGGAAGGAATGTCCATGCCGAAACCAGCCGTTGCCGCGGCAGATGATGCCGCAGGTGCAAATCCGCACAGGGCCGCCTCGGCCCGATGGGCGCTCGCCAGCCTTTCGCTCTCCGTGCTGCTGTCCTCGCTCGGCACCAGCATCGCGAATGTCGGCCTGCCGAGCCTCGCCACGGCGTTCTCCGCCTCGTTCCAGCAGGTCCAATGGGTCGTCCTTGCCTATCTCCTTGCCATCACCACCCTCATCGTCGGTGTCGGCCGGCTCGGCGACATCGTCGGGCGCCGGCGGCTGCTGCTTGCCGGGATCCTGCTCTTTACCGTGGCTTCGGGCTTGTGCGGCGCTGCACCGAGCCTGCAGCTCCTCATTGCCGCCCGGGCGGTTCAGGGGCTCGGTGCGGCGGTCATGATGGCGCTCGCCACGGCCCTGGTCGGAGAGACGGTGTCGAAGGAAAAGACCGGTGGCGCCATGGGCCTGCTGGGCACCATGTCTGCGATCGGAACCGCGCTGGGGCCGTCGCTCGGCGGCGTCCTGGTCGCCGGTCTCGGCTGGAAGGCGATCTTCCTCGTTAGCGTGCCGCTCGGCGCTTTGACCCTTCTTCTCGCTCATCGCTCGCTGCCCGCCGATCTCCAAAGGCCTGCGGCCAGGCATGCAGATTTCGACGTTCCGGGCACGGTGCTGCTCGGCCTGACGCTGGCCGCCTATGCACTGGCCATGACCGTTGCGCGCGATCGTTTCGGTCCGCTCAACATGGCTCTCCTGGCCGCCGCCGTCGTCGGCGCCGGCCTCTTCGTACTGGCCGAGCGGCGAGCGGCGACCCCCTTGATCCGGATCGAGGCTCTGCGGGACCCGGTGCTCGGTGCGGGGCTTGCCATGAGCGCACTCGTCTCGACGGTGATGATGGCAACGCTGGTGGTCGGGCCGTTTTACCTCTCGCGCTCGCTCGGCCTCGGCGAAGCGCTGGTCGGGATCGTCATGTCGGCGGGTCCGGTCGTCTCCGCCCTGAGCGGTCTGCCGGCCGGCCGTGCCGTCGACCGCCTGGGAGCCCCGTTCATGATCGTCGCAGGTCTCCTCGCAATGGCCGCCGGCTCATTCGCCCTGTCGGTGCTTCCGGAGATGTTCGGCGTCGCCGGCTACCTGGCCGCCATGCTCGTCCTGACGCCGGGTTACCAGCTGTTCCAGGCAGCCAACAATACGGCCGTGATGGTGGAAGTCCGCCCGGACCGGCGCGGCGTCGTCTCCGGAATGCTCAATCTCTCGCGCAATCTCGGGCTCGTTAGCGGCGCGTCGGTCATGGGAGTCGTCTTCGCCATCGCATCGGCTGCACCCGAGATCGCGTCCGCACCACCCGTGGCCGTTGCCGCCGGCATGCGGATCACTTTCACAGTCGCGGGCGTTCTGGTCATGGCAGCACTCGTCATCGCGCTCCGGAGCCGCGCTCTCTCGATGCGCGCTTCCGCCGGCGCGGCACTACGCGATGAGGATCGGTGAGGTATGGCTGTCGGCACCATCTTGCTTCGTCAGTGGCGGGAACCCTGCCGGCTGCTTTCGACGGCTGGTCCGTCACCGACAACACGGTCGATCACGAACGTCGCAGACGTCGGGCTGTATCGTAGGAACGGCAGTGGTAGGCGATGTGCGTATGCAGCTTGATGATGATGCGGTGATCGGCGGCATTATCGCACGATAGAGGACAATCGGCGGCTGATGGCGGACAGAGAGGGATTCGAACCCTCGATACGCTTTCACGTATACACGCGTTCCAGGCGTGCGCCTTCAACCACTCGGCCACCTGTCCATCCTTCTGCAGCCGGCGGTCGATCCGGCTGGATGGGGAAAAGCGAAGCTTCTCCGCGTCACCGGTGAAACCGGGAGACGGGCGCGATATATACCGATGATGTGCGCGGGATCAACTGGTTTCTGACATATTATTGACAGGCCGTGAAAGCTGCTGCGGAAGACCCGCCATTGCGCTTGCCCGCCCTTGCGCCTATCTCTTGCGCAGGACGAGCCGAAAGGGGGGAGCGGATGCGGTTGCTGCTTCGGTTTGCGAGCTTTCTGGCGCTGATGGCTGCGGTCTTTGCAGGGACGATCGATTCCATTCAGTCGGTAGCGGCGTCGGAGCCGGTCATCACTTCGCTTGCCGACGGCATAGCGGCGATCGGATCCGACCAGCTGAACTGGATTCAGTCGCTGCAGCGGACCGGCGCCGGGCCTGCAATGTGGCTCAGGGCGCTGCACTGGATTCTGGCGCAGCCCGCCTTTGCCGTATTCCTCGCCCTCGCCCTCGTCCTGTGGATGGCCGGATACAGGAAGAAACCCGCTGCCGGGCGCTTTGCCGCCTGAGCGCCGCAGCCGCACGGCTTGCTCCCACGAGCGCTGACGAAAGGAGCCTCAGATGTTTCTGATCGACATGTTCAACAAGAAGACCATCCTGCCCGATGCTGCAACGGCGCTGCCCGGCCGAGAGGAGGAGATCCCGACCGCGACGACGCATTTCGTGTCCGGACGGCCGCTCAAGGGCCCTTATCCGGAAGGCATGAAGAAGATCCTCTTCGGTATGGGCTGCTTCTGGGGCGCCGAGCGTCTCCTGTGGGAGATCCCCGGCGTCTACGTGACGGCTGCCGGCTACTCCGGCGGGCTCACGCCCAATCCGACCTATCAGGAGACGACGACGGGGTTGACCGGCCACACGGAGGTGGTGCTGGTGGTCTACGATCCGGCCAAGGTCTCGCTTCAGCGCCTGCTGAAGACATTCTTCGAGGAGCACGACCCCACCCAGGGCATGCGCCAGGGCAACGACGTCGGCACCACCTACCGCTCGGCGATCTATGTCTATGACGAGGAGCAGCTCGCCGAGGCGAATGCTGCGCGCAACGCCTTCCAGAAGGCGCTGCGGGTCGGCAAGCATGATCGCGAGATCACCACCGAAATCGCGAAGGCGGGACCTTTCTACTTCGCCGAAGACTATCACCAGCAATATCTCGCCAAGAATCCGGACGGCTATTGCGGATTGCGCGGCACCGGCGTCAGCTGCCCGATCGGCGCCTGACCGTTCCGCGGCGCGTCGAAGCCGACGCTCTCGACATGCTTAGGATCGAACGGGGTGCGGACATATGTCCGCACCCCTTTTTTTGCACCGTGAGCCGGCTCCGCCGGCCAGTTCGGCGGCCGGATCGCTTTTTTACCATCCGAAAAAATTTGGATGTTTTTTTGCCGAAGCCGTGCAAGGATGCGCCCACCCAAGCCTTAAAGAGAGGGGCGGGTTCCGCGGTGGGGGCCCCGTTCGGGACCGGCGGAAGACCCGAAAAGATCAATAGCGACAACAGGGCTTTACAATGAAAAAAACCATTCTCGGTCTTTTTGCATTCTCGATGATGTCCGCGACGGCATTGGCCGCCGACATCAAGCCGGCGATCATCTACGACCTCGGCGGAAAGTTCGACAAATCCTTCAACGAAGCGGCCTTCAACGGAGCCGAAAAGTTCAAGGCCGAAACCGGCATCGAATATCGCGAGTTCGAGATCGCCAACGACGCCCAGCGCGAACAGGCGCTGCGCCGCTTCGCCAGCGACGGCAACAGCCCGATCGTCATGGCCGGCTTCAACTGGGCCGCGTCGCTCGAGAAGCTCGCCGGCGAATATCCGGACACCAAGTTCGCGATCATCGACATGGTTGTCGAAAAACCCAACGTCAAATCGATTGTCTTCAAGGAGCAGGAAGGCTCATATCTCGTCGGCGTTCTTGCCGGCCTCGCCTCCAAGACCAAGACGGTCAGCTTCGTCGGCGGCATGGACATCCCGCTGATCCACAAATTCGCCTGCGGCTATGTCGGCGGCGCCAAGTCGACCGGTGAGGACGTAAAGGTGCTCGAAGCTTACACCGGCACCACGCCCGATGCATGGAACGACCCGGTCAAGGGCGGCGAGATCGCCAAGTCGCAGATCGATCAGGGCTCCGACGTCGTCTATCATGCTGCCGGCGGCACCGGCGTGGGCGTGCTGCAGGCGGCAGCGGATGCGGGCAAGCTCGGAATCGGTGTCGATTCCAACCAGAACATGCTGCAGCCGGGCAAGGTGCTGACATCCATGCTGAAGCGCGTCGACGTCGCCGTCTACGACTCCTTCATGGCCGCGAAGGACGACAAGTTCGAATTCGGCATCTCCAATCTCGGTCTCAAGGAAGACGGAGTCGGCTACGCGCTCGACGAGCACAATCAGGCGCTGATCACGCCGGAAATGAAGGAAGCGGTCGAGAAAGTGAAGGCAGACATCATCGCCGGCAAGGTCCAGGTTCACGACTATATGACCGACGAGACCTGCCCGTACTGATCGTCGCACATCTGACCTTATTCAAAAGCCTCCGGTTCATGCGACCGGAGGCTTTTTTGTGGGATCAAGAGGCATCAATAATGCGGCGGGCGCGTCACCGGAGTCGCATCTTGCGCCTGTTCTTCGAGGCTCAGGAACCGTTCGGTCAGACGATCGAGCTTGGCGCGCGTCTGCTCGACCACCTTCCATTGCTCCGCCAGTTGGTCCGAAAGCTCCTCGATGGTCTTCAATTGATGAGCCACCGTCTCTTCGAGCCGGGTGATCCGCTCTTCTGCTTCGCGCATCATGCTTCTCCGTCGGTCGGATTCAAGGTCGGGCGCAGAATGTCGGTGCGCGGCCGGGTGTCAAGGGAGCGCGGTGCGATCAGCTTCTCGCAGCCGCGGTCGTGCCCGCAAAACCGGTGTCCCGCGCCGAGAGCATCTTGTGCAGGTGCACCATCATGCCGGCAGCAAAGAGCGGCGTCAGCAGGTTGAGCAGAGGCACGGCTAGGAAGGCCGCCAGCACGAGGCCGGCGAGGAATACGGTCGAGCGATGTTTGGCACGGAAGAGCCGCGCCTCCGCGGGCGGACGATGGCGCATGGCGGCGAACTCGAAGAACTCCCGACCGAGCAGGTAGCCGTTGACGAGGAAGAACGCGACAAGATTGACCCCCGGCACCAACAGGAGGAAAAGCGCGACGATGTTGCCGAGAATGACGACGCCGAGGAATTTCGCCGAACCGGTGATAGCCTCGGCGAGAGGCAGCGGCGTGCCGGGCGCCTCGCCGGGATAGTCCCGTTTCTCGACCACCTCGGCGACATCGTCGAGGAAGAAGCCGGCAATCAGCGCCGTCACCGGCGCCAGCAGCAGCGCCAGCGCGAGCGCGAGTCCCAGGCTCGCAAAGATCCCGACGACGAAAGTGAGCCACCCCGCCCAGTCGGGTGTGCCCGGCATCAGCGCATCGATCCAGGGCAGGGCAAGCCAGACGAAGAGCTCGCGCAGCGCGAACCAGAGCGCGACGAGCGCCAGCAGCGTCAGCCCGATGACCTTCCAGAAGACCGTGCGGGTCTCCGTCGCGAAAAGATTGGCGAAGGCAAGGCGCGCCGCATCGAGAATCATGACCGTCTCCCTGGCCGATAAGTGCAACCGAAAGGCATGTAGGCAGAGCGGCCGGCAGGAGCAAGCCGGCCGGAGGCGGTTTTCGGGCCTGCTGCTGTTTCCTTTTGTGGCGACAGCCCCCAAGTCGCCGGTGGCTTTACCATCGCAGAAGCACCCCGCCTGCTCTATCGGAATAACGAGGAGGGCATTGTCGTGTGCGTCGAACGAATGCGATATGCTGGAGCGGGACGAGGAAAAGTGTGTGCGGTTTTCCGCCCGGATCCCGCGTCTCAACCTCTTGGAATCAATCACGCTCATGTTTTCCGGTCGCTCGACCTAAAAACATCGTGATCCAGGGGAAGGAAAGTCGTATCCGAGCGCTGGAACGCCAGCGGGAAAAGGTACCATGATCAACCAACGAACACTTGCGAGCCTCGCCGTGCTCGCGCAGTCCGGCAAGCTCGATCCCGTCGCGCTTGTCGCGGAAACCCTGACGCGGATCGAAAACCACCCCGACCGATCGATCTTCGTCGCGCTCACGCAGGAGCGTGCGGCGCGCGAAGCGAAGGCGGCTTCCGAGCGCATCAAGACCGGCCGCTCCCTCGGGCTGCTCGACGGCCTGCCCGTCGCCTGGAAGGACCTCTTCGATCTTGCCGGCGGTGTCACGACCGCAGGTTCCGTCGTTCTCGCTGAAGGGCCGCCGGCCGCGGCCGACGCAACGGTGGTCGCGAACCTCGGCAGCGCCGGCATGGTCAGCGTCGGGCGGACCAATATGAGCGAATTCGCCTTCTCCGGGCTCGGCATCAATCCGCATTACGGCACGCCGCGCAATCCGAGGTCCACGGATGTCCATCGCATTCCCGGCGGCTCCTCCTCCGGTTCCGCCGCTGCGGTCGCTGCCGGCCTCGTGCCGCTGGCGATCGGCACCGACACCGGCGGCTCGATCCGTATCCCGGCGGCAATGACCGGCATCGTCGGCTACAAGGCGACACGCGGCCGCTACGCGATGAAGGGCGTCTTCCCGCTCGCGCAAAGCCTCGATTCGCTCGGCCCTCTTTGCCAGACGGTGCAGGATGCAGTCTGGGCAGACGCCGCCATGCATGGACTGACCGCGCCGGTGATCCGCCGCGCCGAGATCGCCGATCTTTCAATCGTCGTTCCCGAGACGATCGTCTTCGACGACGCCGAACCGGAAGTCGTGACCGCATTCGAGGAAGCGATCAAGCGCCTCGAAGCGGCGGGCGTGAAGGTCCGCCGGCAGGCCTTCCCGAGCTTTGCGGAAATTTTCGAGCTTACCGCCCGCCACGGCGCTCTTGTGACGGCAGAGGCCTACACGCTGCACCGGGAACGCTTGGCAGGGCCTGAAGCGGAGCGCATGGACCCGCGCGTCGTCGCCCGTAGCCGCCTCGGCGAGAAGATCACCGTCAGCGATTACATCGCCATCCTCGACGCCCGCGAGCGGCTGATCCATGAAGCGGGCGAGAGCATCAGGGCCGGCGAGCTCATTGCGCATCCGACCCTGCCGCATGTGGCGCCGCCGCTCGATCCGCTTCTTGCCGACGACGATCTCTTCTTCAAGGTCAATGCCAGGACGCTGCGCAATACATCGATCGGTAACTTCCTGGATTTCTGCGGCGTCTCTCTTCCCTGCGGCACGGGTGCGGCCGGCATGCCGGTCGGCTTCCAGCTTTCGGCGCCTCATCACCAGGACGACCGCCTGCTTTCCGCAGCACTCGCCGCCGAGGCGACCATCCGGGGCGATGCATGATCGTCTGTTTCGACATCGGCGGCTCGGCGATCAAGGGCGCGATCACCCATTCGTCGGAGCGGATATTCCCGCTGCCCCGACGCGCGACGCCGCTCACGGATTTCCGCCGCTTCGTCGAGGCGATGGAATCCGTGCTCGACGAAGCGGGCGGCCTGCCCGAAAGGGTGGCGATCTCGATCACCGGGGTGATCGATCCGGAGACGCGCCGGATCAAATGCGCCAACATTCCCTGCATCGACGGGCGTGAGCTCGTCGCCGAACTCGAAGCGGCGCTGCACCTGCCGGTGGTGATCGCCAACGATGCCGATTGTTTCGCGCTTGCCGAGGCCGGTGTCGGCGCCGGGCGCGGCCATCGCATCGTCTTCGGCGCCATCCTCGGCACCGGCGTCGGCGGCGGGCTGGTGATCGACGGCCGGCTGATCAATGCCGATGGCGGCTTTGCCGGCGAGTGGGGTCACGGCCCCGCCGTCGCGGCCGCCGCCGGACACCCGCCCATGGACATACCGGCCTTTCCCTGCGGCTGCGGCCAGAGCCGTTGCGTCGATACGGTCGGCGGTGCACGCGGGCTGGAAAGGCTCCATGAGACGGTCCACGGCAAGGTGCTCTCCAGTCACGACATTATCGAAGGCTGGCAGAACGGAAATGCCGAGGCGGCGCGCACGATCGACGTCTTCGTCGATCTGGTGAGTTCGCCGCTGGCGCTCGTGATCAACATCACCGGGGCGACGATCGTGCCGGTGGGCGGCGGTCTTTCCAATGCCGAAGCGCTGCTCACCGAGATCGACCGGGCGGTGCGGGCGCGCATCCTCAGGCGTTTCGACCGGCCGCTCGTCGTGCGTGGCGAGTGCCGGGTGGAGCCGGGCCTGATCGGCGCCGCCTTGCTCGGCTTCGCTGGGAGATCGGCATGAGCCGCATATTGCTGGAGGTCTGCGTCGACGATCCGGATGGTCTGGAGGCCGCCGTTGCCGGGGGCGCCGACCGCATCGAACTTTGTTCGGCGCTTGGGGCGGGAGGGCTGACACCCAGCCCCGGCCTGATGGCCGCCGCCGCTCCACCGCCGGTGCCCGTCTATGCGATGATCCGGCCGCGGGCGGGCGATTTCATCTATGACAGGGCCGACCTCGAGGTCATGCGACACGACATCGACGCGGCGCGGCATGCAGGACTCGCCGGCGTGGTTCTCGGCGCATCGCTCGCCGACGGCCGCCTGGACGCGCGCATGCTGACGAAACTCGCCGGCCATGCGTCAGGTTTGGGGCTCACCTTGCACCGCGCCTTCGATCTGGTGCCGGATTTCGCCGAGGCGGTGGAGATCGCCGCTGATCTCGGCTTCGAACGCATCCTGACCTCGGGCGGCGCGAGAACGGCACCGGAAGCGGCCGATACGCTGGAAAGACTTATCGAACTGGCGGCGGGACGGCTCTCGATCATGCCCGGATCGGGCATCACCGTCGACACAGTCGGAGCGATCGTGCCGAGGCTTGCTGTCGCCGAGGTTCATTCGTCCTGTTCTGTTGCTGAGCCGGCTAAAGACAAGCGCCTCGTCGAGATGGGATTCGCCGCGCCGGAGCGTCGCCGCACGCACTCAGCAACGATCAGGGCGATGCGGGCGCGGCTCGATGCCACAGGGGCGAAGATTCGAGCGTAAGTTGTGAGGCTTCCTTCCGGCGTCCGCCCCTCATCCGGCCCGCCTTCTCCCCGCAGGCGGGGCAAAGGGCCAAGCGGAGACTGCCTGCCCAGCCACAACTGCCCGTGTTTCATAGGGCAAGTACCCTCTCCCCGCCTGCGGGGAGAGGGTTAGGGTGAGGGGCATCTTGCCGTGTATCGCTCCGCCAAGCTGCCTCAAGCCGCGAAAACCGCCTCCCCGGCGATCCAGGTCGATTTCATTGCGAGTTCCGGCGTGAGCAGCACGAAGTCCCCATCCTTACCAGGCAGGAGCCGGCCCTTGTGCGAGGCGATCCCCATGGCGTCGGCGGGATAGGCGGAGGCCATGCGAACCGCCTCTTCGATCGGCAGACCAAGCCTTTGGTGGACGAAGCGGACCGACGACAGCATGTCGATATCGGCGCCGGCAAGGGTGCCGTCGGCAAGCGTCAAGCGCCCGCCCTGGCGCAGGATTTCCCGTCCGTTCAGGAAGAAACTCGTCTGGTCGGTGCCGATCGGCGACATGGCGTCGGTGACCAGGAAAATCTGACCCGGGCCTTTCTTGCCGCGCAGCGCGATGCCCATCGAGGCCGGGTGAACGTGAAAACCATCGGCGATCATGCCCGCGTGGAGCGTGCCGGTCGAAAGCGCCGCGCCGACCACGCCGGGCTCGCGATGGCCGAGCCCGCTCATGGCGTTGAAGAGATGCGTGACGGTCCGGGCACCCGCTTTGGCATAGGCGCAGGCGGTATCGTAATCCACGTCGGTATGGCCGAGGCTCACCACGACGCCGGCATCGGCCAGCGCCCGCACCTGCTCCTTGGTGGCGTTTTCCGGGGCCACGGTGAGCATCAGACGGCCGAGCGCCTTTGCGCAAGCGAGTATCTCGGCAAGATCGTCATCGCCCATCGGGCGGATCAGCGCCGGATCGTGAGCCCCCTTGCGCGCGACGGACAGATGCGGGCCTTCGAGATGCAGGCCGAGGAAGCCCGGAACCGCCGCGGCTTTCGCCTCGACGCCTGCGGCAATGGCCGCGGTCCTGACCGCGCGCGTGTCGGTGATCAGCGTCGGCAGCAGCGCCGTCGTGCCGTATTTCGCATGCGCCGCGCAGATCTGCCGGATGCTTTCGAGGGTCGGCGCTTCGTTCAGAAGCGCGCCGCCGCCGCCATTCACCTGCAGATCGATGAAACCGGGCACGAGAAGCAGGCCACGCGCGTCGACGGTCTCGCCGCCGGCGGGGACGCTTCCCGCCGGCGAAATCGCCTTGACGTGTCCCGCCTCGATCACGAGGGCTGCCCCGTCGTGCCAGTCGATGCCGTCGAAAATCCGCGCGCCGCTGATCGTCTTCTTCGCAGTCATCGTGTCTCCGTCACCTTCTTGAGGTTCTCCGGTGCGTCGGGATTGAGACCGCGAGAGCGGGACCAGGCCTCGACGAAGCCATAGAACGGCAGGATCAGCGCCAAGGCGTCGGTGAGCGGGTGCCCGGTCTCGACGAAGGGCAGGCGTTTTGCCTTGCTCGCCCGTGCCGAGGTCACGTGCACCACCGCGCCCTTGGCACTCATGCCGTCCGCGATATCGGCAACCGAGGCCTCGGCAGCATCGCGGGCGGCCAGCACAAGCACCGGGAACCGGGGCCCGACCAGCGCCACCGGTCCGTGCAGCACCTCTGCCGCGGAATAGGCCTCGGCATGCATGCCGGACGTCTCCTTGAACTTCAGCGCCGCTTCGCTGGCGATGGCCAACGCCGGACCGCGGCCCAGCACATAGAGCGATTCCGCTTCTGCAAGGTCGTCGGCAAAGTCCTGCCAATCGAGCTTCACGGCCTTGGCAAGCTGGTTCGGCAGATCGGCGACCGCGTGCTTGAGCGTCGCGTCGCCGGTCCACTCGCCGAGCACGGCAAGACCGGCGACGATCGAGTTAACATAGGACTTGGTCGCCGCAACGGCAATTTCGGGCCCGGCGAGAATATCGAGCGGGTGGGTGCAGGCCTCGGCGATCGGCGACGGCAGGGTGTTCGTCAGCGCGATCGAAACGGCGCCGGCGCGTGTCGCGGCTTCGGCCATGGCCACGATGTCCGGGCTCTTGCCGGACTGCGAGATCGCAATCGCCGCCGCACCGCCGAGTTTCAGATCGGCACCGTATATCGACGCCAGCGAGGGCCCGAGCGAGGCGACCGGACGACCGATCGTGAGCTCGATCGCGTATTTCAGGAACAGCGCGGCATGGTCGGAAGAGCCTCTGGCGATCGTTACCAGAAAGGCCGGATCCTTGGCGCGCAGCGCCGCGCCTGCTTGCGCCAGCCCCGTGGCCGAGCGCTCCAGCAACCGGGCTGCGGCCTCGGGAATCTCGTCGATTTCTCGCCGCATGTTGGTCTGCATCGTCATGTCCTTTCATCAAACAGGCGGGATGCGGGCGGAAAACCGCTTTACACTTTTCCTTGGTCCCGCCCTTCCCTCGTCCGGCCACGCCGGCTCAATTTTCCGGGATCGTCAGCTCCGCGACGAAATCATAGGCATCGCCGCGGTAGAGCGACCGCGTGAATTCGACCACACGCCCCGAAGCAAGATAGGAGACGCGCTCGATCGAAAGACCGGCGGCGCCGACCGCGACGCCGAGCATGGCCGCGTCCGGTTCCTTGATATTGCAGGCGGAGATCCGCTGCACCGCACGCACCGGCCGGGCCTGTTTCTTCTCGAGCTCTGAATAGAGCGAGGAGGCGACCGCGAGCGGATCGGGAACGAATTCCGCCGAAACGCAGGCGCGTTCGATCGCAAGCGGCATGTCGTCGGCAATACGGAGCCGCCCAAGGCGAGCCACCAGCGCGTCGGCCGCAAGCCCGAGGGTCATCATCTCGTCCGGCGAGGGATGGAAGAGCCCGCGCTCCAGCCATTCCGCACGCGTGTTGAGGCCGCGCCGGGCCATGTCCTCGGTGAAGGAGGTCAGGCGCGAAAGCGACTGCTCGACGCGCGAAACCGGCCGGACGACGAAGGTCCCGGAACCGTGGCGGCGCACGAGGAGCCCGTCACGCACGAGATCGTCGACGGCTTTGCGGACCGTGACTCGGCTGACATTGGCGTAATCCGCAAGATCCCGCTCCGGCGGCAGCGCATCTCCGTGATTGAGCTTGCCCGACAGGATCGCCTCTTCGAGCGATTGTCTAAGCTTCAGATAGAGCGGGCCGGCGCCCCCCGACTGCAGGGTTTCGAGCGGCAGAATGGCGGCGAGCTGCTGGTTCATGCCGAAACCCCGGAATGGGAGCCGAAACGGGCCGCCGCCAGCGCGACGGCGCCAGTCAAAGCATCGGCCTGCGCCTCGACGAAGCGCGGCTGATGTCGGTCGGCCAGCCAGCGGCGATAAAGCGGCGCCAATCCTCCGAGGAGGCACAGCTTCTCGCTTCCCCTCGAAACCACCACGTCGAGCGCCTCGTCCACCGTCGCGGCGGCAGCCTCCAACAGGCTGACTGCCACAGGGTCGCCGCGCTCGGCATATTCGAAGACGCGCGGCGCATAGCGGCCGAACTCGCCCGGCTTGGCGAGCCGTGCGAAATCGACGATGTCGCGCGGGTCGTGGTTGAACTCGGCAAGCACGGCATCGGTCACGCGCGAGCCTTCATGTATGCCGTCATAGGCGAGCAGGCTCTCCTGCAGCAGCGCGTGACCGATGCGTGCGCCGCTGCCGTGATCTCCGATGGTGAAGCCCCAGCCGCCGACATAGCTGATCTCATCGCCCCGGCGCGCGATATAGATCGTGCCCGTCCCGAGTATCGCGACGGCTCCGTCCCCATCGCCGAGAGCGCCCTGCAGCGCGATCAGCCCGTCGGACTCGATATCGGCCTGAGCAAAGGGAAGCCGCCTCTTCACGTAATGAACGGCATCGCCCACATTGTGGCCGGCGACGCCGACGATGGCGCGCGATGCCGCAATTGCGGCCTGGTCGAGGCCCGCATCCCCGAAGGCGTTGCGCGCCGCATCGGTTATGTTCTGCAGCGCCGTTTCCGGATCGGTAAGGATGTTCGCGGCGCCCGCCTTGCCGCGGCCGAGAATGCGGCCGTCGAGGGCTGCCACAGCCGCACGGCAGCTCGTTCCGCCGCCATCAATTCCGATCAGGTAAAACGCCATGGGCACCTCCGTCACCACAAGATACCAAAAAAATACCATTAACCAAGCGAGATTTCTGACTACGGATCATTCCCCAGTCTATTTCTTTGAAAATTATGGATTTATTTCTTTTTTCAGCGGTTTCTTGCGGCAAAAGTTAAATTTCTCCTAGACAAGTGGTATTTTTTTGGCATTAATTCCAGAAGAGGAGGACGATGCCATGCCGCCAGCCAAGACCGAGGAACGCCGCGACAATGCCAAGGGCCTGGACGTCATGCGTCCGGAGCTGGCCCTTCGCTTGCTCGCAGCCGGTCAGCAGGAGGCGGCAAGGTCGGTGGAACAGGCGATCGAGCCGATTTCCGCCGCGGCCCGCCTTGCGGCGGACAGCCTTGCCTCGGGCGGCCGGCTTGCCTATGCCGGCGCAGGAAGCTCCGGGTTGATGGCGATGGCGGACGCCCTCGAACTGCCGGGCACCTACGGCATAGCTCGGGAGCAGATCGTCATTCTCATTGCCGGCGGCGCCGAAAGCCTCACCGATCTTGCCGGCGGCTATGAGGACGACATGGAGCTCGCGCGCGCCGATGTGCGCAACGCCGGAATCGGGGCGGGCGACTGCCTCATTTCGGTTTCCGCCAGCGGTTCCACGCCCTATGCGATCGCCGCTGCCGACGAGGCCGCGCAACGCGGCGCCCGCGTCATCGGCATGGCCAACAATGCCGGCGCACCGCTCCTTCTGAACGCCGACGTCTCCATCCTCCTGGAGACGCCTCCGGAAGTCGTGTCCGGCTCGACGCGCATGGGCGCCGGGACGGCTCAGAAGATCGCGTTCAACATGCTTTCCACCATGGTCGGCATCCATCTCGGCCACGTGCTCGATGGTCACATGGTCAATCTGCGTGCCGACAACATCAAGCTGCGCGGCCGGGCGATCCGGATCGTCTCGGACATAACCGGCATCGGCGCCGCCGAGGCGGACAGGCTGCTCGGCCTTGCCGCCGGGTCGGTCAAGCTGGCGATCCTGCTCGCATCCGGAGCGAGGGACATCGCCCATGCCGAAGACGCGCTCGAGCGCGCCGATCAGAATTTGCGCCGGGCGATCGCCATCGTCGGGGCGTGAGAGACAAACTGGGAATTCAAAACCGCGCGACACGCGCCTAAAGGGGAGAAACTGCATGACCCGCTCAACAATGAAAGGCTTGCTGCTCGCATCGAGCATTCTCGGCTCGGCCGGGCTTGCACAAGCCCAGGACGCAACGCTGACGATCGAAAGCTGGCGCAATGACGACCTGGCGATCTGGCAGGAAAAGCTGATCCCCGCCTTCGAGGCGAAGAACCCGGGCATCAAGGTGGTATTCGCGCCCTCGGCCCCCACCGAATACAACGCCGCCCTCAACGCCAAGCTCGACGCCGGCTCCGCGGGTGACCTGATCACCTGCCGTCCCTTCGACGCCTCGCTCGAACTCTACAACAAGAAGCATCTTGCCGACCTGACCGGTCTTCCCGGCATGGAGAATTTCTCCGACGTCGCCAAATCCGCGTGGACGACCGACGACGGCAAGGCGACCTTCTGCGTGCCGATGGCTTCCGTCATTCACGGCTTCATCTACAACAAGGATGCCTTCGACCAGCTCGGCCTTTCCGTTCCGACGACCGAGGAGGAGTTCTTCACGGTCCTCGAAAAGATCCAGGCGGACGGCAACTACATCCCGATGGCGATGGGCACGAAGGATCTCTGGGAAGCCGCCACGATGGGCTACCAGAACATCGGCCCGAACTACTGGAAGGGCGAGGAAGGCCGTCTGGCTCTGCTGAAAGGCGAGCAGAAACTGACCGACGAGCCGTGGGTCGAGCCTTTCCGCGTGCTGGCGAAGTGGAAGGATTATCTCGGCGACGGCTTCGAGGCACAGACCTATCCGGACAGCCAGAACCTCTTCACGCTCGGCCGGGCGGCGATCTACCCGGCCGGCTCCTGGGAAATCTCCGGCTTCAACACACAGGCCGAATTCAAGATGGGCGCCTTTCCGCCCCCGGTGAAGAAGGCGGGCGATACCTGCTACATCTCCGACCACAACGACATCGGCATCGGCCTCAATGCCAAGAGCAAGAATGCGGATGCCGCCAAGACCTTCCTCACCTGGGTCGCCTCGCCGGAGTTCGCGGAAATCTATGCGAACGCCCTGCCCGGCTTCTTCAGCCTGAATTCGACGGCGGTGAAGATGTCCGATCCGCTCGCTCAGGAATTCGTCTCCTGGCGGGAGAAATGCAAGCCGACCATCCGCTCGACCTATCAGATCCTGTCGCGCGGAACCCCTAACCTCGAGAACGAAACCTGGGTCATGTCGGCCAATGTCATCAACGGCACGGACACGCCGGAGGCGGCGGCCAAGAAGCTCCAGGACGGCCTCGACAGCTGGTTCAAGCCGGTAAAGTAAGACCGGAACGGGGTGCGTGGATGCCGTCTGCGCACCCTCCCCGACATGTGCAAACGTATCGCATGCGGGACGGCGTCATGGATTGCTCGGGCACCGGCGCTACGGCGCCGCGCCTGTGACGGGCGGATCGAAGCGGCTTGCCGGCTCTCCGCGACCCCGGGACGCCAGACGGAAGCACGGTGCAAGGCAGGAAGCCGCGCCGCATTTCGAAAGAAATCGAGGCTGCGCCCTTATGGCCAGCCGGTTTGAGAACGGGCCAGAGGCCGATGAACCCACGTGAAATCACGACCGACGTCACCGAGATCAGGCGCCCGCGGCGCTGGCACATCCTCGTCTTTCTGCTGCCGGCGCTCGTCGTCTACACGGCGGTGATGATCCTTCCGCTCTTCGAGACGCTGCGCCAGTCCTTCTACAACACGGTTGACGGCCAGTTGACCTTCGTGGGCCTGGGCAATTTCAAGGTTCTGTTCGGCGACCCGCGCTGGGCGGCGGATTTCTGGAACGCGCTCAAGAACAATTTCGTCTTTTTCCTGATCCACATGGCCGTGCAGAACCCGATCGGCATCGCGCTCGCCGCCATGCTGTCCGTCCCGAAGCTGCGCTTCGGCGCCTTCTATCGCACGGCGATCTTTCTGCCGACGCTGCTCTCCTTCGTCATCGTCGGTTTCATCTGGAAGCTGATCCTGTCGCCGATCTGGGGCGTCGCCCCCTATCTTCTCGACACGGTCGGCCTGCGGTCGCTGTTCGGGCCCTGGCTCGGCAAGCCCGACACCGCGCTTATCGCCGTTTCGCTCATTTCCGTCTGGCAATATATCGGCATCCCGATGATGCTGATCTATGCGGCGCTTCTCAACATTCCAGACGAGGTGACCGAGGCGGCGGAGCTCGACGGCGTCACCGGCTGGAGCCAGTTCTGGAAGATCAAGCTTCCGCTGATCCTGCCTGCCATCGGCATCGTGTCGATCCTCACCTTCGTCGGCAATTTCAACGCCTTCGACCTGATCTATACGGTGCAGGGCGCGCTGGCCGGCCCGGACAAGTCGACCGACATCCTGGGCACCCTGCTCTATCGCACCTTCTTCGGTTTCCAGCTTCAGCTCGGCGACCGTTCGATGGGCGCGACGATCGCCGCAATCATGTTCCTGATCATTCTCGCCGGCGTCGCGCTCTATCTCTTCGGCATACAGCGCCGCATGCGCCGCTATCAGTTCTAAGGAGGATAGAAGATGTCGAAAGCACGCGCCTCCTTCGTGCGCATGGGCGCCGTTCACGCGGCCCTGATCGCCTATACGCTCGTTGCACTCTTTCCGGTGTTCCTGACGATCGTAAACTCGTTCAAGAGCCGCAACGCGATCTTCCGGGAGCCTCTGGCGATCCCGACACCCGAGACCTTCAGCCTGATCGGCTACGAAACGGTGCTGAAGCAGGGTGACTTCATCGGCTATTTCCAGAACAGCATCATCGTCACCGTGGTCTCGATCGCGCTCGTCCTGCTGTTCGGCGCCATGGCCGCCTTCGCGCTTTCCGAATACCGCTTCCGCGGCAATACGCTGATGGGACTCTATCTGGCGCTTGGCATCATGATCCCGATCCGGCTCGGAACGGTGGCGATCCTGCAGGGCATGGTGGCGACTGGTCTCGTCAATACGCTGACCGCGCTGATCCTCGTCTATACGGCGCAAGGCCTGCCGTTGGCGGTATTCATTCTGTCCGAGTTCATGCGCACCGTATCCGACGACCTGAAGAATGCCGGACGCATCGACGGCCTGTCGGAATATGCGATCTTCCTGCGGCTGGTGCTGCCGCTCATCCGCCCGGCCATGGCGACGGTCGCCGTCTTCACCATGATCCCCATCTGGAACGATCTCTGGTTCCCCCTGATCCTCGCGCCCGCCGAGGCGACCAAGACCGTCACCCTCGGCTCGCAGATCTTCATCGGCCAGTTCGTCACCAACTGGAACGCGGTCCTCTCGGCGCTGTCGCTGGCGATCTTCCCGGTCCTCGTCCTTTACGTCATCTTCTCGCGGCAGCTGATCCGCGGCATCACGGCAGGAGCAGTCAAGTGAATTCATCCGCACCCCCGATCCGCGTGCTCAGCGCCGGGCTCGGCAATATGGGCCGCAGCCACGCGCTCGCCTATCATCAGAACCCCGGCTTCGAAATCGCCGGGCTGGTCAACCGATCGAAGGTGGCGCTGCCCGAGGCTCTGGCAGGATACGAGATCCTGCCGTCGTTCCCGGAGGCGCTGGCCGCGCTGAAGCCGGAGCTCTGCTCGATCAACACCTATTCCGACACGCATGCGGACTATGCGGTGATGGCGATGGAGGCGGGAGCCCATGTTTTCGTGGAGAAGCCACTGGCAACGACGGTCGTCGACGCCGAGCGCGTCGTCGCCTGC
This sequence comes from Sinorhizobium sp. 22678, assembly GCF_052044265.1. NCBI lineage: Bacteria > Pseudomonadati > Pseudomonadota > Alphaproteobacteria > Hyphomicrobiales > Rhizobiaceae > Sinorhizobium > Sinorhizobium sp. 22678. The sequence continues at coordinate 124,833 of NZ_JBQEMS010000004.1, read as the reverse complement.
GCCCGGGCCAACGGCCGCAAGCTGGTCGTCGGCTATATCCTGCGCCACCACCCGTCCTGGATGCGGCTGATCGCGGAAGCCCGCAAGCTCGGAGGGCCCTTTGTCTTCCGCATGAACCTGAACCAGCAGTCGAGCGGCCCGACCTGGATGACGCACAAGTCGCTGATGCAGACGACACCGCCGATCGTCGATTGCGGCGTCCACTATGTCGACGTCATGTGCCAGATCACCGATGCCAGGCCCGTCGAGGTGCGCGGCATGGGCTTGAGGCTCTCGAACGAGATCGCCGCGGATATGTACAATTACGGGCATCTGCAGGTGATCTTCGAGGACGGCTCTGTGGGCTGGTACGAGGCGGGTTGGGGGCCGATGATCTCCGAGACGGCCTTTTTCGTGAAGGACGTGATGTCTCCGAACGGCGCCGTGTCGATCGTCATGGATCAGAACGCCAAGTCGGACGACATCGACGTGCACACGAAAACCTCCGTCATCCGCGTGCACAGCGCCGCGACGGGACCGGACGGCCGGTTCCTGAAATCCGACGAGGACCTGGTGATGGAGGGCGAGCCCGGCCACCAGGAGCTTTGCGACCGCGAGCAGGCCTTCGTGCTCAAGGCCATCCGAGAAGACATCGATCTCGGCCGGCACATGGACGATGCGGTGCAGTCGCTGAAGATCTGCCTCGCCGCCGACGAGAGTGTGCGCACCGGCAAGCCGGTCGAGCTTTAACCCAAGAGGGCGACACGTGGGATCACTTCAACTCAAAACCATCCGCAAGGCCTTCGGCAGTCATGAGGTGCTGAAGGGCATCGACCTGGACGTGAAGGACGGCGAGTTCGTCATCTTCGTCGGTCCGTCCGGCTGCGGAAAGTCGACGCTTCTGCGCACTATCGCCGGCCTCGAGGACGCGACCTCGGGCAGCGTTCAGATCGACGGCGTCGAGGTCGGCCATGTGGCGCCGGCCAAGCGCGGCATCGCCATGGTGTTTCAGTCCTACGCGCTCTATCCGCACCTGACCGTCAAGGACAATATGGGCCTCGGGCTGAAGCAGGCGGGTGTGCCGAAGGCGGAGATCGAAGAAAAGGTCGCCAAGGCGGCCGGCATGCTGTCGCTAGAACCCTATCTCGCCCGCCGTCCGGCCGAGCTTTCCGGCGGCCAGCGTCAGCGCGTGGCGATCGGCCGCGCGATCGTGCGCGAGCCGAAGCTCTTCCTTTTCGACGAGCCGCTGTCGAACCTCGACGCGGCGTTGCGCGTCAACACGCGGCTCGAGATCGCCCGCCTTCACCGCAGCCTCAAGGCGACGATGATCTACGTGACCCACGATCAGGTCGAGGCGATGACGCTTGCCGACAAGATCGTCGTGCTGAATGCCGGCCGGATCGAGCAGGTCGGCTCGCCGATGGAGCTCTACAATCGCCCGGCCAACCTTTTCGTCGCCGGCTTCATCGGCTCGCCGCAGATGAATTTCATCGAAGCCGCAAAGCTCGGCGACGGAGAGGCAAAGACGATCGGTATCCGTCCGGAGCATATCGGCCTCTCCCGTGAAAGCGGGGACTGGAAGGGCAAGGTGATCCATGTCGAGCATCTTGGCGCCGACACGATCATCTATATCGAATCGGAGGCGGTCGGCCTGCTGACGGTGCGCCTCTTCGGCGAACACCGCTATGCCGCCGACGACATCGTCCACGCGACGCCGGTAATCGGCAGCATGCACCGCTTCGATGCGGACGGGCGGGTGATCAGGTCGGGTCAGTAAGAGACGAAGTGCCGGTATGATTGCCCCTCACCCTAACCCTCCGCACGCGGGCCGTGGCATCGTGGCGCAGGCGGTCCCGTGTTTTCCTTCTCCCCGCCGGCGGGGAGAAGGTCGCGGCAGCCGGATGACGGGACGATTTGCACTCTGAAACAGCTTCGGCCCGAATCACACCTGCGTGATTCACCACGCGCCGCAACGCCGAAACCGTTGCGACTCCCCCCTTTTTTGCCTCCCCGTCCGGCGCGTCGAAACTCTGTTGCACTGCGGCAGAAATTAACATACATTGGCGTCTGTATATTAGCTTTCCGGTATTTTCCACTCCGATACCGGCTCCGCTTCACCTCACTTTTGGACCGCGCAGCGCTTGCGAAACGCCGCGACTGCGGCCGGTCCTTTGACAATATGGACATTGCGATGCGCATGAACCGACCGATATTGGCCGCCGCGCTGGCATCCGTGATTTTTCTCGCGGGCTGCCAGAAGAATGAAGAACAGCAGGCCGCGGCTGCCGCCCCTCCGCCGTCGCCGGTCGCCGTCTTCACGACGAAGGCGGAACCTCTGCCGATCACCAACGAACTGCCCGGCCGCATCACCGCCACCCGCATCGCCGAGGTCCGCCCGCGCATCTCCGGCATCGTCGTCGAGCGCGTGTTCGAGCAGGGCACCATGGTCAAGGAAGGCGACGTGCTCTACCGCATCGACCCGGCACCGTTCCAGGTCAAGGTGGACAGCGCCGCGGCGACGCTGAAGCGCGCTCAGGCGGTGGTCGATCAGGCCAAGCGGACGGCCGACCGCCAGTCGCGCCTGAAGGAGGCGCAGGTCACCGCCGTGCAGCAGTACGACGATGCGATCGCGGCCCTCGCCCAGGCCGAGGCCGATGTCGGCATCGCCGAGGCAGGGCTCGCCGAGGCCAAGCTCAATCTGCAATATACGAACGTCACCGCTCCGATCAGCGGCCGGATCGGCCGGGCGCTGATCACCGAAGGCGCGCTCGTCAACACCAACGACACTCAGAACCTTGCAACGATCCAGCAGCTCAACCCGATCTACGCCGATTTCACCCAGTCGGCGACGGATCTGATCCGCCTGCGCAAAGCGCTCAAGGACGGCCAGTGGATGAGCGCCAACAACGAGGCCGAGGTTCAGCTGATCCTCGACGACGGGACGCCCTACGCCCTCAAGGGCAGGCTGCTCTTCTCAGAGGCCGCCGTCGACGCGACCACGGGCCAGGTGACGCTGCGCGGCGAATTCCCCAACCCGAACAACGATCTGCTGCCGGGCATGTATGTCCGCGTCCAGATCCAGCAGGGTTTGGAAAAGGACGCGATCACCGTCCCGCAGCAGGCCGTGCAGCGCAACAATGCCGGGCAGTCGCAGGTCTATGTCGTGAATGCCGACAACAAGGTTGAATTCCGCAACGTCACGCTCGGACGCACCGTCGGCGAGCGCTGGCAGGTGACCTCCGGCCTGAAACCCGGCGAAAAGGTCATAGTCGAGGGTTTCCAGAAAGTCGGCCCGGGCGCGCCCGTGCAGCCTTCCGACTGGGACCCGAATGCAAAGCCCGCGCCCGAACAGGCCAGCGCTTCGGCCGATGCCGGCGAAAAGCCCGGCACCGAAGTGAAGTGAGACCGATATCATGCCCAGTTTTTTCATAGACAGGCCGATCTTTGCCTGGGTGGTGGCGATCTTCATCATGATCGCCGGCATCATGGCTATTCCGCTCCTGCCGGTTTCGCAGTATCCGGATGTCGCACCGCCGCAGATATCGATCAATACCAACTATCCCGGCGCCTCCTCGCAGGACACCTATCAGAGCGTCACGCGGCTGATCGAGGATGAGCTGAACGGCGTCGAGGGGCTGCTTTACTTCGAATCGTCGACCAGCTCCTCCGGCTCGGTCTCGATCGACGCCACCTTCCAGCCGGGCACCGATCCAAGCCAGGCCTCGGTCGACATTCAGAACCGGGTGCAGCGCGTCGAACCGCGCCTGCCCGATCCCGTCAGGCAGCAAGGCGTGCAGGTGGACGAGGCCGGCGCCGGCTTCCTGCTGATCATCTCGCTGACTTCGACCGATGGTTCGATGGACGCGATCGGGCTCGGCGACTATCTCAGCCGCAACGTGCTCAGCGAAATCCAGCGCGTGCCCGGCGTCGGACGCGCCCAGCTCTTTGCGACCGAGCGCTCGATGCGCGTCTGGCTCGATCCCGACAAGATGCTCGGCCTCAACCTGACGGCGGCCGACGTCACGGCAGCGATCCAGGCTCAAAACGCCCAGATCGCCTCGGGCTCGATCGGCGCCCAGCCGAATCCGATCACGCAGCAGGTCACCGCTCCGGTCGTCATCAAGGGTCAGCTTTCGAGCCCGGAGGAATTCGGTGCCATCGTGCTCAGGGCGAATGCCGACGGCTCCGCCGTGCGGCTGCGCGACGTCGCGCGCCTCGAGATCGGCGGCGAAAGCTACACCTTCTCCACCCGCCTCAACGGCAGCCCCTCGGCGGCCATCGCCGTGCAGCTTTCTCCGAGCGGCAACGCGATGTCGACCTCGGCAGCGATCAAGGCGCGCATGGACGAGCTGGCGGAGTTCTTCCCGGAAGGGCTCGAATATTCGGTCCCCTATGACACCTCGCCCTTCGTCGCGGTGTCGATTGAGAAGGTGCTGCACACCCTCGTCGAGGCCGTCGGCCTCGTCTTCCTGGTAATGTTCCTCTTCCTGCAGAACGTCCGCTACACGATCATTCCCACCATCGTCGTGCCGGTCGCCCTGCTCGGCACCTGCGCCGTCATGCTGGCGATGGGCTTCTCGATCAACGTGCTGACGATGTTCGGCATGGTGCTGGCGATCGGCATTCTCGTCGACGATGCGATCATCGTGGTCGAGAACGTCGAGCGTATCATGTCGGAAGAAGGGCTCACTCCGAAGGATGCAACCCGCAAGGCGATGAAGCAGATCACCGGTGCGGTGATCGGCATCACCCTGGTGCTGGCCTCGGTGTTCATCCCGATGGCCTTCTTCCCGGGCGCCGTCGGCGTGATCTATCGCCAGTTCAGTCTTACCATGGTCGTCTCGATCCTGTTCTCGGCGCTGCTTGCGCTCTCGCTGACGCCGGCGCTTTGCGCAAGCTTCCTCAAGCAGGTTCCGAAGGGTCACCATCACGCCAAGCGCGGCTTCTTCGGCTGGTTCAATCGCGGCTTCGACCGGACGTCGCACGGCTACACGCGCGCCGTCGGAGGCATCGTCAGGCGGACCGGCCGCTTCATGGTCATCTATCTAGCGCTGCTCGCCGGCCTCGGCTGGGCCTTTCTCCAGCTTCCTTCGTCGTTTCTGCCGGACGAGGACCAGGGCTTCGTCATCGTGATGATGCAATTGCCTTCGGAAGCGACTGCAAACCGCACCACGGAGGTGATCGAGCAGACCGAGACCATCTTCGGCCAGGAAAAGGCGGTCGACACGATCGTGGCGATCAACGGTTTTTCCTTTTTCGGCAGCGGGCAGAATGCGGGGCTCGCATTCGTGACGCTCAAGGACTGGAGCGAGCGCGATGCTGACAACTCCGCCCAATCGATCGCCGGCCGCGCCACGATGGCCATGAGCCAGATCAAGGATGCGATCAGCTTCGCTCTGTCGCCTCCGGCGATCCAGGGGCTCGGGACGACCGGCGGGTTTTCCTTCCGCCTGCAGGACCGTGCGGGTCTCGGTCAAGAGGCGCTGGCGCAAGCGCGCGATCAGCTGCTCGGCCTCGCCTCCCAGAGCAAGGTCCTGACCGGGGTCCGCTTCGAGGGCATGCCCGATGCGGCGCAGGTCAGCGTCAATATCGACCGCGAGAAGGCCAATACCTTCGGCGTGACCTTTGCCGACATCAACTCGACCATCTCGACCAATCTCGGCTCGTCCTATGTCAACGACTTCCCGAATGCCGGCCGCATGCAGCGCGTGACGGTGCAGGCGGACGAGACGAAGCGCATGCAGACGGCGGATCTCCTGAACCTGAACGTCCGCAACTCCAATGGCGGCATGGTTCCGCTTTCGGCCTTTGCGGACGTGGAATGGGTAAAGGCGCCGACGCAAACGGTGGGCTATAACGGTTATCCGGCGGTCCGCATCAGCGGCGAGGCCGCTCCCGGCTACTCCTCCGGCGATGCGATCGCCGAGATGGAGCGCCTGGTGGCCCAGCTTCCCGCGGGCTTCGGCTATGAGTGGACAGGGCAGTCGCTGCAGGAAATCCAGTCGGGCTCGCAGGCGCCGCTCCTGATTGCGCTCTCTTGCCTGCTCGTCTTCCTGTGCCTGGCCGCGCTCTATGAGAGCTGGTCCATTCCGGTCTCGGTCATCATGGTCGTGCCGCTCGGCGTCATCGGCGCCGTGCTTGCGGTGACGATGCGCGACATGCCGAACGACGTCTACTTCAAGGTCGGCCTGATCGCGATCATCGGGCTTTCGGCGAAGAACGCGATCCTGATCATCGAGTTCGCCAAGGAACTCCGCGAACAGGGCAAGTCGCTCATCGACGCAACACTGGAGGCTGCGCATCTGCGCTTCCGGCCGATCCTGATGACCTCGCTCGCCTTCACCCTCGGCGTCCTGCCGCTGGCGATCGCGACGGGCGCGAGTTCCGGCAGCCAGCGCGCCATCGGCACGGGGGTCATGGGCGGCATGATCTCGGCGACGGTGCTGGCGATCTTCTTCGTCCCGGTCTTCTTCGTGTTCGTGATGAAGATCTTCGAACGCGGAAGAGCGGCGCCGGAGGCGGCCAAGTCAGCATCCGAAACCGCCAGCCCGGCCGAATAATATCGAAGACGGCCCGCCCGCCTAGGGCGGCGGGCGGGCCGTCGCCGAAGGAGAATTTGAATAGATGCGCCGAACCAAGGCCGACGCCGAGGCTACACGACAGAAGATCCTGTGTGCCGCCGAGCGGATGTTCTACAAGAAGGGCGTTCCCAATACGACGCTCGAGGAAGTGGCGAAGGAGGCGGGCGTCACCCGCGGCGCCATCTACTGGCATTTCGCCAACAAGACGGATCTCTTCCTCGCCCTTTACGAGGCCGTGCCGCTGCCTCACGAAGACATGATCGCACGCGAGATCGAAACGGAACCCTTCGACACGCTCGCCATCGTCGAGAGCGCGACCAGCGACTGGTTGACGACCCTGGCCGCGGACGAGCAGCGGCAGCGCATTCTCGCGATCATGCTGCGCTGCGACTACGACAATGACATGTCCGCCGTTCTCGTGCGCCAGCGCGAGATCGATGAGCGCCACGATGCCCTTCTCGAGCTTGCCTTCGCCCGGGCACTGGAAAGGGGCCAGTTGCAGGAGCACTGGGCGCCGCCGACCGCGGCGCGGGCCCTGCGCTGGATGATGATGGGGCTTTGTACCGAATGGCTGCTGTTCGGCCGCCGCTTCGACCTCGTGGCCCAGGGGAGCGAAGCGCTCCAGTCTCTCTTTGCGGGCTTCCGGCGGGTGCCGGCGCGCGGCGATACCTCCCCACACCTCGGCGCTGGAGCGGAATGAAGAAAAGAGCGCGATGAGGAAAAACGTGTGCGGTTTCCGCCCGCATCCCGCGTCTCAACTTCCTGAAACCGATCACGGTCGTGCTTTTAGGTCGACCCGACCCAAAACCATCGTGATCTAGCTGAGCACTTTGCGCATATCGACCGAGGTCGGGCGGGTGAAGCCTGGATGGGCGGTTCGCGCCGTCTCCACGAAGCCCAAAGCCGCAAAAGCGGCCTGGTTCCCGGTGAGTTCGATGCGTGTCTGAAGCCTCAGCGCAGGCAGGCCCAGACCGCGCGCCGTTTCCTCGGCGGCGGCGATGAGCATCCGCCCTACTCCCTTTCCCTGGAAGCCGAGCGACGGCGAGTTTGCCGATATAGAGACAGTCCGCTTCCGGCTTACAGAAGATGCAGCCCAGGAGGTCACGCCCGGCGACGGCCGCGAAGGCGATCTCGTCTCTTGCTTTCCGGTTAAGGGAGGCCGCCGTCAGCGTATGGGCCGAGGAGGGCGGATCGATGCGGCCGTCCATATAGGCGAAGGACGCACGGATCAGCGACAGCAACTCCTCGTAACGATCGAAGCTGGCGTCGATGCGAACCGTCTCCATGGCGTCCTCAGCGCGTGCCGCGTCGATAGCGGATCGTGTCGAACCGGGCGGCGAGCGCATCGTAGAGCAGCAGACGGCCGACCAGCGGCTCGCCGATGCCGGTGACGAGCTTGATCGCTTCCATCGCCTGCAGCGTGCCGATGACGCCGGTGAGCGCGCCCAGGACGCCCGCTTCGGCGCAGCTTGGCACGGTGCCCGGCGGCGGCGGCTCCGGGAAGAGATCGCGGTAGGAGGGGTTCGGGTGCCCCTCGGCATCGGTCTCGTACGGCTTCAGCACGGTGACCGAGCCGTCGAAGCGTCCGACGGCACCGGTGACGAGCGCCACGCCTGCCGCCGCGGCCGTATCGGCGGCGAGATAACGCGTATCGAAATTATCCGACCCGTCGACGACGAGATCGTATTGGCGCAAGAGCGCATCTGCATTTTCGGGGTCCAGCCTGAGCGCGTGCGTCACGACCTTCACATGCGGATTGAGGGCGTCGATCGCCGCGGCGGCGCTCTCGACCTTCGGCCGCCCGATATCGGCGGTGGCGTGGATCACCTGACGCTGCAGGTTCGACAACGAGACCACGTCATCGTCGACGACCCCGAGCGTGCCGACACCGGCGGCCGCGAGATATTGCAGAGCCGGCGCGCCGAGCCCGCCCGCGCCGATGACGAGCACGCGCGCGGCCTTGAGTTTCTGCTGCCCCGGGCCGCCGATCTCCGGCAGCACGATGTGGCGTGCGTAGCGCGCAATCTCCGAAGGAGCGAGCGTCGCATCGGTCGTCATATGCGTCTCCATTTAATTTCCGCGGACGGCGCTCTATGTCACCCGGAAACGCGGCCGTTTGCAACGGCCAGATATTGAGCCCGCTCGCCAAGGGCGTCGAACATCGCCCGGTCGGTGCCCGTCATGAAGGCCTGGCCGCCGAGCCCATCGACCAGATCGAAGAGGGCGGCACGGCGTCCCCGGTCGAGATGGGCGGCGATTTCGTCGAGCAGCAACACCGGGGCGTGGCCGGTCATATCCCCGACGAGCCGTGCATGCGCGAGAACCAGACCGACGAGCAGCGCCTTCTGCTCGCCGGTCGAACAGCGCTCTGCCTCCATGTCCTTTTCCCGGTGGCGGATCAGGAGATCGGTCCGGTGCGGTCCGTCGAGCGTGCGGCCGGCGGCCGCATCGCGGGCACGGCCTTCGGCGAGCATTGTCAGATAACGCTCTTCGAGTTCAAAGGCGGGAATACCTGCACAGTCGTCGAGAAAGCCGGCGAGCGACAGGCTTGCGGACGGAAAGGTCACATCGCTCCGGCTTCGCTCGACGAGGGCCGAGAGCAGGCCGAGCATCTCCTGACGGGCGAGCGCCATGGAGATGCCGAGCCCGGCCATTTCGCGCTCGATGGCCGACAGCCAGGCGGGATCGGGTCGGAATTCCGAGAGTAGCCGGTTGCGGCTGCGCATGGCGCGCTCGAACTCGCTGGCGCGCCGGCCGTGCCCGGGATCGAGCGACAGTACCAGCCGGTCGAGAAAGCGCCTGCGGTCGGCGGAAGGGCCGGTGAAGAGGCCATCCATCGCCGGCGTGAGCCAGAGCACCCGGAGGTGATCGGTGAGTTCGTCGACCGTGCGGGCCGCAGTGCCGTTGAGTCTGAGGCGCCGTGATTGCCCCTCCTCGGCCCCTTGAGTCCCCGTGCCGATCTCCACCGACCCTTCCATGCCGTCGACGGCGGCGAAGATCGAGAAACCATCGGCGGCGCCGACGCGGGCGATATCGGCATAGGCAGCGCGCCTCAAGCCGCGCCCGGGCGAAAGAAGGGAGACCGCCTCCATCAGGTTGGTTTTGCCCGCGCCGTTCTCGCCGGTCAGCACCACATGGCGCTGGTCGAGGTCGAGCGCCAGCGTTGCATAGTTGCGAAAGTCGCTCAGTTTCAGGCGTGTGAGAAAGACCTTGTGGGGCATTGCGGGTCCGAATTCGACGTTGCTGTCAGGTAGGATGAAAGCCGGGCCAAGGCAAGGCGGAAAGGGGTGTTCCGTCTGCCTCTCTCCGGCCCGCGGCGATTCCGTGTCCGGGCTGCGCATTTCCGCCCAATCGCCTGTGGGAAAGCCCTTTTTTTCGGCCGCATCGGAACTTTCCCCGAGCGCGCAAGTACAATATGACAATTGCGTGACAATCGACAGTTGGATGGATCGCTGATGCTCGGCCTGTTTCGCAAGCTCCTCCCCCGGGAAGACCGTTTCTTCGACCTCTTCGCCGACCATTCGCGCACCGTCATGGGTGCGGCGGAGGCGCTGAACGCGCTTCTTGCCGGCGGCCCTGACATCGAAAGCCATTGCGACCGCATCGTCGCGCTCGAGAACGAGGCCGACGAGATCACCCGCGAGGTTCTGCTGGCCGTCCGCCGCAGCTTCATCACCCCCTTCGACCGCGGCGACATCAAGGATCTCATCCAGTCGATGGACGATGCGATCGACATGATGCACAAGACGGTGAAAACGATCCGGCTCTATGAACAGAAGAGCTTCGACCCCGGCATGCAGGCCATGGGCGCGGCGGTCGTCGAGGCCGCCCATCTGGTCGCCGAGGCCATTCCGCTCCTCAGTCGCATCGGCGCCAATGCGCACCGCCTCGGCGCCATCGCCGAGGAGGTGACGCATGTCGAGGATAGGTCCGACCAGCTCCACGAGCAGGGCCTGAAGGATCTCTTCCAGCGCCACGGCGCTTCCAACCCCATGGCCTATATCATCGGCAGCGAGATCTACGGCGAGCTGGAAAAGGTCGTCGATCGCTTCGAGGACGTGGCGAACGAAATCAGCGGCATCGTGATCGAGAACGTCTGATGGATGCGACGCTCGCCTTCCCGCTGCTCGTGGGGCTCATTGCTGTCGCGCTTTTCTTCGACTTCCTCAACGGGCTGCACGATGCGGCCAATTCGATCGCGACCATCGTTTCGACCCGCGTGCTCCGGCCGCAATATGCGGTTTTCTGGGCGGCGTTCTTCAACTTCATCGCCTTCCTCTTCTTCGGACTGCACGTCGCCGAAACGCTCGGAACGGGCATCATCGATCCGGGTATCGTCACGCCGCAGGTGATCTTCGCGGCGCTGATGGGTGCAATCACCTGGAACATCGTCACCTGGGTCTTCGGCATCCCGTCGAGTTCCTCGCACGCGCTCATCGGCGGCCTCGTGGGTGCCGGGCTGGCCAAGACCGGTTTCAGCTCGATCGTCTGGCAAGGACTGCTGAAGACCGCCGGCGCCATCGTCATGTCGCCGGGCATCGGCTTCGTTCTGGCACTGCTGTTGATCCTGATCGTCTCCTGGGTGTTCGTTCGCCAGACACCCTTCGCCGTCGACAGCACCTTCCGGGTGCTGCAATTCGTTTCGGCTTCACTCTATTCGCTCGGCCATGGCGGCAACGATGCGCAGAAGACCATGGGCATCATTGCCGTGCTTCTCTTCTCGCAGGGCTATCTCGGCTCGGAATTCTACGTGCCCTTCTGGGTGGTCATCACCTGCCAGGCGGCGATCGCGCTCGGCACGCTCTTCGGCGGCTGGAGGATCGTCCACACGATGGGCTCGAAGATCACCAAGCTCAACCCGATGCAGGGCTTCTGCGCCGAGACGGGCGGCGCCATCACGCTGTTCGCGGCGACCTGGCTCGGCATTCCGGTTTCGACCACCCACACGATCACCGGCGCGATCATCGGCGTCGGCGCGGCGAGGCGGGTGTCGGCGGTGCGGTGGGGGCTCGCCGGCAACATCGTCGTCGCGTGGGTGATCACCATGCCGGCGGCAGCGTTGATCTCGGCGCTCTGCTATTTCGCCGTGGACCTCATCGCCTGACGCTTTCGCCAGGCACCCCGTTGGCATTGCCGTCGGCGGGGAGTATATTCCCGCTATCTAATAGAATTGCATTCGGAGGAGAGTGAAACTTCCATCGTATCTGGGGAGGAAACGATGACGGACGTCGAGTGGACGATCAAGGGCCGCGAATTCATCCATTGCAACTGCGCCTATGGCTGCCCGTGCCAGTTCAACGCACTGCCTACCAAGGGGCATTGCCGCGCGATCGGGGTCGTCGATATCGACGAGGGACACCATGGCGACACCCGGCTCGACGGCTTGAGATGCGGCATGATCGTATCCTGGCCCGGCGCCATTCATGAGGGCAGGGGCGCGGTGGTCCCGATCATCGACGAGCGTGCCTCCGACGAGCAGCGGGAGGCGCTGCTGCGGATCATGAGCGGCCAGGACACCGAGCCCGGCGCCACCTTCTTCCAGGTGTTCGCGACGACTTTCGAGACCTTCCACGACCCGGTTTTCGCGCCGATCGATTTCGAGATCGACGTCGAAAGGCGCTCGGCGCGCGTCAACATTCCGGGATGGATGGAGGCTCGCGGCGAGCCCATCGTCAATCCGGTGACCGGTGAGGAGCACCACGCCCGCATCAACCTTCCGCACGGCTTCGAATACGACCGCTGCGAGGTGGGGCGCGGCTGGGCCGAGACGAGCGGGCCGCTGGCGGTTTCGCTCGCGGATTCGCACGCCCACTTCGCCAGACTGCACATGACCGGAAGCGGCGTGGTTCACTGACGTCATGCCGGCCGACACCGCGCTTGAAAGCCTGCTCAGGCGGGATCGCGTCATCGTGGCAGCGTCGCTCGCCGCATTGACGGTGATCGCCTGGACATACACTCTTTGGCTGGCAGCAGCCATGAGCGGCGACGGCATGAGCATGTCCGGTCCCGGCATGGGAGCGGACATGCGGATGGACCCTGCCATGGAGATGGACGGCATGGAGATGGAAGCCGGCGCCGCCCCGTCGCTCGGCACCGTCCTCGGCATTTCACCGCGTCCCTGGAGTTCCGTAGAGGCCGGCGTCACCCTGACCATGTGGGTCGTGATGATGGTCGGCATGATGCTGCCTTCGGCAACGCCGATGATCCTGCTCTATGCCCGGGTCGGCCGGCAAAGCCGGAAGGAGGGCAAGCCCTTCGCGGCGACCGGTTTTTTCGCCGGCGGCTATCTCCTTGCCTGGGTGGGATTTGCGCTTGCCGCGACGCTTGGGCAATGGCTCATGGAGGGAACCCTGCTGTCGCCGGCGCTGGCAAGCGCCAGTCGCATCTTCAGCGGTGCCGTGTTGATCGTCGCGGGTCTTTACCAATGGACGCCGCTCAAGGATGCCTGCCTCAGCCAGTGTCAGACGCCGATCGTCTTCCTGCAGTGCCACGGCGGCTTTCGCCGCGACCCGGCGGGAGCCGTCGGACTGGGCTTGCGCCACGGGCTCTATTGCATCGGCTGCTGCTGGGCGCTGATGACGCTTCTTTTCGTCGGCGGCATCATGAATGTGCTCTGGATTGCGGCAATCGCCATCTTCGTGCTGGCGGAGAAGGTGTTCTTCCCGGGCCGCCTCCTCTCCCGTATTGCGGGCACGCTGCTCATCGCCGCCGGCCTGTGGCAATTGATTTCAGCTGCAATATAGGCGGATGGCGCCATGCAGGGGGACCGCCGCCGCCTTCTCCCGGTTTCACCGGAGAAGGGACAAGCCGCGCAGTCCCGGGCCCCTTCCCCAAGCGGCCGCACAGGGGAAGGCGCAACATCCGAGACGTTACCTCAATCGCTCAACGTATCGAAGAAATCCTTCATCCGGGAGAAGAAGCCCGTCGATTCGGGATTGTTCTCCTTGGAGGAGATCTGCTCGAATTCGTGCAGCAACTCGCGTTGGCGCTTGGTGAGCTTCTGCGGCGTCTCGATTTGAATCTGGATATAGAGATCGCCCGTCTGGCTGGAACGCAGCACCGGCATGCCCTTGCCCTTGAGGCGGAACTGCTTGCCAGCCTGCGTGCCTTCCGGCACGGTGACGCGCGATTTGGTACCGTCGAGCGTGGTAACGTCGAACTTGCCGCCGAGCGCCGCCGTCGTCATCGAGATCGGCACGGCGCAATAGAGATCCGCGCCGTCGCGCTGATAGAACTCATGCGGTTTGACCGAGAGGAAGATGTAGAGGTCGCCCGCCGGGCCGCCGCGAAGGCCGGCCTCACCCTCGCCGGAAAGCCGGATGCGCGTGCCGTCCTCGATACCGGCCGGAATGTTGACCGAGAGCGTCCGCTCCTCCACGACGCGGCCCTGGCCGTGGCATTTGGTGCAAGGGTCGGCGATCGTCTGGCCGCGGCCGCCGCAGGTCGGGCAGGTCCGCTCGATCGAGAAGAAGCCCTGGGCCGCGCGGACGCGGCCGGTGCCCTGACAGGTGCCGCAGGTCTTCGGGCTGGTACCGGGCTTGGCGCCCGTGCCGGTGCAGACGTCACAGGTGATCGACGTCGGCACGCGGATCTGCGCCGTCTTGCCGGAATAGGCCTCCTCGAGCGAAATCTCCATGTTGTAGCGCAGGTCCGCGCCGCGCTCGCGTCCGCCGGACGAGCGGCGCTGACGGCCACCCATCATTTCGCCGAAGATGTCCTCGAAAATATCGGAGAAGCCGTGCGCTCCGCCGCCGGCGAAGCCGTTGCCGAAGCCTCCGCCCATGCCGCCCTGCTCGAAGGCCGCATGGCCGTAACGGTCATAGGCTGCGCGTTTCTGCGGGTCCTTCAGCGTTTCATAGGCTTCGTTGATTTCCTTGAAGGACTTTTCCGATTCCTGGTCGCCGGGATTCCTGTCCGGGTGATATTTCATCGCGAGTTTGCGAAAGGCGCTCTTCAGCTCCTTTTCGTCCGCGTTTTTTTGAACGCCAAGCGTTTCGTAAAGATCACGTTTCATGCTTCAAAGATCGTCCTGTTATCAGCGACAGGGCTTGCCAGCGCGAAGGATCCGACGGCTGCCTGATTATCTTGCCACAGGATTTAGTAAACCTTTAAGCGCGATACCATAGCCAAGTCGGGGCGGAAGCCGTTTTTTGTCGGAAAACGGCGGTTTCGCAGCCACTTTCCTGCGCAGGGTCGGTTCGCTTCCACGCCTGGGGCCGCAGCCCATCAACCATCTATGAAAAAGCCCGGGATTGCTCCCGGGCCCGTTCATCGAAAGGCGAAGCCGTCAGGCCGACCGCTTACGGTCGTCTTCGTCCTTGACTTCCTCGTAGTCGGCGTCGACCACGTCATCGCCGGAGCGCTTGGCGTCGGCGGCGGCATCCGCATGGGCGGCGTCCGTCTGCTGAGCCTCATAGATCGCCTGACCGAGCTTCATGGAGACTTCCATGAGGGTATTGGTCTTGGCCTTGATGTCCTCGGCGTCCGGCTCGGAGGCTTCGACGGCGCTCTTGAGCGCTGCGATCGCATCCTCGATCGCCTTGCGGTCCGTCTCGGAAACCTTGTCGCCATGCTCCTGGAGCGACTTCTCCGAAGAATGGATCAGGCTTTCGGCCTGGTTCTTGGCCTCTACGCCTTCGCGGCGCTTCTTGTCGGCCTCCGCATTGGCTTCGGCATCCTTGACCATCTTCTCGATCTCGGCGTCGGAAAGGCCACCCGAGGCCTGGATGCGGATCTGGTGCTCCTTGCCCGTGCCCTTGTCCTTGGCGGACACCTGGACGATGCCGTTCGCATCGATGTCGAACGTGACCTCGATTTGCGGCACGCCGCGCGGTGCCGGCGGAATGCCGACGAGATCGAACTGGCCGAGCAGCTTGTTGTCGGCCGCCATTTCACGCTCGCCCTGCGAGACGCGGATCGTCACGGCGGACTGGTTGTCGTCGGCCGTCGAGAAGACCTGGCTCTTCTTCGTCGGGATCGTCGTGTTGCGCTCGATCAGGCGGGTGAAGACGCCGCCGAGCGTTTCGATACCGAGCGAGAGCGGGGTGACGTCCAGCAGCAGCACGTCCTTGACGTCGCCCTGCAGAACGCCCGCCTGGATCGCGGCGCCCATGGCAACCACTTCATCCGGGTTGACACCCTTGTGCGGCTCCTTGCCGAAAAGCTGCTTCACCGTTTCCTGAACCTTCGGCATGCGGGTCATGCCGCCGACGAGAACGACTTCGTCGATCTCGGCAGCCGAAACGCCGGCATCCTTGAGCGCGGCCTTGCAGGGCGCGATGGTCTTCTGGATCAGGTCTTCGACCAGGCTCTCGAATTTGGCGCGGGACAGCTTCATCGTCAGGTGCTTCGGACCGGAAGCGTCCGCCGTGATGAACGGCAGGTTGATTTCGGTCTGCTGCGAGGACGAGAGTTCGATCTTCGCCTTTTCGGCAGCTTCCTTCAGGCGCTGCAGCGCGAGCTTATCGTTCTTGAGGTCGATGCCTTGCTCCTTCTTGAACTCGGAGGCAAGATATTCGACGAGGCGCATGTCGAAGTCTTCACCGCCAAGGAAGGTGTCGCCGTTGGTCGACTTCACTTCGAAGACGCCGTCGCCGATTTCCAGGACCGAGATGTCGAACGTGCCGCCGCCAAGATCGTAGACGGCGATCGTCTTGCCTTCCTTCTTGTCGAGGCCGTAGGCAAGGGCCGCTGCGGTCGGCTCGTTGATGATGCGCAGCACGTCGAGACCGGCGATCTTGCCGGCATCCTTCGTGGCCTGGCGCTGTGCGTCGTTGAAGTAGGCCGGAACGGTGATGACGGCCTTTTCGACCTTTTCACCGAGATAGGACTCGGCCGTTTCCTTCATCTTCTGAAGGATCATCGCGGAGATCTGCGACGGAGAGTAGCTGGTGCCGTGGGCTTCGACCCAGGCGTCGCCATTGTCTGCCTTGACGATCTTGTAGGGGACCATCCCCTTATCCTTCTGGGTCGTGGGATCCTCGAAGGTGCGGCCGATCAGGCGCTTGATCGCAAAAAGCGTGTTTTCGGGATTGGTCACCGCCTGGCGCTTGGCCGGCTGGCCGACGAGACGTTCGCCGTCTTCGGTGAATGCCACCATGGAGGGGGTCGTGCGCGCGCCCTCCGCATTCTCGATCACCTTCGCGTCCTTGCCGTCCATGACGGAGACGCAGGAGTTGGTCGTTCCCAGGTCAATACCAATAACTTTAGCCATGTCGTTCTCTCCTTGCAGCGGACTGTCGGAACCCGGTCAGGCATTCGTGGGACAGCCCCTAACGGGATGGTCTTTGTCTTTCATCGCAGCCGCGGCTGCATCGATGCGGCGTATATAAGGACCGGCGTTTCGGACTGCAAGGCATTCTGCGGGGGGAACGACGGCAAATGCAAGCCGTCATCCACAAACACCCGACGGGGGCCCGCTGCCGCTGGTTCAGCCGCCGGTCAGCAGGTCGAACAGCGTCGTTCGGCGGGTCCCACCGGTGGTCTCTCCGACGCCGGCCGGCGGGACTGGTCCTCCGGCCTGTTCTGCAGGCCGGACCTGATCGACCGCGGCCATGCCGTCCATGCTTTCGACGCTGTCCATGCCTGCCGGGCGCTCGGGAAAGACGTCGGGATTACCCGTGCCGAAACCCTCGGCCGGCATTTCGTCGGCAGCAGCGATGCCGCCCTCGTCGAAGACGGGCTGCACGCCCGTCGTGCCGAAGAGCGGCGACGGCGAAAGACCCTCATGCGCCGCAACCATGAAATCGTGCCAGGCCCTGGCGGGAAGGCCGCCGCCGGTGACCTTCTTCATGAATTTTCCGTCGTCGTTGCCAAACCAGATGCCGGTCGCGAGGTTGGAGGTGTAGCCGACGAACAGGGCGTCGCGGAAGGACTGCGTCGTTCCGGTCTTCCCGGCCGCCTCCCAGCCCGGCAGGCGCGCATTTTTGCCGGTGCCATCCGTCAGCACGCGCACCATCATCCGGTTCATCTCGCTGACGATCGCCGGATCGAGCACCCGCGGCGGGTTGTCGTAGGTGTTTTCGTAAAGCACGGCGCCGTCGGCGGCGGAGATGCGCCGGATGACGTGCGGCGTCGCCTTGAAGCCGCCATTCATGAAAGGCGCATAGGAGGACGTCAGCTCCACCAGCGTCACTTCCGACGTGCCGAGCGCGATCGATGCATTGGCCTGCATCTCGGAATCTATGCCCAGCCGGTGCGCGAGCTTGACCACGTTCTGCGGCCCCACCTCCATGACGAGCTGGGCGGCGATGGTGTTCAGCGAATTGGCGAGCGCATCGGCGAGCGTCACCTCGCCGCGGTATTTCTGATCATAGTTTTCAGGTGTCCAGTTGCCGATCCGGACCGGCGCGTCGTTGCGCACGGACATCGGCGTGCGGCCGATCTCGAGCGCCGCCGCGTAGACGAAGGGCTTGAAGGCCGAGCCCGGCTGGCGCTTCGCCTTGGAGGCGCGGTCGAACTGGCTTTCGGCATAGTCCCTGCCGCCGACGAGCGCGCGGATGGCGCCTGTGCCGTCGATCGAGACGAGCGCCGCCTGGGAGGCGTTGAGCTTGCCGCCCTCGGCCTCGAGCCTCTCGGCGAGCACCTCTTCCGCCTTCTTCTCGAGCGCAAGGTCGATGGTCGTATCGATGACGAGGTCTTGCGTGACTTCGCCGATCATGCCGGGGAGCTGGTCCATCACCATGTCGGCGACATAGTGCTCGGCGCCGGACCAGAAGCTCTTTGCCCGTGTCGGCGCCTGCGACATCGCCGTCTTGATCTCGGAGTCGCTGATGAAGCCTTCCTCGCGCATTGCGCCGAGCACGAGCTGTGCGCGCTCCTCCGCCGCTTCGGGGTCTCGGGCCGGTGACAGCCGTGAGGGAGCTTTCAGAAGGCCTGCGAGCAGCGCCGCTTCGCCGAGATTGACGTCGCGCGCCGACTTGTTGAAGTAACGCCGCGAGGCCGCCTCGACGCCATAGGCGTTCGACCCGAAGAAGACGCGGTTGAGATACATGGCCAGGATCTGGTCCTTGGTGTATTTCTGCTCCAGCCAAAAGGCGAGCAGCACCTCCTGCACCTTGCGCTCCAACGTCCGCTCCGGCGAGAGAAACAGGTTCTTGGCAAGCTGCTGGGTGAGCGTGGAGCCGCCCTGGACCATGCGGCCGCTCATGACGTTCGTGAGCATGGCGCGCGCCAGCCCCAGCGGATCGACTCCGAAATGCGAATAAAAGCGGCGATCCTCGATGGCGATCACCGCCTGCGGGATATAGGGCGACATGTCTTCGAGAGCGACCGCCTCGCCGCCGGTCGCGCCCCTGTTGGCAATGATGTCGCCATTCGCCGCGAGAATCTTGACGTTGGGCGGCCGTTCGGGAATCGACCAGCTCGTGGCGCTCGGCATGCGCGCCCCGTAATAGAGCACGAGCCCGCCGACGCCGATCGCGCCCCATATGCCGAGCACGATGCACCAATAGGCGAGCCGCCGGACGAGGCCGAAGAACCCGCCGCCGGAGCCGCTTCTTCCGGAGCCGCGCCCGCCGGCGCGCCTGCCGGGCTTTTCTCGCCTCGCACCGCGTTCGGGCGGCTTGGCGCGCTTCGGCTTGCTGCCGCCGCCCGAGACGCGGTCGCTCGCGTCGACGCGCAGGTCGCCGCCGTCGTCGCTACTGCCGAAGGAAGGCTCGATCCGCTGTCCTGATTTGCCGCTCGCCATGCCGGAAGGAAATATCCCCTTTGGGGGCCAAACCGGTGCCCATCGCCCGCAGGCGATCCCGGCCGTGCCGTTGTCGTGCGGTAGGCTCCACCCCGTCCGCTGGTCCCGATGCGTTGTACTTTAAATGCGGCAATTTAAGGGGAAGTTAAGAGCTCTCTTGCGAAAAAGGCAGATTGTTCAAAACCTTGCATCGGCCCCCGGCCTCCTGGTTCCTCACCTTCGGAAGGCTGAACGCCGCCTTGCATCCGGCGCAATGCTGCAATGCAACATTCGCACTATTACCTCAACGAAAATAATCTATTCTCCTCCTTGTCGAAGCGCTGTACCTCCTCCCACGGCGCCCGGCATTCGGTCGGTTCACTCCTCCTCCCAGAACCGATCAAGTTTAAGACCCCGAGCCACCTCCTCCCGGCTCGGGGTCTTTCTGTATCTGGCGATACCTGAAAACGCATCGCATTCGCGCGACGCGCTTCGGATCCGGCCAGATGCACAGGGCGAAAAACTCGTGGCTGCGGCCGCAAAGCGCGTGTATCACCACCCCATGAGATCCAAGGCAAACGGTTACGTCTTCGCGCTTCTGGCGATCGTCATCTTCTCGATCCAGGACGGCATCTCCAAGCATCTGGGCGCCATCTATCCGCCGGTCTTCGTGGCAATGATCCGCTACTGGGCATTTGCCGGCTTCGCTGCGGTGATCGCGGCGCGGGCGCCGGGCGGATTTGCCGCGACCGCGGTGACGAGAAAGCCGCTCATTCAGTTCCTGCGGGGCGTCCTGTTGCCCGTACAGATCGTCGTGGTGATCACGTCCTTCACCATCGTCGGGCTGGCGCATTCGCAGGCGATCCTCGCGGCCACTCCGCTCTTCGTGGCGCTCCTGTCGATGCCTCTGCTCGGCGAACGGGTCGGGTGGCGGCGCTGGTCGGCGATTGCCGTCGGACTCATCGGCGTTCTTCTGATCCTGCGGCCGGAAGACGGGTCGTTCGACGTGAACTTTCTGCTGCCGCTGGCGGCAGCGGTGATGTTCGCCTTCTATGTCATCACCACCAGGCTTGCCAGTCGCGACGATTCGGCGATGACCAGCTTCTTCTATACCGGCATCGTCGGCGCCTTCGCGATCAGTCTCGTCGGGCCCTTCTTCTGGGCGACGCTTTCCGGGGCGGACTGGATCTGGATGGTGCTGCTCTGCATCACCGGCACGTCGAGCCACTATTTTCTGATCCGCGCCTACGACATGCTCGATGCCGCCGCGGTTCAGCCGCTTACCTACCTGCAGCTCGTCTTCGCCTCCGTCATGGGCGTGACCATCTTCGGAGAGACGCTGACGACGAACATGATCATCGGCTCGGTGCTGGTGGTCGCCGCCGGCATCTTCACCATCTGGCGCGAGCATGTCGTCGGCCGGCGAAAGGCCGGTCTGCCGCCGCGGTAAGCCTCTCCTTCGACTCAAAATCGTCGGGATCGTACAGGACACTCGCGAGCGCGCCGGCTTCTCGGCCGGCCGGCTCATCCGTTCGAAAGGAGAGAGAATGAGGGTTCGCTGCACCGTGCTGATCGCCCTTGCCGCCCTTGCCGCGCAGGGGATCGGGGCCAGGGCACAGGAGGAATTTCCCTATGTCGACGACCGCTCCGACGGCGCGGCGCTCGTCCGCTCGCTCTACAACGCGATCAACCGGAAGGAATATGCCAGAGCCTACGGCTACTTCGGAGCGTCGAAACCCGTCGGCGAGTTCAAGGCCTTCGCCGACGGTTACGCCAAGACGGTGTCGGTGGAAGCGAAGTTCGGCAAGGTCGTCACGGAGGGCGCTGCCGGCAGCATCTATTCGGCCGTTCCGGTTGCGATCAAATCCATCGAACAAGGCGGAAAGACCCGCTTCTTCTCCGGCTGTTACGTGACGAGGATCATCAATCCGTCGCTCCAGGTGCCGCCCTTCACGCCCTATCAGATCGAGACGGCCCGGCTCGACGAAGCGGAAGGCCCCATCGAGAAGGCGATCCCCGCCACCTGCAACGCCCCCTGAGGTCCGGACGGAAAAGCGTTACACACTTTTCCTGGAAGTGCTCCAGCGAAACTCTACGGCTCCTTCGCGGCACGCTCGGCCAGAAAGCGGGAATGCTCGAAGACGAGAATGACGACGAGCGCCAGCACGAAGGGGACGAGGAGGTAGAGCAGCCGAAAAATGGCAAGCGCAGCCAGAACGTCGGCCGGGTCCATTTCCGGAAGCGCCGCGATGAAGACGAATTCAAGCACACCGATGCCGCCCGGCGCATGGGAGAGCAGCGCGGCGGAGAAGGATGCGAGGAAGATGCCCAGAATGACCACATAGCCGGGATTGCCGGCTTCGGGCAGCGCGAAATAGATGATGCCGGCAGCGCCCAGAAGCTCGACGGGGGCGATGATCAATTGCCTCAGCACGATGGAGGGCCGCGGGTAATGCAGCTGGAACCAGCGCGTGCGCAGCGGCCGCATGCCGACCAGGCTGCCGAGGACGTAGAGCGCGATGAGCGCGAGAATGAGGCCGCCCGTCGTCAACGACATTTCGATGGGCAGGAACTCCGAAAATCTCTCGATGATATTCGGCCTCAGGAGCAGCACGATGGCCGAGAGCATCAGCGTGCCGAGCGTGAAGGTGAAGGAGCAGAAGGCGACGAGCACGCCCACCTCTCCGGGCGTCAGGCCTTTCGACCGATACGCTCGATAGCGCACCACCGCGCCGGAAAAAACCGAGGCGCCGAGATTGTGCGAAAGCGCATAGGTGGTGAACGAGCAGAGGGTGATGAACCACAGCGAGATGCGGTGGCCGAGATGATCGAGCGCCAGCCGGTCATAGGCGGCAAGCGCCGCATAGGCGACAAGCGTCGAACCGATGGCGAGCAGCCAGCTTTCGAGCGATATGGCCTGGAAACTCGCCAGGAACTCGTTGAGAGACAGGCCGCGCAGTTCATCGACGAGCGCGCGCACCGAAACCAAGATCGCGGCAAGCCCCACAACGGGCCAGAAATATGCCTTGAACCGTTTCATGCCGGGGCTTCTGCGTGATTTTCCGGCGGAAATCGATTCACGAGCGAAGCGTCGCGGCGATGCGGGTGCCCATCAGCAGCGGCCGGTTGAAGGCACGCCAAGCGCTTCGCGGTTCTGCCGAGGTGGCGATGCCCATTCTGCGTAACGAAAGAAACATGCTCGGGACGAGGCGTCCCGATCCTTGCACTTGCCAACAGCCCATTTCCCACTTTGATTTGTTTTCAAAAAGGGAAGCATCCCAAGGCAGGCAGGTCAAGCAAAGTCGACTTGATATCCGTCAAGCGGGTGCGATTTGTCATTCATGGCCGAAGGCGGTGGACAATGGCCGAACGGTGTTCACCATAGCCCCCCGCCTGCAAGGCGTTACCGCGTGCCGAGTGCGTCCAGAATGCGGACCCACGAGCGGATGCCCTTGTGGAAGGACGCGAGCTCGTATTTCTCATTGGGCGAGTGGATGCGGTCGTCGGAAAGACCGAACCCGACCAGCAGCGATTCCATGCCGAGCATCCGCTGGAAATCGCCGACGATCGGTATGGAGCCGCCCATGCCGATGACCACGGCGGGCTTCGGCCATTCATCCGAAAGTGCCGCCTTCGCCGTGCTCAGCAGCGCCGAATCATAGGGCAGATGAATAGCCGGCGAACCGCCGTGCGCATGAAATTCGACGGAGCAGTCCGCCGGAATTTTCGAGCGCACATAGGCGCGGAAGCTCTCCCGGATCTTTGCCGGGTCCTGCTTGCCGACCAGGCGGAACGAAACCTTGGCGGAGGCTTCTGCAGCGATCACCGTCTTGAATCCTTCGCCGGTATAGCCCCCGGTGATGCCGTTGATCTCCGCCGTCGGCCGCGCCCAGGTGAGTTCGAGCACGGAGCGGCCCCTTTCGCCGGAGGGGATAGAGAGGCCGATCTCGCCGAGGAATTTCTCGGCGGTCTGGCCGAGCGTTTCCCAGCCCGCCTTGATCTCGGTCGGCGTCTCCTCGACGCCTTCGTAGAAATCGTCGAGCGTCACGCGGCCGGTCTCGTCGTGAAGGCCAGCGAGAATTTCGGCCAGGATATGGATCGGGTTCGCCGCCGCGCCACCGAAATAACCGGAGTGCAGGTCGCGGTCCGCCGCCTTGACGACGACCTCCTCGCCGACGAGGCCCCGCAAGCCGGCCGAAATCGCGGGCGTGTCCCGGTCCCACATGCTGGTATCGCAGACAAGAGCGTAGTCGGCCTTGAGTTCACCGGCATTGGCTTCGAGGAAGGGTTTGAGCGACGGAGAGCCGGATTCCTCTTCGCCCTCGAAGAGAATGGTGATGCGGCAGGGCAAGCCGCCACGGGTTTCCTTATAGGCGCGCACTGCCTCGACGAAGGTCATCAACTGGCCCTTGTCATCGGCCGTACCCCGGCCGGTGATGATTTTGCGGCCGGGCTCGACCTCCTTGACGGAGGGCTCGAAGGGCGGGGTCTCCCAGAGGTTCAGGGGATCGACCGGCTGCACATCGTAATGGCCGTAGAAGAGCAGGTGCGGAGCGTCCGCTTTCTCGGCAGCGTGATGGGCGACGACCATCGGATGGCCGGGCGTGTCGCGAACCGAGGCTTCGAAGCCGATCGCTCCGAGTTCCGCCACCAGCCACTCCGCAGCCTTGCGGCACTCCTCCTTGAAGGCGGGATCGGTGGAAATGGACTTGATGCGGACGAGGTCGAAGAGCCGCTCGAGGCTTTTCGGGAGATTTGCGTCGGCGCGCTCGAGAACCGGGGTGATATCTGCCATCATGCGAATCCTTTTTGGGTTTTCGCGGCGAAACTAGAATCGAAACCCGGCGGCTTTAAGCGAAAACTTTTGATGCAACGATAAATTGTCGGGTGAAATCAGGAGGCGTCGCCGTGGCGCGCCGTATTCGCGAGCGCCATGCGCATATATTCGAGCATCAGTTCTTTCTCGAAGCGGCGAAAGCCGGAAAGCAGCGACTGCTCCGCTGCAGCAGCAGCCTCCTTCGCAGCGGCCTCCATCTTGCGGGCACGTTCGGTCAGGAATATCTGCTGCGAACGCTTGTCGTTAGGATGCTTGCGGCGGACGATGAGGCCGTCTCGCTCCATTCGGGCGAGCGTATTGGCCATGGTTGCCTGCTCGATGTCGAGCCGGTCGAGAAGCTGTCTCTGAGTCAGCCCTTCCTCGGACCATAATTCCAGGAGGACCGGGAATTGCCCGGGGGCAAAGCCGAGTTTCTGACCGCGCTCCTGCAGGGCGCGCGAGAAACCCCTCGCCAACAAGCTGGCCAGGTAAGTCGCAGATTCCATACGATTGAAGGCCATGTCTATGCCTACGCGGGAAGGAGCGCGAAGACAAGTTACAATGCCTGCAATGAAGCCGAACCGCGCCGACTTCACGGGGATTTGAGGCTGTGTGGCGATCCACTTTTCGACTGACGGGCATAGGCAACAAAAAACCGCCACGGCGCGGAGGCTGCGCCGTGGCGGCTCTTTGAAAGCGGGACAAAGGCCCGGAGAGGGGGATGAGGCCTTTGTCCTCATCTGGTGCGGGCGGGGGACAGGCCAATCACCAGACTCACGGCATTGAATGATTGCCGCTCGACATGATTTGTGGAGTCAAATGTGGCATTTCAAGGATAGGGAGACTGAATCGCGCATTACAAATGCGTAACGTTTGCGTGAGTGTTCGGCACCCGAATATCAGGGTTCCGGCAGGCCTTTGTCGCTCCACTTAAATGGGGTAGCGCCGGAAAAGCGCAATGGACCTTTCCCCTGCCTCGCGCTATCCATGGCCGCATGAAAAACGGTGATCATCTCTTCCTCGTCGACGGCTCGGGCTTCATCTTCCGGGCGTTCCACGCCATCCCGCCGCTCAACCGCAAGTCGGACGGGCTTCCCGTCAATGCGGTTGCGGGATTCTGCAACATGCTCTGGAAGCTTTTGACCGACGCGCGCGACACCTCCGTCGGCGTGACGCCGACGCATTTGGCCGTGATCTTCGACTATTCCTCGAAGACCTTCCGCAACGGGCTCTACGACCAGTACAAGGCCAACCGTACGGCGCCGCCGGAGGATCTGATTCCGCAGTTCGGGCTCATCCGCCACGCCACCCGCGCTTTCAACCTGCCCTGCATCGAGAAGGAGGGCTACGAGGCCGACGACCTCATCGCGACCTATGCGCGGCTTGCCGAGGAGGCGGGCGCCGACGTGACCATCGTTTCCTCCGACAAGGACCTCATGCAGCTCGTCACGCCGAAAGTGTCGATGTACGACAGCATGAAGGACAAGCAGATCACCGTTCCGGACGTGATCGAAAAGTGGGGCGTGCCCCCGGAAAAGATGATCGATCTCCAGGCCATGACCGGCGATTCGACCGACAACGTGCCGGGCATCCCCGGGATCGGGCCGAAGACGGCAGCCCAGCTCCTCGAAGAATATGGCGATCTGGACACGCTGCTCGAACGGGCTGGCGAGATCAAACAGCAGAAGCGGCGCGAGTCCATCATCGCCAATGCCGATCTGGCGCGCCTTTCGCGTGAGCTCGTGACGTTGAAGAAGGACACGCCGCTCGACGTTCCGCCCGAGGACTTCAGGCTCGATTCGCAGGACGGCCCGAAGCTCATCGCATTCCTGAAGGCGATGGAATTCACCACGCTCACGCGCCGCGTCGCAGCGGCGACCGATACGGATGCGGAAGCGATCGAACCGGCTCATGTGCCGGTCGAATGGGGCGCGCAGGCGCATGGACCGGATCTGGACGTCGGCGAGGCCGGCGGCCCGCCGCCGTCGCCGCAATCATCGAGCGCGACGCCGCCCAGGGGAAATGCGGCCAGGGCGGCTGTCTCGTTCCTCTCCTCCGGCCAGGATGCCGATACGACCGGCGCGACGCCCGCGGGCCTCGCCGAGGCGCGTGCGGCCTATTTCGGCAAAGCCGCCTTCGATCATTCCGGATATCTCACCATCCGCGATCTCGATACGCTCAAGCGTTGGATCGCCGACGCCCGCGAGGCGGGGCTCGTCGGCTTCGACACCCAGGCGACGTCGCCCGACGCCATGCGCGCCGACCTCGTCGGCTTTTCGCTCGCGGTCGCCGATTACGCGAACGACCCGTCGGGCTCCAGGATCAGGGCGGCCTATGTGCCGCTCGCGCACAAGAGCGGCGTCAGCGACCTCCTGGGGGGTGGACCTGTCGACAGCCAGGTACCGGTCCGCGAGGCCCTTAGCCGGATAAAGGACCTGCTGGAGGACCCGTCCGTCCTGAAGGTCGGGCAGAACCTGAAATACGGCTATCTCGTGATGAAGCGGCACGGCATCGCCATGCGAAGCTTCGACGACACGATGCTGATGTCCTATGTGCTCGATGCCGGCAACGGCGCCCACGGCATGGATTCGCTTGCCGAGCGGTGGCTCGGCCACAAGCCGATCGCCTATAAGGACGTCACCGGCACCGGCCGGTCTTCGCTCACCTTCGACTTCGTCGACATCGACAAGGCGACGACCTATGCGGCCGAGGATGCGGATATCGCGCTGAGGCTTTGGCATGTGCTGAAGCCCCGGCTCGCCGCCAAGGGGTTGACGCGCGTCTACGAGCGACTGGAGCGGCCGCTGATTTCTGTCCTTGCCGGGATGGAGGAACGCGGCATAACCATCGACCGGCAGATCCTGTCACGCCTTTCCGGCGAGCTGGCACAGGGGGCGGCGGCGCTCGAAGACGAGATCTATCGCCTAGCCGGCGAGACATTCACCATCGGCTCGCCGAAGCAGCTCGGCGACATTCTCTTCGGCAAGATGGGCCTTCCGGGCGGCTCCAAGACCAAGACCGGGCAATGGTCGACCTCCGCGCAGGTGCTCGAAGACCTCGCGGCCGCCGGGCACGACCTGCCTCGCAAGATCGTCGACTGGCGGCAGCTGACCAAGTTGAAATCGACCTACACCGACGCCCTTCCCGGCTTCGTGCATCCGGAGACGAGGCGCGTCCACACCTGTTTTGCAATGGCTGCGACGGCGACCGGGCGGCTTTCCTCCTCCGATCCGAACCTGCAGAACATTCCGATCAGGACCGGCGAAGGCCGCAAGATCCGCACGGCCTTCGTGGCGGCGCCGGGACACAAGCTGGTCTCGGCCGACTATAGCCAGATCGAGCTGAGAGTGCTCGCCCATGTGGCCGACATCCCGCAGCTGCGCCAGGCTTTCGCCGATGGCGTCGACATCCATGCGATGACGGCTTCCGAAATGTTCGGCGTGCCGGTGGACGGCATGCCGAGCGAGATCCGCCGCCGCGCCAAGGCGATCAATTTCGGCATCATCTACGGCATCTCCGCCTTCGGGCTAGCCAACCAGCTTTCGATCGAGCGTTCGGAGGCGGGTGACTACATCAAACGCTATTTCGAACGCTTCCCCGGCATTCGCGACTATATGGAGAACACCAAGGCTTTTGCCCGCGAGAACGGCTATGTCGAGACGATCTTCGGACGCCGGGCCCACTACCCGGACATCCGCTCGTCCAATCCGTCGATGCGCGCCTTCAACGAGCGCGCTTCGATCAACGCCCCGATCCAGGGCTCGGCCGCCGACATCATCCGCCGCGCGATGGTCAAGATGGAGCCGGCGCTCGAAACAGCAAAGCTCTCCGCGCGAATGCTGCTTCAGGTGCACGACGAGCTGATCTTCGAGGTGGAGGATGGCGAGATCGAGCGCACCATTCCGGTCATCATCTCGGTGATGGAGAACGCCGCTATGCCCGCGCTCGACATGAGGGTGCCTCTCAAGGTCGATGCGCGCGCGGCACACAACTGGGACGAGGCGCATTGAGGCCTGTTGAGATCTGGGATACCCGGCGGGCGCTCGTTTGATCCCTCCTCCCTTTGCTCGTCACAGGGATCCAGCCAGACCAGGTCCTTGGGCTGAAAGAATGCTTTCCGCGCCGCAGACGCGGCGCTGCTCGATCCCTGTGACGAGCACAGGGATGAGGGTAGAGAGGGGTGCGACCCCTCGGCAAGCTTCATAAACCAGGCTGACCATTCCCCCGCATATTCCCAAGCGAAAGTTGTAGGAGCCGCACATCCCCGGTCCCTCATTCCTGTGCTTGTCACAGGAATCCAGCCAGACCAAGTCCTTGGGCTGAAAGAACGCTTCCCGCGCCGCAGACCCGGCGCTGCTCTCCTCCCTGTGACGAGCACAGGGACGCGGCTTTTGCCAAAGTGGTGGTGTTTCAATCCCGCCCCGGAAGGACCCGGTCCGGCGGGCGATGGCCGTCGAAGAAGGTGCGGATGTTGATCACCACCTTCTCGCCCATGTCGATACGGCCTTCCAGCGTCGCCGAGCTCATATGCGGCAGGAGAACGACCTTTCCCTCGCCGGCGAGCTTGATGAGCTTCGGATTGACGGACGGCTCGTTCTCGAACACGTCGAGCCCGGCGCCGGCGATCTTGCCCTCGCGAAGGCTCTTGATCAGTGCCGCCTCGTCGATGATGCCGCCGCGCGCGGTGTTGACGATGTAGCTGTCGGGCCGCATCAGCGCCAGCCGCCGGGCCGAGAGCAGATGATAGGTCGCCGGGGTCGACGGGCAGTTGACGGAGACGATGTCGACGCGGGCGAGCATCTGGTCGAGGCTGTCCCAATAGGTCGCTTCCAGCATCTCCTCGGTTTCCGGTTTGACGCGGTGGCGATTGTGATAGTGGATCGAGAGCCCGAAGGCCTTGGCGCGGCGGGCGACGGCGGTGCCGATTCTCCCCATGCCGACGATGCCGATGCGTTTCCCGGCAATGCGCCGCCCCAGCATCCAGGTGGGAGACCAGCCTGCCCACTCCCCCTTGCGGTCGGTCAGCACCTGCGCACCTTCGGCGAGCCGGCGCGGCACCGCGAGGATCAGCGCCATGGTCATGTCGGCCGTGTCCTCCGTCAGGACGTTCGGCGTGTTGGTGACGGTTATGCCCTTGCGCGCGGCCGCATCCACATCGATGTTGTCGACGCCGTTCGAGAAGGCGGCAATGAGCTTCAGCTGCGGCCCGGCCTGCTCGATCAGAGCCGCATCGATCCGGTCCGTCACCGTCGGCACGAGCACGTCGGCCCGTTTGACCGCGGCGACCAGCTCCGGCTGGCTGCGCGGCGTGTCATCGATGTTCAGCTCCGCGTCGAAGAGCTCACGCATCCTGGTTTCGACGACATCCGGCAGTTTGCGGGTGATGTAGACCGTTGGCTTTTTCTTGCTTGTCATTGCTGTGAGCGGCGCCCTCGTTGACGGGTCCTTAACCAAGTCGGGTGATAGTTCTCCCTACAGCCGCAATTTCTACCAGACCCGGTGGGGAACACAATTGAAACTCGCCGCCCCGTGCGGGGATTTGAAAAGTGCGGGAATCTGCGAGCGCCTGGCCGGTCAGCACCGCAAGGGCTTGCGCCAAGCCCTGCTTACCTTCGGAAGATGAGCTTCGTCATGCGTCACTTCATTTCACGAGTTTCCACCCTCACGATGGCAGCCTTGCTCGGAGCGGTCTTGACGGCCGGCACCGCCCAGGCGCAGGCGGCGAAGGGGCCGAGCGGCCTTCCCCTCCCCCGCTTCGTCAGCCTGAAGGCGAAAAGCGTGAACTTGAGAATCGGCCCGAGCGTCGACTATGCCGTCGCGTTCCGCTATCTCAAATCCGGCGTGCCGGTCGAGATCATCCAGGAGTATGACAACTGGCGCCGTATCCGCGACGCCGACGGAACCGAGGGCTGGGTCAACCAGGCGCTTCTCTCCGGCGACCGCACGGCGCTGGCGGCCCCGTGGATGCGCAGCAAGGGAGAGGGTGTATTTGTCAACATGCGGCGCGATCCGCAGAGCACGGCGCCGATCGTCGCGCGCGTCGAACCAGGCGTCATGCTGCACATCGGCGAATGCAACGGCGACTGGTGCCATGCCGACACGCAAGGGGTCGAAGGCTGGATTGCCCAGAGCGAGATCTGGGGCGCCTATCCCGGCGAGGCCTTCAAGTAAGCGGTGCGGGAGGGCGTAAGCTCCCCGGTTTCTGGCGTTCGAGCTTCGAAATGAGATCGGCGACGAGCTCGTCGGGGCTCTTCTTCGCGGTGTCGATGACGAGGGGTCGCGATCCCCAATCTTCGTAAACGCGATCGATAATCTCTTCCCAGCTTGGTTTCGTCAGACCCGGTACGTCGGAAAGCCGCGTTTCCGCGCGCCGGCGATGTTCCGCCTTGTCCGAGCAGACGACCTCCACCTCGAACGCCCGTACCGCCGATCGGTCTGCCACCGCGAGCCAGGCGTCCCGCGTCACGCCCAGGCCATTGACGGAATCCGCGACGACGGTGTGGCCGAGCGTGAGGTTGTCTTCAGCCACCCCGTAGGCCGCTACATATCCTGCGGCCCCGACGTCGGAGCCCGGACCGCCCGAAACCCGGATGCATTGCTCGATCGTATCGACGCGCACATGCACCGCGCGCAATCGCTTCGCCAAAGCGCGAGCAATCGTCGTCTTCCCGGATCCGGGCAAGCCTCCCAAGATGATGAGCATGAACGCGGGCTTTCGATTGGCCGGTCGGACGAGCGCCTCAGACGAGAGCTGCCTGCCGGGCAGCGGTTGCAAGCGAGACCAGCGGCCGCGGGCCGATCTGGCCTATGACGATACCGGCTGCCAGATTGCCGAGCCTGCTGCACTCCTCGAGCGAGCGGCCGCTGGTATAGCCGAAGAGGAAGCCGGCGGCATAGAGATCGCCGGCGCCGGTGGTGTCGACCACCTGCTCCAGAACGCTCGCGCCGACACGTACGCGCTCAGCGCCGCGCACGACGACGGAGCCTTCCTCGCTCAGCGTGACCGCCGCAAGCTTGCAGTCCTTGACCAGCAGCTCGAGCGCGCGATCGAAGTCCTCGGTCTCGTAAAGCGCGAGCGCCTCCTGCCGGTTGGCGAAGACGATATCGACCGTGCCCGAGCGCATGAGTTCGAGAAACTCGCTGCGGTAGCGATGCACGCAGAAACTGTCGGACAGCGTCATCGCCGTTTCCCGCCCATGGGCGTGGGCGATGCGCGCCGCTTCGCGGATCGCATCCTTGGCACGTGGCGGGTCCCACAGATAGCCTTCGAAATAGGTGACCTTCGACTGGGCGACGACGTCGTCCTCGACGTCCTCCGGGCCGAGCTCGACGCAGGCGCCGAGATAGGTGTTCATCGAGCGCTCGCCGTCCTCGGTCACGAAAATCATCGAGCGGGCCGTCGGAGGATGGCCGTCGAGCGGCTTCGTCTGAAAATGGACGCCCTGTGCGCGGATATCATGGGTGAAGATTTCGCCGAGCTGGTCGTCGGCGACCTTGCCGAAATAGGCGGCGCGGCCGCCGAGGCTCGCGACGCCAGCCGCCGTATTGCCGGCGCTGCCGCCGGAGGCTTCGACCGCCGGTCCCATTCTCGAATAGAGCAGTTCGGCACGATCGGCATTGATGAGGTTCATCGCGCCCTTGATGATGCCGTTTTCTTCGAGAAAGCTGTCATCGCAGCGCGCAATGATATCGACGATCGCGTTGCCGATCGTCAGAACGTCGTATTTTGCCATGAACTCCGTCCGGGTTTCCTTGGTGACCGGTGTTCGTTAATAGCGGTTTTCCGGCCATTTGGAAGACGCAACAGCGTTATGCGCTTCTTCAAATGCGGGAAGGCTCCCGCATGCGGCGGAATTCGGAGATGCCGACGATCACGTCGGCAGCGCCTTTGCGTCATCGGCGGCGGCGAACTCGGCGCTTGGCGGGATCGGTTTAATGATGTCGATCATCACGCCGTTCGGATCGGCCGTGATGAAATGACGCTGGCCGAAGTCTTCGTCGCAGATCGGCTTGAGGATGGGCAGGCCCGCGTCACGCATCGTGGCATAGAGCCGATCGGGATCTTCCACCTCGAAATTCAGGAGCAGACCCTGCACCGGCGCCCGGTGCCGTTCGGGCACCGTCTCATGACGGTAATCGAGCACCGCGAGCGTCACATGTCCGTTTTCGGTCGACTGGAGGTGCATGTACCAATCGCTCACGAAAAGCGCCTCGAAGCCTAGATGCCTGACGTAGAAATCCGCCGTCTGCCGAACGTCCTGCGTCATGATCACCGGATAATAGCTTGTCGATTTCATCTTTCCCTCCGTTTTTCGATAACATACAATCTGCATGTATCCGTTCAATAACATACAGGCTGCATGTATGCAACAGAAAGAACCAAGACGCTCCAACCGGGAACGCTCCGATACAACCCGCACGGCGATCCTTGATGCCGCACGCGCGCTCTTCGTCTCCAGAGGCTACGCCGAAACGGCGACGCCGGACATCGTTGCCGCAGCCGGGCTCACGCGCGGCGCGCTCTATCACCACTTCGAGGACAAGAAGGCGCTGTTTCGGGCGATCGTCGAACGGGAAGCACGTGACGTCGCGGCGACGATCGAGCAATTGGCCGGTGCTCCCCTCCCACCCCGTGAGGCACTCCTTGCAGGAGCGGCGGGCTATTTCGACGCCATGGCCGTTCCGGGCAGGGTACGCCTGCTGTTGCTCGACGGGCCGGCCGTGCTGGGCGTCACCGAAATGGCGGCTCTCGACGCCGCCCATGGCGGCAGAACGCTGGAGGAAGGCCTCGCTGCCGCCATGGCTCCGCACCGTCTGGAGGAGAAGACGGTCAAGGCGATGGCATTCCTGTTATCGGCCGCCTTCGACCGCGCTGCGCTCGAGATCGATGCGGGCGCCGCACGGGCCGACTATGCCTACGCCATCGACAGGCTGATCGATCGCCTGATCGCTCAATGAGCGGCGAGCGAGATCGCTTGCGGCGGCAATTCCACGAGCGGCGCCGGGATGTCGCAGGTCTTTTCCGGCGATTTGCAGAGGTCCGCTATCACGCAGCGCTCGCATTCCGGCCGGCGCGCCTTGCAGACGTAGCGGCCGTGCAGGATCAGCCAGTGATGGGCATGGAGCAGATAGTGCTCCGGGGTCACCCGCAGGAGGTGGGCCTCCACCTCGTCCGGCGTCTTGCCCGGGGCAAGGCGGATACGGTTGGCGATGCGGAAGATATGGGTGTCGACGGCCATCGTCGGCTGACCGAAGGCCATGGAGAGCACGACATTGGCGGTCTTTCGCCCGACGCCGGGCAGCGTCACGAGCTCCTCGCGCGTGCGCGGCACCTCGCCGCCGAAGTCGGTGATGAGCTTCTCGGAGAGAGCGATGACGTTTTTCGCCTTGTTGCGGTAGAGGCCGATCGTCTTGATATAATCGCGAACCCGTTCCTCGCCGAGCGCCAGCATCTTTTCCGGTGTATCGGCGACAGCGAAGAGCTGCCGGGTCGCCTTGTTGACGCCGGCATCCGTCGCCTGCGCCGAAAGAGCGACCGCCACGACGAGCGTGAACGGATTGACGTGCTCGAGCTCGCCCTTCGGTTCCGGACGCTGCACCGAAAATCGGCGGAAGATTTCCTCGACTTCCGCCCTGCGGTAGGCACTGCGCGGCCCCGTGCGGCGCGTTGTCGCTTTCGCCGGCTTCGGCGCTTTCGGTGGCGATTTGAGCTTCACGTTTTTCATGCTGCATCTATAGTCAAGGGTCATGATCAAAGGCAACGCTGCGCCAAACATCGATGACGAGCCGATCTTTGCGGCCGAACTCACCCCCTACCGCTCGCTGGGACATAGGGGCCTCAAGATTTTCCTGATGATCGCCGGCATCATGAGCCTGATGCACATCGTCGTGTTTCTGGTCATCGGCGCCTGGCCGGTCGTCTTTTTCTTCGGCCTCGATTTCGTCCTGCTCTTCGGTGCCTTCTGGCTCAACTACCACACTGCGCGGGCCCGCGAGGAGGTCAGCGTTTCGCGCACCGACGTGTCGGTCAGGAAGTTCGCGCCCTCGGGGAGGATGATAGAGCACCGCTTCAACACCTTCTGGGCGCGCTTCAGCATCAAGCGTCATCAGGAGATCGGCATCGTGTCGATGAAGATCAGTGGCGGCGGCCGGCAGACCGATATCGGCTCCTTCCTCAACCGCGACGACCGCGAAACCTTCGCCGTCGCCTTCGCCCGGGCGCTGGCGACCGCCAGGTCGCGTTGAGCCGGTTGGCCGACAAGAATCGGGTGGTTATAGCATCGCCTGCATGATTATCTGTGGCACAAGGAGATGATCATGAACGTCGTTACATCCATTCCCACCGACATCACCCCGGAAGGCACCGACTACGACACGGTCAGGCGTGTGATCGCGATGCTGACCGAAGACTATCGCGAGCAGCCGTCGCTCGAGTCGCTCGCCCGGCACCTCGGCCAGTCGCCGACACAGCTCCAGAAGGTCTTCACCCGTTGGGCCGGGCTTTCGCCGAAGGCCTTCCTGCAGGCGGTCACCCTCGATCATGCCAAGCGGCTCCTGCGCCAGGAAGACATGCCCTTGCTCGAGACCAGCATCGAGGTCGGTCTGTCAGGTCCGAGCCGGCTGCACGATCTTTTCGTCACCCATGAGGCGATGTCGCCCGGCGAGTGGAAGGCGCGCGGCGCCGGCCTCACCATCCGCTACGGCTTTCACCCCTCGCCCTTCGGCACGGCCCTGGTGATGGTGACCGACCGCGGCCTCGCCGGCCTTGCCTTCGCCGATTCGGGCGAGGAGCGCGCGAGCTTCGAAGACATGGCCGCCCGGTGGCCGAACGCCGCCTATGTCGAGGACAGCGCGGCGACGGCGCGCTATGCGGCACGCATTTTCGACCCCGACCGCTGGTGCGCGGAAGAGCCGCTCCGGATTTTCCTGATCGGTTCGGATTTCCAGATCCGCGTATGGCAGACCCTGCTGCAGATTCCGCTTGGCAAGGCCACGACCTATTCCAGGATCGCCGAAAACCTCGGCCAGCCGACGGCCTCGCGTGCGGTCGGCGCCGCGGTCGGGCGCAACCCGATCTCCTTCGTCGTCCCCTGCCACCGTGCGCTCGGCAAGACCGGCGATCTCACCGGCTATCACTGGGGCCTGACGCGCAAGCGCGCGATCCTCGGCTGGGAGGCCGGGAAGGCTTGAAGGGAGCATTCCTGGTATGATGGGGTAGGAAACAGGCCCCTCCCAAACCCCTGCCCCTTGTGGGGAGGGGTTCGGGAGGGGTTAAAACCCCTGCCATCAAGCGCCCTCAATGCGCCCCGGACATATCCCCGAGCACTTCCTTCGAAGCGACCGTCGAATCCGCGTTCAGCTTGTAGACCATCGGCACTCCGGTCGCGAGATTGAGCTTGAGGATCTGCTCCTTGGTCAGCTTGTCCAGCACCATGACGAGGGAGCGTAGCGAGTTGCCATGGGCGGCGACGAGCACCTTCTCGCCCGAAAGCACGCGCGGCAGGATGTCGGTCAGATAATAGGGCCAGACGCGCGCGCCGGTGTCGCGCAGGCTCTCGCCGCCGGGCGGCGGCACGTCGTAGGAGCGGCGCCAGATATGGACCTGTTCTTCGCCCCATTTCGCCCGGGCATCGTCCTTGTTGAGACCGGAGAGGTCGCCGTAGTCGCGCTCGTTCAAGGCTTGGTCGCGGACCGTTTCGAGCGATGACTGGCCGACGGCGTCGAGGACGAGCTGGCAGGTACGCTGGGCCCGGATGAGGACGGAGGTGAATGCGATGTCGAACTTGATGCCGTAATCGGCAAGCGCCTTGCCGCCGGCCTTTGCCTCCTCGATGCCGAGCTCGGTGAGGTCGGGATCGCGCCAGCCGGTGAAGAGGTTCTTCAGGTTCCAGTCGCTCTGGCCGTGCCGGACAAGGACGAGGGTGCCGCTCATTTCGATTTCCTCATTGTGAACTATCGGATGTCAGTCGAGCCCGAGAACGTCGAGCATTGAGTAAAGGCCGGGCTTTTGGCTCCGGCCCCAGAGGGCGGCAGCGACAGCGCCGCGGGCGAAGATGGAGCGGTCGGTCGCGCTGTGCGAAAGCGTGACAATCTCACCCTCTCCGGCAATCACAACCGAGTGCTCGCCGATGACGGAGCCGCCGCGAAGCGTCGCAAAACCGATTGACCCTTCGGGCCGCGCACCGGTGTGGCCGTCGCGGACCCGCACGGAGTGATCCGCAAGACCGATTCCGCGCCCCTTGGCCGCCGCTTCGCCAAGAAGCAGCGCCGTGCCCGAGGGCGCATCGACCTTGTGCTTGTGGTGCATTTCGAGGATCTCTATGTCCCAACCCCGGGCCGGAAGCGCGCGCGCCGCCTTTTCCGTAAGCACGCCGAGAAGGTTGACGCCGAGGCTCATATTGCCCGACTTGACGACGCGGGCATGACGGGCGGCGGCGCGGATCTTCGCCTCGTCATCCGCCGAGCAGCCGGTCGTGCCGATCACGTGGACGATGCGTGCCTGCGCCGCAAGGCCGGCGAATTCCACCGTGGCGGCGGGGGCCGTGAAGTCGAGGACGCCCTCGGCCTCGACAAAGGCTTCGAGCGGCTTGTCGGTAACGGCGACCCCCATCGGGCCGACACCGGCAAGCTCGCCGGCATCCCGGCCGATAAAGGGCGATCCGGTCCGCTCGATCGCGGCATGAAGGCTCACCCCGGCCGTCTCGTGAATGATCCGGATCAATGTCTGGCCCATACGGCCGGCCGCGCCGACCACAACGAGCTTCATGTCCGTTTCGTTCATCTGAAATTCCCTTGTGTTACAGGATCTGGGCCTCGGCGACCGTATCCGCTCCGCTGCCCTGGAGATTGTGGAGGCGAGCGTAAAGACCGTCCGGACGCCGCGCAAGCTCCTCATGGGAGCCCTCCTCGACGACGGTGCCCTCCTTCATGACGACGATCTTGTCGGCGTTGACGACGGTGGAAAGCCTGTGCGCGATGACGATGACGGTGCGGCCGCTCATCGCCTCTTCGAGCGCCTTCTGGACGGCGGCTTCCGACTCGGTGTCGAGCGCCGACGTCGCCTCGTCCAGCAGCAGGACGGGCGCGTTGCGGACGAGTGCGCGGGCGATCGACAGGCGCTGACGCTGGCCGCCGGAAAGCGTCACGCCATGCTCGCCGACGGGCGTATCGTAGCCCTGCGGCTGCGCCAGAATGAAATCATGCGCATAGGCCAGCCGCGCCGCTTCCTCGATCTCGGCATCGGTCGCATCGGGCCGGCCGTAGCGGATGTTGTCGCGGATCGAGCCTTCGAAGAGATAGGGCTGCTGCGAGACATAGGCGAGGCCGGCCCGAAGCGATTGCTTGGTGACGCCGGCGATATTCTGCCCGTCGATCAGGATCTCGCCGGACATCGGATCGTAGAAGCGCGGGATCAGGCTGATGATCGTCGACTTGCCGGCGCCCGAGGGGCCGACGAGAGCGGTGGTCTTGCCGCCCTCCGCACGGAAGCTGACGCCTTTGAGTATCTCGTCGCCGGTGCCATAGGCGAAGCGCACGTCGCGCAATTCGACGGTCGCCTCGCCGAGCCTCAGCTCGGTGGCGTCCGGACGGTCGCGCTGGTGCGGTACCGTATCGAGGATCTCGTAGATCATGCGGGCATTGACGGCCGCGCGTTCCAGCGAAACCTGCAGGCGCGCGAGACGGCGAGCCGGATCATAGGCCATGAGCAGGGCGGTGACGAAGGCGAAGAACGCTCCGGGCGGCACGTTGTGATAGATCGTGCGGAAGGCCGCATAGGCAAGCACGCTGGAGATCGCCAGTCCCGCGAAGGTCTCGGTCATCGGCGCCGTGCGCTCGCTCAGGCGCGCGATGCGATTTGCCCGGTTCTCGGCACGGTCGATGATCGACTCGACCTTGCGCCGCAATTCGTTCTCCATCGTGAAGGCCTTGACGATGGTGATGCCTTGGATGGTCTCCTGCATGGCGCCGAGTACCCGGCTGTTGACCTCGACGGCTTCGCGCGTCGCCAGGCGCAGGCGTCTGGAAATGTAGCGGAGCCCGAGGAGCAATGGCGGCGCGACGAAGAAGACGATCAGCGACAGGAGCCAGTCCTTGCTGAACATGACCACGACCAGGCCGATCAGCGTCAGGAGGTCGCGGGCGACGGACGTGACCGTCATGTTGAGCACGTCGCGGATGCCGCTGACGTTCTGGCTGACTTTGGCGGCGAGCTGAGCCGAGCGGTGCTCGTGGAAATAGCCGACGCTGAGCGCCATCAGATGCGCATAAAGCCGGCGCTGATAGCGCGCCACGATGTTGTTGCCGATCTTGGAAAGGGCGACCGCCTGCCCGTAGGTCGCAAGCCCCCTGAGAACGAAGGCGGCGAAGATCGCACCGCAGATCAGGAGTACGATGTCGGCGCGCCTGTTGGCGAAGGCCTCGTTGACGACCGCCTCCATGATCCAGGCGGTGAAGCCGGTCGTTGCCGCCACCACGACAAGGCATGCGATTGCGAAAGCATAGCCACGAATGTGGTCGCGGCCGTTCTCGGCGATGACGCGCCTGAGGATTCCCGTGATCGTTTCGGAATCGACTGCGCGCTTGTTTCTATCCTTGGCGTTCAATAAGCCCGTCTTCCCTGAGCCCGCTCGCGTACCGCACCCCGGCATCGCTTTCGGGGGCTCTATAGTGCTTTGCTGCCGTTTTGGCGAGTCTCTGCGCCGGGCGCAGCGTCACCTTCTCCAGCGGCGTCCCTCCATTGCAACACCGAAGTCCCTCGGCGTGCGGGCAAAGGCCGCGAGGCCGGAGAGCGCCGCCATGGGGTGAATGACGGCGAAGGTCGGAATCGTCCGCATCAACGCCGAATGCGGCGCCTTGTCCTCGAAGGCCGCGCGAAATTCGGGCTTCGTCAGTGCCGGCAGTATTTTTTGCGAAATGCCGCCGGCAAGGAATACCCCGCCGCGCGCCATGAAAATCAGCGCCATGTCGCCGGCAACGCGCCCGAGATAGGTCGCAAAGAGCGACACGGTTTCGACCGCCGCCGCATCGGCGCCGGACAGGGCGCTCGTCGTCACGGCCGCCTGATCCGCAAGAACCGCTTCCTCGCCATTGGCCGCGCAGACCGCGCGATAGAGATTCATGATGCCGCGGCCGCACAGGATCTGCTCGCCGGCCATACGTCCCTCGATCGGTTCGAGGAAGGGCCAGATCCGGAAGTCGCGCTCCGTTCGGGGGCCAATATCGACATGGCCGCCCTCGCCGGGCACGGGTATCCAGGTATGCTGCGCATAGACCAGTCCAGCGACGCCAAGACCGGTACCCGGGCCGAGCACGACGCGCGAATGGAAGGGCCGGACGGCGCCGCCGCCAATCTGAACGACATCCTGATCGGCCGGCGCGGCAATGGCGAGCGCCTGGGCCTCGAAGTCGTTGATGACCAGCACGTCCTCCAGTCCGAGGCTGGCCAGCATGTCCATCGGGCGAATCACCCAGCCGGCATTCGTCAGCGGTATCTCGTCGCCCTTGATCGGCCCGGCTACGGCGAGGATCGCCGAGCGCGGCTGGACGGAGGTCTTGTCGAGGATGCTTTTCTGCATCGCCTCCTCGATCGTGGCGAAATCGCCCGTTCTGATCGGGGCAAGCTGCTTCGGTTCGCCGTAGGCGTCGATGAGCAATGCGAACCGGGCATTGGTGCCGCCGATGTCGCCGATCAGGATCGGGAAGGGAAAGCTGTGTTCACTCGCATTGGGCATGGCAGAGGTCCGTCCTGATCGCGGCGTGAATGTCCGGGGTTTATGTATCAGTTGCGCCTGAAGTCGATCAACTGCTCGGCAGTCGCGCGGTTGAGCGCCATAGGGATGTCATAGACGATCGCGAGCCGCATCAGTGCCTTGACGTCGACGTCGTGCGGCATGGCCGTCAACGGATCGACGAAGAAGATCAGGCAGTCCACGTCCCCCGTGGCGATCAGCGCGCCGATCTGCTGGTCGCCGCCGAGCGGACCGCTCTTCAACCGGACGATGTCGAGCGCCGGACACACGTCGAGGACTCGTGCGCCGGTCGTCCCCGTGGCGACGATCTTCCACTTGGAGAGGACCGCCTCGTTCGCCTTGGCAAAAGACGCGAGGTCATCCTTCTTCTGATCATGGGCGATCAGGGCGAGACATTTCCGATCTGCCATGCGAGAGCCCCCCGGCAAGGTTCATGGCGCACAGATGCAGCAGGCACACTCATGCGAACCGATTTAAATCGATTGAACGCCTATACATGAGCATCGGCAAATTGCAATGGCGCTACTGCAGGCCCGGCCGCGGCAAGGGTACGGGAATGTTCGCGGGCAGCCCTTCGCCTGCCGCGCTGATTACGGCCTCTATGCTGGTCGCGGCAGCCGGAATGGCGGCAGGAGCGCGATAGGCCGTGCCGTAGGTCGCCTCCTGTTCCGAAGCGGGTGCCGGACCGTTCAGCACGAGGGCGCAGGCCTTCGGCAAATCGGCGAGAGTCGCGAATTTCGGCTTCTGCGGCTTCGCGGCCGGCTTTTGGGTCGGCTTTGCCCAGGGCTCGTCCGTGAACCACCAGGCGAGCGACTTGTCGCAGCCGTCACCCGCCGGAACCACGGCCTGGTCCTTGCAGCCCTTGGAGCCTTCAGGGCATTTGATCCGGATGTGGAAATGATAGTCGTGGCCGTAGATCGGCCGGACCTTGCCGAGCGCCGAGCGGTCGCCCTTCCAGGTTTCACATAGCTTTTTCTTGATGGCCGGGTTGACGAAGACCCGTTCGACCTGCGGATAGCTCGCCGCCATCATGATCAGCCGGGCGTGAGAGGGTGTCCAGATGGAGGGATCGACCGTCAGAAACTTGCTCTTGTCGAGCATGGACGTCGCGGAAATCGTCTCGCGCTCCTGGTAGCTCAGCGTCCGCTGCGGCATCGGCGTCAGCCAGATATCCGCATCGAGCCCGATCTGATGCGAAGCGTGACCCGAAAGCATCGGCCCGCCGCGCGGCTGCGAGATATCGCCGAGCAGAAGGCCGGGCCAGCCGATCTTCTCGACGGCATCGTGGGAGAAGCGCTCGATCAGAGCGATCATCGCGGGATGCCCCCAGCGACGGTTTCGCGACAGGCGCATCGCCTGCCAAGTCGGGCCGTCGGTGGGGATGGCGACCCCGCCGGCAAGGCAACCCTTGGAGTAGAAGCCGAACGAAGCCGGCGCCGCCTGCATCGGCAGGTCCTTGGCGCCGAAGAGTTCCTTGGCCGGGGGAGCGTCGTTTGCAGCCGCCTCGGCGGAGACGAGGCTCACCCCCATGATCAGAGCCAGGACGGTCGAACCGCAGCGCCGAAGCGCAGCCCGCGCATCAAATCTCATTCCATTCCCCATAACCTTGCTTTACCGAATGTTTTCTTGCTCGTCCCGATCAAAGGACAAAAACATGCGGCAGCCTGAAGCGTTGCAGCGACCTTTGCGCGTCTGGCAGGACGCGCGGCGCTCTCGGTCCGCCGCCCTCTCCTATCCTGATTCGCCGCGGTTGCAGCAGCCTTGCGACTCACCGGGATGTGACCAAAGAATTTCGCCTGATTTTGGGCAGGTTCTGTCAATTGCCCTGATTTCGCCTATGTTCGTTAAAAAAGAACATTGAAACAAAAAGGGGTACCGGCCGGATGCCAAACTTCTGCAGGACCGTGAAGCCTGGCCTCGCGGCCTCGTTTCTGACAGCAGCGCTTCTCCTCGTTCCTCCTGCGTCCAACGCCGAGGAACAGCCCGTCTGGCGCCACGCTACGTCGTCGGTCGGAGAACCCAAATACAAGGACGGCTTCCCGCGCTTCGATTACGTCAATCCGGATGCTCCAAAGGGCGGAGAGCTGCGGCTCTCGGAGAACGGGACGTTCGACTCGTTCAACCCGATCCTCGCCAAGGGTGAGGTGGCGACCGGCCTTTCTTCGCTGGTCTTCGAAACGCTCCTGAAATCCGCCGAGGACGAGATCACCACATCCTACGGCCTGCTCGCAGAGGCGATCTCATATCCCGCCGATATCTCCTCCGCCACTTTTCGCCTGCGGGCAGAGGCCAAGTGGGCAGACGGCAAACCGGTGACCCCGGAGGATGTCGTCTTCTCCTTCAACATGGTGAAAGAGCACAATCCGCTTTTTTCCAACTACTATCGCCACGTTATTTCGGCGGAAAAGACAGGCGAACGCGAGGTCATCTTCCGTTTCGACGAGAAGAATAACCACGAACTGCCGAACATTCTCGGCCAGTTTCCGATCCTGCCGAAGCACTGGTGGGAAGGGCAGGACGCCAAGGGGAGCAAGCGCGATATCAGCCGCACGACGCTGGAGCCGGTCATGGGCTCCGGCCCCTACAAGATCGCCTCGTTCCAGGCGGGCGGCTCGATCCGCTTTGAATTGCGGGACGACTATTGGGGCAAGGATCTCAACGTGAATGTCGGCCGATATAATTTCCGCACCATCAATTACGCCTTCTTCAGCGACAGGAGCGTGCAGTTCGAGGCCTTCCGTGCCGGCAATGTCGATTTCTATCAGGACAACAGCGCAAGCCATTGGGCCACGGCCTACGACTTTCCAGCGATGAAAGACGGCCGGGTGATCCGAGAGGAGATCGAAAACCCGTTGCGCGCTACCGGCATAATGCAGGCCTTCGTACCCAATATGCGCCGCGAAAAATTCAAGGACCAGCGGGTGCGCGAAGCGTTGAACTACGCCTTCGACTTCGAGGATCTGAATCGCAGCCTCGCACACAACGCGTTTCAGCGCGTCGACAGTTATTTCTGGGGCACGGAGCTTGCCTCCTCCGGCCTGCCCGAAGGACGCGAGAAAGAAATCCTTGAAGAACTGAAAGACAAGGTTCCTGCCGCCGTTTTCACCACACCCTACAAGAACCCTGTCAACGGCGATCCCCAAAAGGTGCGCGACAACCTGCGCACGGCGCTCGCACTCTTCAAGGAGGCGGGTTACGAACTGAAGGGCAGCCGGTTGGTGAACGCGAAGACCGGGGAGCCGTTCAGCTTCGAGATCCTTCTGTCCAATCCTTCCTTCGAACGAACGGTCACACCGTTCGTGAACAGCGTAAGGAAGATCGGGATAGATGCTCGCATCCGCACCGTCGACGACTCGCAATACACCAACCGCGTCAGAAGTTACGACTATGACATGATCTACGGCATCTGGGCACAAACGCTCGTGCCCGGCAACGAACAGAGCGACTATTGGGGTTCGGCCTCAGTAAACCAGCCGGGATCAAGGAACTACGCCGGCATCGCTGATCCGGCAATTGACGAACTTATCCGGAGAATCGTGTTCGCGCCGAACCGCGAGGAGCTGGTCGCGACGACACGGGCGCTCGACCGCGTGCTTCTCGCACATCACTACGTCGTGCCGCTTTTCTACTCGAAGGCCTTGCGCGTTGCCTACTGGAACCACCTGGCACGCCCGAAGGAGCTTCCCTATTACGGGATGGATTTCCCGGATTCGTGGTGGTCGAAAAACGCGGCTGCAAAATGAAGCTCTTGCGCTCAGGAGCTGTCTCGATTCCAAATGCGGGAAACGAATCACGAAACACGAACGGCTCCGCAGAGGCCGCAGCCGCTGGGAGATGTAGGATTTGAGGCACATTAGAGCAATTCCAGTCGACGCTGCGCCGGTCTGCTTCGCCAGCAATTCGTCGATCCAGAGGTTCGCCTGATGGGTGCCTATATCCTGCGCCGGCTCCTGCTGATGATCCCGACGATCGTCGGCATCATGGCCATCTCCTTCGCCGTGGTGCAGTTCGCGCCGGGCGGGCCGGTGGAGCAGGTGATCTCCGACCTCACCAACGCGGCCGGCTCCGACAGGCTTTCCGGCAATGCCGGCGACCTCATGCCTATCGGCGGCGGCGACGGCGGGCAGTATCGCGGGGCGCAAGGGCTCGATCCCGATTTCATCGCCAAGCTCGAAAAGCAGTTCGGCTTCGACAAGCCGCCGCTCGAGCGCTTCGTCACGATGATGTGGGATTATATCCGCTTCGACTTCGGCGAGAGCTTCTTCCGCAATACGCCGGTCATCGACCTCATCATCCAGAAAATGCCGGTTTCGATCTCGCTCGGGGTCTGGATCCTGATCTTTTCCTATGCGATCTCGATCCCGCTCGGCATCAAGAAGGCGGTCTCCGACGGATCCACCTTCGACGTCTGGACCTCCGGGGTCATCATCGTCGGCTATGCGGTGCCGAGTT
Organism: Sinorhizobium sp. 22678; assembly: GCF_052044265.1. Taxonomy (NCBI): domain Bacteria; kingdom Pseudomonadati; phylum Pseudomonadota; class Alphaproteobacteria; order Hyphomicrobiales; family Rhizobiaceae; genus Sinorhizobium; species Sinorhizobium sp. 22678. The sequence goes on along the minus strand of NZ_JBQEMS010000004.1, from coordinate 80,589 downwards.
TCCTCTTCGGCATTCTCCTGATCGTGCTTTTTGCGGGCGGATCCTTCTTCGACTGGTTCCCCCTGCGCGGCCTCGTCTCCGACAATTTCGACCAGCTTCCCTGGTACGAGAAGATCCTCGATTATTTCTGGCACATGACGCTGCCGCTGATCACGCTTCTGCTTTCCGCCTTCGCGACCACGACGCTGCTCACCAAGAATTCCTTCATCGACGAGATCAAGAAACAATATGTGACGACGGCGCGGGCCAAGGGCCTGACCGAGCGGCGCGTTCTCTACGGCCATGTGTTCCGCAATGCGATGCTGATCATCATTGCGGGCTTTCCCGGTGCCTTCATCTCCGCCTTCTTCACCGGGTCGCTGCTCATCGAATACATATTCTCGCTCGATGGGCTGGGGCGGCTCGGCTATGACGCGGTCGTCAAACGCGACTATCCCATCGTCTTCGCGACCCTCTTCATCTATTCGCTGATGGGCCTTGTCGTCAGCCTCGTCTCGGACCTCATCTACACCTGGGTCGACCCACGCATCGATTTCGAGCGGAGGGACGTCTGATGAGCACCGCTACCGCCTATGCCGGCGCGCCGGAAAAGGGCTGGCTCACGCCGATCGGGCGCCGCCGCTGGCAGAATTTCAAGGCCAACCGCCGCGGCTACTGGTCTCTCTGGCTCTTCCTTCTCCTCTTCGGCCTCAGCCTGTTTGCGGAATTCATCGCCAACGACAAGCCGATCCTCGCCTCCTACAAGGGCGAGATCCTGGTTCCGGTGCTGATCGATTATCCGGAAGAGAAATTCGGCGGCTTCCTCGCCGAGACCGACTATCGGTCCGATTTCGTCCGCGACGAGATCGAGGCGAACGGCTGGATGGTCTGGCCGCCGATCCGCTATTCCTACCAGACGGTCAACTCCAGCATCCCCCATTCGGCGCCGACGCCCCCTTTCTGGCTGATGAGCGAAGAAGAGCGCTGCTCCGCCTATCCGCAAGGGGTCGACGACCCCGGATGCATAGCCGGCAACCTGAACTGGCTCGGCACCGACGACCAGGCCCGCGACGTGATGGCGCGGATGATCTACGGTTTTCGCATCTCGGTCCTATTCGGTCTCGCGCTGACCATCGCCTCGGCGGTGATCGGGGTTTCGGCCGGTGCCGTGCAGGGTTATTTCGGCGGCTGGACCGATCTGCTCATGCAGCGCTTCATCGAGATCTGGTCGTCGATGCCGGTGCTCTACATCCTGCTCATCATCGCCGCCATCCTGCCGCCGGGCTTCTTCATCCTGCTCGGCATCATGCTGCTCTTTTCCTGGGTCGGTTTCGTCGGCGTCGTCAGGGCCGAATTCCTGCGCGCCCGCAATTTCGAATATGTCAACGCGGCGCGCGCGCTCGGCGTCGGCAACGGCACCATCATGTACCGTCACCTGCTGCCGAACGCGATGGTGGCGACGCTCACCTTCCTGCCCTTCATTCTTTCGGGCTCGATCACCACGCTCACCTCGCTCGACTTTCTCGGCTTCGGCATGCCTCCGGGTTCCCCGTCGCTCGGCGAGATGATCGCGCAGGGCAAGTCCAACCTGCAGGCGCCCTGGCTGGGTCTGACCGCCTTCTTCGCCATGTCGATCATGCTGTCGCTTTTGATCTTCGTCGGCGAGGCGACGCGCGACGCCTTCGACCCGAGAAAGACGTTCCGGTGAGCGCGACGATGACAGATACCCTCCTTTCCGTGCGCGACCTCTCCGTCGCCTTCCACCAGGGCGGCGAAACCTCGCTTGCTGTCGACCGCATCTCCTTCGACATCAGGCGCGGCGAGACCGTGGCGCTGGTCGGAGAGTCCGGCTCGGGCAAATCCGTCTCCGCCAACTCGATCCTGAAGCTCCTGCCCTACCCCGCCGCAAGCCATCCGAGCGGCGAAATCCTCTTCAACGGGAAGGATCTCCTGAAGGCGAGCGACGACGAGCTCAGGCATGTCCGCGGCAACGACGTCACCATGATCTTTCAGGAGCCGATGACATCGCTCAATCCGCTGCACACGATCGAGCAGCAGATCGGCGAAATCCTGGATATCCATCAGCAACTCAAGGGTGCGGCCGCCCGCGCGAGAACGCTGGAGCTCCTCGAGCAGGTCGGCATTCGCGAAGCGGAGAAGCGGCTCGGCGCCTACCCGCATCAGCTTTCGGGCGGCCAGCGCCAGCGCGTGATGATAGCCATGGCTCTCGCCAACCGGCCGGAGCTCTTGATCGCCGACGAGCCGACGACGGCGCTCGACGTCACGGTGCAGGCGCAGATCCTCGAGCTTTTGAAGTCGCTCAAGGACGAGCACGGCATGTCCATGCTGTTCATCACCCACGACCTCGGCATCGTCCGCAAGATCGCCGATCGGGTCTGCGTCATGACCAAGGGCAAGATCGTCGAGACCGGACCGACCGCCGAGATCTTCGCCAATCCGCAGCACGCCTATACCCGCCACCTGCTTGCCTCCGAACCGCGGGGCGAACCGCCCCCCTCGGACGCCTCCAGGCCGATCGTGATCGAAGCCAAGGACATGAAAGTCTGGTTTCCCATCAAGGCGGGCTTCCTGCGCCGGGTGGTCGACCACGTCAAGGCGGTGGACGGCATCGACCTGACGCTCCGCGCCGGCCAGACGCTGGGCGTGGTCGGCGAGTCCGGTTCCGGCAAGACGACGCTTGGCCTTGCGCTGACGCGACTGATCTCGTCCAAGGGCCGCATCGCCTTCGTCGGGGAAGGCATCGACGCCTACAGTTTCCGCGAGATGCGGCCGCTCAGAAACCGGATGCAGGTGGTGTTTCAGGACCCTTACGGATCGCTGAGCCCGCGCATGTCGATCGCCGATATTATCGGCGAGGGTTTGAAGATCCACGAGAAGGCGCTGACGGACGGCGAGCGCGATCAGCGCGTCGCCGCAGCATTGGAAGAGGTCGGCCTCGATCCCGCGACGCGCTGGCGCTATCCGCACGAATTTTCCGGCGGCCAGCGCCAGCGCATCGCGATCGCCCGGGCGATGGTGCTGAAACCTCAGTTCGTCATGCTCGACGAGCCGACCTCCGCCCTCGACATGAGCGTGCAGGCCCAGGTGGTCGATCTCCTGCGCGATCTCCAGCGCAAGCACAATCTCGCCTATCTCTTCATCAGCCATGACCTCAGGGTCGTGCGCGCGCTCGCGAACGAAGTGATCGTCATGCGGCTCGGCAAGGTCGTTGAACAGGGACCCGCCGAGCGCATCTTCGAGGCGCCGGCGGAAGATTATACCAAGGCGCTGATGGCCGCCGCCTTCAACCTCGAAGCGGTCAATCTCGCCGCCATTCATCAGTAGAGTTGCGTCCATGTCCGCCAGAAGCCCCGTAATCGTCGACCTGAAATTCATCCCCGAGGAGGTCGAAGCCGCCCTTGCGGGCGCCTTTCCCGGCCGCGAGGTGATCGATCTCGCCGACCCGGCGCATCAGGGGCGCGACCTCTCCGGCATCGACTATGCGGTGGTCTGGAAATCCGCGCCGGACCTCTTCTCGCGCGCACCCGACCTCAAGGTGGTCTTTTCCGGCGGCGCCGGCGTCGACCACGTGCTGACGCTGCCGGACCTGCCCGACGTGCCGCTGGTGCGCTTCGTCGACCGGTCGCTGACGACGCGGATGAGCGAGTGGGTGGTGATGCAGTGCCTCCTGCATCTTCGCCAGCACCGCGCCTACGAGGCGCTGGCGAAAAAGCACGAATGGCGCGACCTCAGCCAGCCGGAAGCAGCCGAGGTGACGGTCGGCATCATGGGCATGGGCGTGCTTGGCCAGGACTCCGCCCGCAAGCTCGCCGTGATGGGCTTCAAGGTGATCGGCTGGTCGCGAAGCAAACGGGTGGTCGAGGGTGTAGAGACCTACGACGCCGCCGGACTGGACGCATTTCTCGGCAGGACGGATTTTCTCGTCGGCCTGCTGCCGCTGACGCCGGATACCAGGGGTATCTTCAACGCCGCCCTCTTCGCCAAGCTCAGCCGGAACGGGCCGTTCGGAGCGCCCGTTTTCATCAATGCCGGCCGTGGCGGCAGTCAGGTCGAGGCCGACATTCTGGACTGCCTCGATTCCGGTGTTCTCGGAGGCGCATCGCTCGACGTCTTCGAACAGGAGCCGCTCTCCCCGGAAAGCCGCTTCTGGGACATGCCGGATGTCTATGTGACGCCGCATGTCGCCGCTTCGTCCGACGTGAGGGCGCTCTTTGTGCATGTGGAGCACCAGATCGCGCGCTTCGAGCGCGGGCTGCCCCTCGAGCATGTGGTGGATAAGGTAGCCGGCTATTGATTGCGCGGCGCGCAGCGACAGCCCCTCACCCTAACACTCCCCGCATGCGGGGAGAGTGGACGTGCGCCACGGCCTGCGTGGAGATGGTGCGAAGGCGAATCCGCGATTCCCTTCTCCCCGCCTGCGGGGAGAAGGTGCCGGCAGGCGGATGAGGGGCGGCCGCGGCTCAAGAAAGCCGGACGATCCGGGAATCAGGGCCGCCGGTATCCCGTCGGCTGCGCATAGAGCCACGCGATGCGCCGGATGGCGTCTTCGAGACCTTCGCGCGCCACCGTCATCGTGTGTCCGTTGGCATGCACCAGGGTCTTCTCGTCTTCCATGATCGCCACATGGCCCTTCCAGAAGACGAGGTCGCCGCGCGTGAGATCTTCGCGCTCGATGAGGCGGCCGAGTCCGCTGGCCTGCATGTCGGAATCGCGCGGCGCATTGCGCCCCGCCATCTGCATTGCGAGTTGCACGAGGCCGGAACAGTCTATGCCGAAGCCGGAGCGGCCGCCCCAGAGATAGGGCGTTTCGAGAAAGCGGGTCGCGATTGCGACATAATCATCCGTAAGCGCGCCGGTTGCGGGGATGCAGTGATCGGCGACGATCGCCAGCCCGCCATCCAGCAGAAAATAGCGCGTGCCGCGCGTCTCGGCCTCACCGGCGACGGCGATCCGGCTTCCCATGGAAAGGGCAAAGGCCTGGGGAAAGCGCAGATCCGCGCCGCGATAGACGAACGTCCTCGGCACCGCCACGAGGTGCGTCGCCGGCGCTTGCGGGGGCTGCACGACATCCTCCGGTACGTAGCCGACATAGCCGTCGAGATCGGACTTCACCCACGCCCATCCGTTGGCAACGTCGAGCACGCGCACCGTCTCGCCATAGAGAAGCTCCGTATCGGTACCGCAGCCGGCCTCCGGCCGCGCCCGCAGCGGCGTCACCGGCACGGATAGGGCCGCCGGCGTGCCTTCCACGAAGCGCTTTGCCTCGACCATGCCGCGCAGGCGTTCCTCCGCGAGATCCTCGCGGTAGGCATTCAGGCGGCGGTCGAGGACCTCGGACATGGATAAGCTCACATTTTCCGGCCCTGATAGATGATCAGATCGCCGAACTTTTCAAGATAAAGCGCGCCCTCGACGGTGCGCTTGATGATGACGTTGCGCCTGTCGCGCTCGTCGCGGATCCGGTCGACGAGGCCGAGCGCACCCATGGTGTCGAGCGCGCGCGTGATCACCGGCTTCGTCACCCCGAGCGCCGCGGCGAGGCCGCGCACCGTATGGGGCGGCGGCACGAGATAAATCTGTAACAGGATCGCCATCTGGCGCAAGGTCAGATCGCGGCTGTCGACGCGCACCTGTTCGAGCAACACGGCATGCCAGAGCCCCAGCGCCTGAGAAGGGGTAAGTTCGACCGGCAAAGGAAACTCCTGCGTGGATCACCTGTCCGGGAGCATAGCCGGCGATCGTTACGCAAGCGTTTCTTTTGCGGCTCGATTGCGCGAATAGCTACCCCGCTATCCTGCCGATGTGATGGTAAAGCGCCCGGATCGCCTGAGCTTCACCGCCGATCGGCGAATGCGGGCGCTCGGACTGGGCCCAGCCGAAGATGTCGAAATGGACCCAGCTTTTCGCGTTCGTCACGAAACGCTTGAGGAACAGCGCCGCCGTGATCGAGCCGGCCATGCCGCCCGAGGGGGCGTTGGTGAGATCGGCGATGCGGGCGGAAACATCCTTGTCATAGCCCCTGTAGAGCGGCATCCGCCAGACCGGATCGTCCACGGTCAGGCTCGCTTCGGCAAGATCATGGGCGAGGTCATCGTCGTCGGTGAAGAAAGGCGGCAGGTCCGGCCCCAGCGCCACGCGGGCGGCGCCCGTCAGGGTCGCCATGTCGATGACGAGGTCCGTCTTCTCCTCGTCCGCATAGGCGAGAGCATCGGCGAGGATCAGCCGTCCCTCCGCGTCGGTGTTGTCGATCTGCACGGTCATACCCTTGCGGCTCTTGTAGATGTCGCCGGGACGGAAGGCATTCGCCGAGATCGAATTCTCGACCACGGGAATGATCACGCGCAGATCCACCTTGAGCTTTGCATCCATGATCATCAGCGCAAGGCCCATGACGTTCGCAGCGCCGCCCATGTCCTTCTTCATGAGCAGCATCGAGGACGCCGGTTTGATGTCCAGCCCGCCGGTGTCGAAGCAGACGCCTTTGCCGACGAGCGTCACCTGCCGGTGGCCCTTCCTGCCCCAGCGCATTTCAAGCAGCCGCGGCGCTTCGGCGCTGGCGCGGCCGACCGTGTGGACGAGCGGGAAGTTCTCGGTCAACAGGGCTTCGCCGGAAATCACCGAGACGTCGGCCTTGTAATGGGCGGCCAGCGCCCGGAACGCGCCTTCCAGCGCTTCCGGTCCCATATCGTTGGTCGGCGTGTTGATCAGGTCGCGCGCCAGGAACACGCCGGCGAGCTGCCGCTTGATATCGGTCGCATCCGAATCGGCCGGAATGAGCAGTGTCGGCGCGTCCGTCTTCGACGGTTTGTAGCGCTCGAAACGGTAGGACCCGAGGCCGTAGCCGAGAGCCAGCCGATTGGCGGTGAGCGGCGCCGTTTCGATGTGCCATTTGCCGGCCGGGAGCGCCCGGGCGAGCTTGCCGGTCAGGAAGGGCGTGTCTGACGGGTTGGCGCCGAGCCCGAACAGCGCGCCTCCGAGATGACCATCGGCCGAGGGGATGAGCAGCACCGCGCCGGATTCCGCCTTGAAGCCGGCTTTCTTCGCCCAATCGAGCGCGATCGGATCGATGCTCCCCGTCTCTATATGCGCGGGCGTCACCGCAAAGATCGGCAGCGTCTTGCCGTTGCTGGTGTTGAACGGCGATGGCCGCTCGATGAACTGATAGGGAGCCATTGGAATCCTCGACTGGCGGATGCGAACAGGTGCGATTAACGCTCCGTTAGGGTTAACAGATTATTGCTGGAGTGAAAGTTGCGCCGCTTTTGTCTGGAGTTCCGGTGCAGGACTGGATGGCTGGGGCTTCGATGACGATGCAAGATACTTTTTCCTTATCCCTGTGCCGCCTCGCAACGGGGGTTGCCGTTGCGATGGTGGCGCTGTCGCTCTCCGCCTGCGCCGGACAACAGGGCAGGAAGGAGCTGACGACCGGATCGATCCCGAAGCTCACGAGGCCGGTGCAGTCGATGAACGCGACCGAACTCGCTGCCGCCGCCGAACGCATCGGCAAGGCCTATGAGCGCAATCCGAAGGACCGGGAGGCCGGGCTCAACTACGCCAATCTCCTGCGCATGACGGGCCGCAACGAACAGGCGCTTGCCGTCATGCAACAGGTGGCGATCTACCATCCGGCGGATCGCGAAGTGCTCGGAGCCTACGGCAAGGCCCAGGCCGCAGCGGGTCAGCTGGAACAGGCGCTCGCAACGATCGGCCGTGCCCAGACGCCGGACCGGCCCGACTGGAAGCTGAAATCCGCGGAAGGCGCCATCCTCGACCAGCTCGGCCGTTCCGCCGAGGCACGGCTGCGCTATCGCGAGGCTCTGGACCTCAAGCCCAACGAGCCCTCGGTCCTTTCCAATCTGGGCATGTCCTATCTGCTCTCGAAGGATCTGCGGACGGCCGAGACCTACCTCAAATCCGCGGCGAGCCAACCGGATGCCGGCAGCAGCGTGCGCCAGAACCTCGCGCTTGCCGTCGGCCTGCAGGGCCGCTTCCAGGAAGCGGAAGCCATCGCCCGCCAGGAACTGACAGCCGAGCAGGCGGAGGCCAATGTCGCCTATCTTCGCTCCATGCTGTCTCAGCAGGGCGCGTGGAAGCAGCTGGCAAAGGCGGATGCGGTGAAGGCGGATTGAAGGTGACCGGCCGGCACCGCCGCCCGCCAGGGTGGCGGCACGCGCCCCTCATCCCGCTGCCGCGACCTTCTCCCCGCAGGCGGGGAGAAGGGATATGCCGCCCTCTCCAGTCCCTTCTCCCGCCCCCGGCGGGTAGACCACCTTTGCCTTTCCATCCTAAAACTTGTCCGCCACCTGTATCCCGGCGGGGCCGAGGATGACGGCGACGAGGACCGGCAGGAAGAACAGGATCATCGGCACCGTCAGCTTCGGCGGCAGTGCGGCCGCCTTTTTCTCGGCGGCGGTCATGCGCTGGTCGCGGCTCTCCTGCGCCAGAACGCGCAGCGCCTGAGCGACGGGCGTGCCGTAGCGGTCGGCCTGGATCAGCGCCTGCGTCACCGATTTCACCTCATCGAGCCCCGTGCGCAGGCCGAGATTTTCGAGCGCGATGCGCCTTTCGGGAAGGAAGGAGAGTTCCGCGGTCGTCAGCACCAGTTCCTCCGCCAGCGGCTGCGACTGCACGGCTATCTCGTCGGCGACGCGGCGCATGGCGAGTTCCATCGAGACGCCGGACTCGACGCAGATGAGCAGGAGATCGAGCGCATCCGGCCAGGCGCGGCGAATCGACTGCTGGCGCTTGGAAATCGCATTGGCGATGAAGATGTTCGGCGCGTAGAAGCCGACATAGGCGAATCCGATGGCGAAGGACACCCTGACCATGATCGGCTTGTCGGCGAAATTTCCGAGCACGAAAATATAGAGAACCGCAACGGTCAGAAACAGGAACGGCAAGCAGAAGCGGGCGAAGAGGAAGGTGTTGAGCGCGTTCTGCGAGCGATAGCCGGCCGTCTTCAGGCGGTTGACGGTGTTGTCGTCCACCAGAGCCTTCCTGAGGTTCAGCCGCTCGACGATCTCCCGGACCGAGGTGTTGTGCTGTGCCCTGAGGCTTGCCCTGCCGGTGGTCGCCTCGGCATTGAGCCGGGCGCGCTCGCGGGCGCGAATCTGCTCCCGTTCGGTGGCGACCGACTTCATCCGCTTCGCGAGGTCTCCCCGCTCGAGCAAGGGCGCCACGAGCGAATAGAACGTGGCGAGCACGGCCACCGAGACGAGCGCCGCGACGAGGATGTTCAGATCGGTAAGCGTCTCTATCCAGCCGGCCACGGGATCCTCAGATGTCGAAGTTGATCATGTTGCGCATCACCCAGATGCCGATGCTCATCCAAACGGCGGAAGCGCCCATGATGATGTGGCCGCGCGGGTCGGTGAAGAGAATCATCATGTAGTCCGGCGAAGTCAGATAGACGAGGGTTGCGACGATGAAGGGCAGCGCGCCGATGATGCAGGCGGACGCCTTGGCCTCCATCGACAGCGCGCTGACCTTCGCCTTCATCTTCCTGCGTTCGCGCAGGACCTTGGAGAGATTACCGAGCGCCTCGGACAGATTGCCGCCCGCCTGCGCCTGAATGGCGATGACGATCGCGAAGAAGTTCACTTCCGGCAGCGGGATGCTGTGAATCATGCGGGCGCAGGCTTCGGGAACGTTGAGACCCACCTGCTGGGATTCGACGACACGGCGGAATTCGGTCCTGACCGGCTCCTGCCCGTCGCTCGCGATCAGCCGCAAGGCGTCGTTCAGCGGCAGCCCCGACTTGATCGACCGGACCATGACATCGAGCGAATTCGGAAACTCGTCGAGAAACTTTCTGCAACGGCGTTTGACCATGGAGCCGACGATCCACCGCGGCAGGCCGGCCGCGCCTATCAGGCCGACGCCTGCGGCAATGATCAGTCCGGCCCCTCCCAGGAGGACGACAAGGAAGGCGAACAACCCGAAAAGCGCACTGAACAGATAGAACTGCGCGATCGATATCGAAAGACCGGCCTGCAGCAGACGCTTCTTCATCGAAGGCGCCGCATTGGCGGATTTTTCCTGCTGCTTCTTCTCGAGGTCCTTCAGCGAATCCTGAACGGATTTGCGACGCTTCGACATCTCGTTGACGCGGTCGCGCGCCGCCTTGATCTTGGTGCGGTCCGTCTCCGAGGCGCTGACCCGGCGCAGGCGGCCCTCCGCCTTTTTCTCGGTCTCGATACGGGGATAGAGCACGCCATAGGCGAGTGCTGCCGCCGCCAGGGCGACGAGGCCGGCCAGTCCCAGGACGGTGATGTCTATGCCGAACATCGCTCGGTCTGTCCTTTACTCGGAGCGGCGGGACTACAGCCGTTCGCCTATTGCTTTTCCATCGCGTCGAGGGTCGCAGCGAGCCGCTTGTCCTCGTTGAAGTAACGGGCCCGGTCCCAGAAATGCGGCCGGCCGATGCCGGTGGAGACATGGCGGCCGACGATGCGGCCATTGGCGTCCTCCCCGTCGATCTCGTAGCGCATCAGGTCCTGGGTGATGATCACGTCGCCTTCCATGCCGGTGACTTCGGTGATGTGGGTGATCCGGCGCGATCCGTCCCGCAGGCGCGAGGCCTGGATGATCACGTCCACCGAGCCGGAGATGATCTCGCGAACGGTCCTGGCCGGCAGGGTATAGCCGCCCATGGCGATCATCGATTCCATGCGGCTCAGGCATTCGCGCGGGGTATTTGCGTGGATCGTTCCCATCGAACCGTCATGGCCGGTGTTCATCGCCTGCAACAGGTCGAAGACTTCCGGGCCGCGCACTTCACCGACGATGATGCGCTCCGGGCGCATGCGCAGGCAGTTCTTCACGAGGTCGCGCATGGTGATCTCGCCCTCGCCCTCGATGTTCGGCGGGCGCGTCTCGAGCCGGACGACATGCGGCTGCTGCAGTTGCAATTCGGCCGAATCCTCGCAGGTAATGATCCGCTCGGTGCTGTCGATATAGCGCGTCAGGCAGTTGAGCAGCGTCGTCTTTCCGGAGCCGGTGCCGCCGGAAATGACGATGTTGCAGCGGACGCGGCCGATGATCTGCAGCAGGACGGCGGCCTCGGGCGTGATCGATCCGAAGCGCACCAGCTGCTCCAGCGTCAGCTTGTCCTTCTTGAACTTGCGGATGGTGAGCGCCGTACCGTCGATCGCGAGCGGCGGCGCGATGACGTTGACGCGTGACCCGTCCGGCAGACGCGCATCGCAGATCGGGCTCGATTCGTCGACGCGGCGGCCTACCTGGCTGACGATGCGCTGGCAGATCGACAGCAGTTGCCCGTTGTCGCGGAACCGGATCTCCGATTCCTCGACCTTGCCGCCCACTTCGATGAAGGTTTGCCCGGCGCCGTTGACCATTATGTCGGCGATGTCGTCGCGCGCGAGCAATGGTTCCAGCGGTCCGTAGCCGAGCACGTCGTTGCAGATGTCGTCGAGCAGTTCCTCCTGCTCCGAAATCGACATCGCGAAGTTCTTGATGGTGATGATATCGTTGACGATGTCGCGGATTTCCTCGCGGGCGCTCTCGATATCGAGCTTGGAGAGCTGCGACAGATCGATCGTATCGATCAGCGCGGAGAAGACCTGCGATTTCGTGTCGTAATAATCTTCCGCCCTCGGCGCTCGGCGCCGCGGAGGCGGCGCCGCCGCTTGCGGGCGGGATGGCGCAGCGATCGTTTCGCCGAGAACGGGCGCGGCGGCACGCTCCACCGGTACCAGCTGGACGGCGGGCATCGGCGGCGCAGGCGAGAAGCCGCGCGCACCACCCTTGCCAGAACCTTCATTTCCGCGTTTGCCAAACATCACTTCATTCCAGTTGCTTCATCGATCCCCGCCCCTTCGGGTGCGGGATCGGAAATAGTCCGCTACCGCCTGCCGAGCTTCGCCAGAACCTTGCCGAGGCCGCCCCGTCTGGCCTTCTTGACGGTGGTGCGCCCGGTCAAGAGGTGGGACAGCTGCGAGAAGGTCTCGGCGGCCGGCGACTTCCGGTCGATCTCCGCGATCATGCGTCCGCTGTTGGAGGCATTGCCGAAGAGGACCGCATCGAACGGAATGATCGCTGCGGCTTCGATCTCCAGCGACGCGCAGAACTCATCGGGAGCGATCTCCGGACGCTTGGGCACGCCCACCTGGTTGAGCACGAGATGCGGTGCCTTGTCGTTCGGCCTCAACTTCTTCAAGGCATCGAGCAGGTTCTTCGCGTTTCTGAGGCTTGCCAGGTCCGGGGCGGCGGTGATGACCACCTCGTCGGCCGCGGAAAGCACAGAGCGGGTCCAGTCGGTCCAGCCATGCGGCAGGTCCAGAACGGATACGGGCGCGCTGCGCTGCAGGACTTCCAGGATCGGCTGAAACGCACCCGTCTCGAAGTCATAGGCGCGGTCGAGCATGGAGGGGGCGGCGAGCAGCGACAGATGATCGGAGCATCTGGTCAGGAGCCGGTCGAGAAAGACCTCGTCCAGCCGATCCGGTGCGAATACGGCCTCGGCGATCCCCTGCGGGGGGTCCTGGTCGAAGTCGATATTGGCGGTTCCGTAGGGCAGATCGAGATCGGCAAGGATCGTCTCGGTCGAGAAAAGATTGGAAATGCCCCAGGCGCAATTATGGGCGATGACCGACGAGCCGCAGCCGCCCTTCGCGCCGATGAAGGCAAGGCTGCGTCCGAGCGGCTCCGCCTCCGGATCCACGAAGATCGCCGAGACGGCGCTCAGCATATCCGCCATCCCGACCGGTGCGACCATATATTCGGAAATGCCGTTGCGGATCAGCTCGCGATAGAGAGCGATGTCGTTATGGCGACCGATGACGATGACCTTGGTGCTCGGATCGCAGACCTCCGCGAGCGGCGCCAGCTCCGAAAGCAGCGAGCCGGTCTCGGCCGCGGTTTCGAGAATGATCAGATTGGGCGTTGAGACGCTGGTAAAAGTGGTCGCGGCGGCGGCGATGCCGCCACCGGTGATGCGAAGGCTGACCTTCGCCATACGGCGGTCCTGGCCGCAACGCTCCATGAGCCGCTGCACCGCTTCGCTTTCGCAGAAGGCGTGGATCGAGATGCGCGGCAGGGGCCGGAGCTGCTCGAGGTCGCCGGGGCGCGACCCGTCCGGGGGCCAATCGCCGGCAGCGCCGCTTTCGATCGTGTATTCAATCGCGTTCATCGCTTTTCCTTGAAGGCCCGTTTCAGTTGAAGACGATCGTGGTTCCGCCGTCGCCCTTTTCCGTCCCGCGCCAGCTGTCGATCACCTGGCCCCGCTGCTCGGCGTCGATCGGCGACATCTGGCGCGGGCCGACGAGATCCGTCGGATTGGCGATCTGAGCGGCGAGATTGGACTGGGTGGTGCAGCCGAAATTGTAGTAGTTGCGGTTTTCCAGCGTATTCAGCGCCAGATCTTCCGGCCACGCACCGCAGGGTGCGGTCTGCGCAGTTATCGCGACATAGCTCAGGCGGATCGGTGCGGCGTCGCCCGTCACGGAGGCGTCATAGGTGGTTTCGATCATCTTCTTCGGTGACACGCCGCCCGCCGCCAGCACGCGACGAATATCCTTGCGGACGATCTGCGCGGCATGGCCGTTCACCGATCCGCGCGGCAGCATGATCTGGATGACGCCGCTCGACGCATTCCGATATTCGGCGGCAAAGCCGCGGATGACGTCGCGGGTCCCCTGGGTGAGCCGCGTGTCGCCCGAGGCGACGGGAATGTCGATCGTCCGCTCGCCCTCGGTCAGCACGATCGGGTGGCGAGTGCGGTAATCGTCCGGAAGAGCACCGGTCGCGAGCCTGTCCTTGTTGGCGCAGCCAGCCAGCAGCAGGCCGACGAGCGCCCCCAGGGCCAGGCGATACGGAAAGCGGTTCAGGGCCATCGGAGGCTGCCTTTCGGGACTGTTTCGAGCTGCTCTTCGCTTCTTCATGGCCGGCCTATTTGTAGATGAAGCCGACATTGCCGTGATAGCGGCCGGCCGGCGGCTGAGCCTCGGGGCGTCCATAGATCCGGTTGACGCGGCCGAGGAAAAAGCTTTCGAGATCGTTCGCCGGATTGAAGTTGTCGTCCGGGCGCGAGATCGCGCTGCGGGCAACCGGCCGGACGAGGTAGGGCGTGGCGATGATGACGAGTTCCGTCTCGCTGCGCTGGAAATCCTTGCTGCGGAAGAGCGTGCCGAGGATCGGGATCTTCGATGCGGCGGGCAGGCCCGACATCGCCTGGCGGATATTGTCCTGGACGAGGCCGGCGATCACGATCGAGCCGCCGGACGGCAGTTCGACGCTGGTCGAGGCCTCGCGCCGGCGGATGCCGAGAAAGGTATTGCCGGGAACGTTGACCGTACCATTGCCGGTGACGACCGAACCCTCATAGGTCGGCTCCGAGACATCGGTCTCGATCTGCAGGCTGATGCGGCCGGGGCCGAGAACGACCGGCTTGAAGTTCAGCCTGATGCCGTATTCGACATCGTTGACCTCGCGCGTGACAGTCGTTTCGCCGGTGTCGGCGTCTGTGCCCACTTCCTGCATGCCGGTAAGCCGGAACTCGCCGCCGACATAGAATTTCGCTTCCTGGCCGGAGATCGCCGTGAGGCTCGGCTCGGCGAGCGTGCGCATCACGCCGGCCTGTTCCATTGCATTGATATAGCTCGAAATGGTTGTCCCGCCGATCGAACCCTTGATCAGAGCGTTGGTGCCGAGGGAAATGGCGTCGCCCAGATTGGCCGGATTACGGAAGCTGATACCGCTTTCGCCGTCGGAGACACGGCCGTTGAAGCCGAGCTGCTTCAGCACCTGCCGGCTGACCTCGGCCACGGTCACCTTCAGCGTCACCTGGTCGTCGCCCTCGATCGTCAGCAGATTGACGATCTGCGAGTTCTGCCGGTCCTCGGCGAAGATATCGGCATCGCCGTTATTGCCCTGCGCGGTGATGTTGCGCGTGGTCGCCTCGCCACCCTTCAGGAAAGCGCGTGCGAGATCGACGGCCCTGGTCGAGTCGAGCGGCGTGCGCACCGTGCCTGTCAGCACCACGTTGTCCGAAATGATTTCGACATTGATATCCGCATCGGGAATGAAGCGACGCAAATTGGATTCGAGACCGGCGACGTCGCGCTCTACGGCGACCTCCAGGCTGACGATCTCCTCGCCGCCCGGGCCGAAGACGAAGATGTTCGTCTGGCCGACGGACTTGCCGAAGAGATAGATGCGGCGCGAGGTGCGGGTGATCGCATCGGCGAGCGAGGGATCGGCGACGAGGATGTCGTGGGCGTCGCTCGGCAGGTCCACGACGACCGCCTTGTTGAGACCGAGATTGATGGTCTTGCGGGCGCCGGGGCCGCTATCGACGATCCTCACCACCGAGGAGGAGGCGGCCTCGGCGGTCGGGAGAGTCGGCAGCGCCATGCCCGAAAAGGTCAGGCAGAAGGAAAGGCCGGCTGCGACAGACGCCCGAAACTTTTTTGCGATCGGTTTCACCTTGCGCCCCGCCTCACTTCTGGTTCTGGAGGGCCACACCGTCGCCCTTGACGATGGAGCCCGACTTGATGACCTGAATGCTCGGCCGGCCGTCGCCGTTGAGAAGGTAGTCGGCAGCCGTGGTATCCGGCTCCTGCGCGTCGGCGACGCTGCGCAGAGCCAGCGAGATGCGGTCCGCCATCTGCTGCGCCACGGTCATGACCTTCGATTGATCCGGCGTCAGTTCCAGCGTCGCGGTCGTACCGACGACCGCTTTGGAGCCGTCTTCCTTCTCCTCGATCTGCTGGTCGATCGCCAGCACGCGGACATTGCTCAGCACCGTTTCGGTCAGATAGAGATCGCCGTCGGACTTGCGCACCATGATCACGTCGACACGATCGTTCGGCAGGATGAAGCCGCCCGCCCCGGTCGCAACCGTGATTTCCGTGGCGACGGCGCGCTTTCCGGCGGGCAGCAGCGACGACATGATCCGGTTCGATGCGTCGGCGATCTTTTCCTGGCGGACCGGCTCGCCGGTGAAGATCGGCAGGCGGACGACGGCGCCGGCGAGATCTTCGACGGCGGCGGGACGGTTTTCCTCCGTTATCATTCCCTCGGCGACACCATCCTTCGGCCAGGCCTTCCAATGGATGGAATCGGCGCCGAGACGGGAGCCGACCGGCAGGCTCTTGCCGGCGACCAGCACGTTGATGGTCGGCGCCTGCTCGATGACGGGTTCCGCCGTCTGCGGGGCGGGCGCGCGGGTGAGCTTCATCGCCAGCAGCCCGGCCAAGGCAGCCGAGCCGACGGCCACCGCCAGAATGATAATGCGCACCGGTCTCATGATCGCCCCAAACTCCCAAGAATTGCCCGGGATCAGGTTGATCAGGAATTGGTGTAATTATGGTTAATAGAATGCTTATGCAGATGGTTAACGGAAAACGTCATGCATCGGAACTCAGGCGAGTTGCGCGAATGCGGCCTGCATGAGCGGCGAGGACGGGTAAGCCGCGAGTCCACCGAGCGCAATGGCAACGCCATAGGGAATTTTCTTCGAGGTTAGCAGCCGATGCGGAACCGGGATGCGGGCGGCAAGGATCAGGTTCTCTTTGCTACGCAGAAACAAGACGACGAGCGTCAGCAGGCCGCCAATAACGGAGACGTACAATAGGAAGGCGACGAGCGAAGTGCTGAGGCCGAACCAGATCGCACTCGCTGTCAGGAGTTTTGCGTCGCCACCGCCCATGACGTTCAGCGCGAAAAGGCAGAAGCAGGCAGCAAAAACCGTCCCGCCAGCCGCAAAGTGGAGAAGGATCTGTGTGAGATCAAGTCCGTGCGGGGCGACCACGACGAACGAGCCCAGCAGAATGACCGAGATACGATTTGGAATCGACATCGTGAACAAGTCGCAGAAGGCGGCAAATGCCAGGCACACCGGAAAGATTACCAAGATGGCCACATTGATCACCGGAGTCTCTCCACAACTCGCCTGCAAGCGCCAACTTGCGACAACTCAACAATTTCGCCGAGAGCCACCTTGCAAAGGTAGCTCCCGGCTCTCGATTCCGGCACGACGATTACTTGGTGTAATCCTTTTGCGCCTCAGTCATTTTGGTACCTAGGGCATCGAACGTAAGGTCGAGCTGTGTCCCCAACGTTGAGGCGCCGCCGATCAACGCCACCGAGATCAGGGCTGCTATCAGGCCGTATTCGATTGCGGTTGCGCCGGACTCGTCCTTCATCAGGCGTGCAAAAATGGTCTTCATGACTATTCTCCTCAAACTTCACTTGTTGTTCAGCACGTCCGTCAAACTGTTGCCGTTGATCGGATACCCTGAATTTAGCGGGGGCTAATTGCTTTCCGCTTAAGGAAACCGGTTACCGTGAGGTTAAAGGAAACTCGCTTTTTCCTGGGTAAATGTGCGGAAAATGGATGCCTTAAATTGCGCCGCATCGGCGTAACCATTCATTCACCAAAAGGCGCCAAGATGTGGCAGATAGACCGTCAGGACGCGCCATGAACACGCCCTCAGCGACCCCACGGGCCGCACTGCTTGCAACGACTGCACTTCTGGCGATCGCCGCACCGGGTGGCGCCCGCGCGGCTGAAGAAATGATGCGCGTCTATATGGACCACGCCCGCGTGCTGAAGCTCGACCGGCCCGTCAGCAAGGTGATCATCGGCAATGCGGAGGTTGCCGACGCGACCGTGGCGGATGCGAAGACCATCGTGCTGACCGGGCGCAATTTCGGCACCACCAATCTCGTCATTCTCGACCAGGACGGCAACGCCATGGTCGACGAGCGCATCCTGGTATCGATCGACGAGGGCAACACGGTACGCGTCTATAAACAGACCGTCCGCACCGTTCTCTCCTGCACGCCCAATTGCGAGCGTGCGGAACGGCAGGCCTCCGCTTCGAGCGGCAATTGAGACCGGGAAATTCGCCCTGCCCTCACCCTAACCCTCTCCCCGCGCGCGGACAGAGGGGACTTGAGCCGCAAAGCGAGCCGCCTGTCCCTTCTCCCCGCTTGCGGGGAGAAGGTCGCGGCAGCGGGATGAGGGGCCGTTCCGCCCTCAGCTTCAGAACCACTAAAATTCTCCGGGTCCTCGAAAACGAATCTTCAACAGTCGCCGTGTATTTTGCGCCAACCAGTTGGCATGATGGAACGGCGCGATGTCGATCGACGAGAAAGCATCCACTCCCCGGGCTCCCTCCCCGCGCGCCCTTTTTCGGCGCTTCATCGGCGACCGGAAAGGTGCGACGGCGATCGAATTCGCGATCCTTGCACTGCCTTTCTTCATCGTCGTCTTCGCCTCGATCGAGACATTCGTCGCTTTTGCCGGGGAGCAATTGCTGGCCAATGCGACCGATACGCTGGCGCGGAAAATCCGCACGGGTGAAATCACCACCGATACCGGCAAGCCCGGCTTCACGACAGAAACCCAGTTCCGCCAGGCCTTCTGCGAGGAAATCGCGATCATGATGACCTGCTCGGCGACCGAGGCGACGCAAGCCTCGAAACTCTATCTCGACGTCCGCAAGCTTCCCGCCGATCTCAGTGTCTTTCCGGAAGCCGTGCCGCGGATCGGCTCCGATCTCGACACCAGCGGCTTTACGTTCGCACCCGGCGGCCCGAACGACTACACCATGGTGCGCGCCTATTACCGCTGGACCGTGATCACCGATCTCGTTCGTCCCCTGGTGACCAAGCTCAGACCCGCCGGCGACAGCATGCCGCGCGACTATCTGATGGTCTCGACCGCCACCTTCCGCAACGAAAACTATTGAGGCCGCCATGGAACGTCTTCCTGCATGCAAACGGCAGCTGTGGGGGGTCTTCCACGGACTGTTGCGGGACCGGCGCGGCGCCGGGGCCGTGGAATTCGCCATTGTCGCGCCGCTTCTGATCGCGGCCTATGTTGGCGCTTTCGAGCTTTCGCTCGGCTTCACCGTGGCGCGCAAGGTCGGGCGGGCCTCGAGTGCGGTGAGTGATATCGTCACCCAGGAGCAGCAGGTGAACAAGGCCTTTCTGGACGACATGCGCAACGTCGCGAAAAACATGCTGGTGCCCTATGACGGCTCCGACTACGACCTCAAGATCACCGGTATCCAGGTGAACGGCACGACTGAAGGCAAGGTCGCCTGGTCCCGGGGCTGGTCGGACGCGAGCGACGGCGCGACGGTCCCCTATGCGGTCAATTCCGTGGTCAGCGTTCCGGCGGAGCTCGACGCGGTGAATGCCTTCGTCGTGCGCACCGAACTCGTCGTCAACCATCAGATTTCCCTGTTCGGCTCGGACGCCGGCGGCACGATCCCGCTCTCCCGGACCTCCTACTACCGCCAGCGCTTCGGCACGACCATCAACTGCACCGATTGCTGAGGCCCCCCTCCGGCACCCACGCGGGGTGGGTCCTGGGCGGCAGGCATCAATTGCAATGGACAAGGCGGCGCGCTATTTCTGCCGGATTGTGCGGCGACGGCCGCGAAAATCTTAATGGCACCGGCTCGCCGCTTATCGCGCTCGCGCTCGGGATCAGTCAGGGTGTTTCATGGCGCGTGCGTTCCTTTTCGTCCTCGATTCCTTCGGCATCGGCAATGCGCCGGACGCAGAGGCTTTCGGCGATCTCGGCGCCGATACGCTCGGACATATTGCGGAATTCTGCGCGGCGGGAGCGGCCGACCGGACAGGTCTCCGGGAAGGGCCGCTTCATCTGCCCAACATGTCGGCGCTCGGCCTCATGCATGCGGCGCGGCTCGCGACCGGGCGGCTGCCCGCCGGCATGGCGCTGCCGGAACGCGTCTACGGGATCTACGGCGCGGCAAGCGAAGTCTCGCGCGGCAAGGACACGCCGTCCGGTCATTGGGAAATCGCCGGCACGCCGGTGACCTTCGACTGGGGCTATTTTCCGGCCGAAGGCGACGCCTTCCCTCCCGAATTGGTCGAAGCGATCTGTCGCGAGGGCGATGTGCCCGGCATTCTCGGCAATTGCCATGCTTCGGGTACCGACATCATCGCCCGCCACGGCGAAGAGCATATGCGGAGCGGCAAGCCGATCTGCTACACCTCGTCCGATTCCGTCTTCCAGATCGCCGCGCATGAACAGACCTTCGGGCTGGAGCGCCTGCTGAACCTCTGCGAGGTCGTCCGCCGGCTCGTCGACGACCACAATATCGGCCGCGTCATCGCACGGCCCTTCGTCGGTAGCGACCCGGGCAACTTCACGCGCACGGGCAACCGTCGCGACTATTCGGTGCCGCCGCCCGAGCCGACCGTTCTCGACCGACTGCAGGAGGCCGGGCGCACGGTGCACGCGATCGGCAAGATCGGCGACATCTTCGCCCATCAGGGTGTGACCAGGCTCACCAAGGCCAACGGCAACATGGCCCTCTTCGACGCCAGTCTGGAAGCCATCGAAGAGGCCGAAGACGGGGCGCTCGTCTTCACCAATTTCGTCGACTTCGACATGCTCTACGGCCATCGCCGCGACGTGCCCGGCTATGCCGCCGCGCTGGAAGCCTTCGATGCACGCCTGCCCGATCTCGACCGCCGGCTGAAACCCGGCGACATGGTGATCCTGACCGCCGACCATGGCTGCGATCCGACCTGGCGCGGCACCGACCACACGCGCGAGCGCGTGCCGGTGCTGATGTTCGGCCCGACGCTTCGCAGCCGCTCCTTCGGCATCGCCGACAGCTTCGCCCATATCGGCGAAACCGTCGCAAGACATCTCGGCATTGGCGCCGGCCCACATGGGAGAAGCCTCCTTTGACCGCTCATCTGAAGAAAGCCGAACTGCATTGCCATATCGAGGGCGCGACGCCGCCTGAACTGGCGCTGAGGCAGGCCCGCAAATACGGCGTCGACACCAGCGCGATCATCCGCGACAGGGCCTATGTCTGGGAGGATTTCACCAGCTTCGTAAGGTGCTACGACGCCATCGCCTCGCTGTTTCGCACCGAAGGCGATTATGCGCTTCTCGCCGAGACCTATCTGACGGAGCTCGCCGAAGCGGGCACGATCTACAGCGAAATCATCGTCTCGCCCGACCACGGCGAAACGATCGGTCTCGGCGCCGACGCCTATATCGAGGGCCTCGCCGCCGGCATGGAGGCGGCGAAGGCGAAGACCGGCATCGAATCGCGCATGCTGATCACCGGCATCCGCCATTTCGGTCCCGACTCCGTCATCAGGACCGCCGAATATGCAGCGATGCGCCGGCATCCGCTCGTGACCGGCTTCAATCTGGCCGGCGAGGAGCGCATGCACAGCGTCGCCGAATTCTCCCGCGCCTTCGACACCGTCCGCGATGCCGGCCTCGGCCTCACCATCCACGCGGGCGAACTTTCCGGCGCCTTCAGCGTGCGTGATGCGCTGGACCATGTCCGCCCGGCCCGGATCAGCCACGGGGTCAGGGCGATCGAGGACGGCGATCTCGTGAAGCGCCTTGCCGACGAGGGCGTCGTGCTCGAAGTCTGTCCCGGTTCGAATGTCGCGCTTCAGGTGTTCCCGGACTTTGCCGCGCATCCCCTTAGGCGGCTTTACGAAGCCGGCGTCCGCGTGACGCTCAATTCCGACGATCCTCCCTTCTTCCACACGTCGCTCGCGCAGGAATACGAAATCGCCTTCCACGCGATGGGCTTCTCCGACAGCGAGATCGACCGGATGACGAAGACCGCGATTGAAGCCGCCTTCGTGGACGAGCCGACGCGGGAGAGGTTGCTGGCCGCGTTGCATGTCTAGTTGCGCGGATGAGCGGGCGGAGCTGCACAACTTCAACCTACACTCTTGCGGCCCCCGCCCTTTCCATGGAAAAGAGGGTGGATAGCCAATTTTCGCGGGGAAGATGAGCCATGGACGGCGTAACGGTGATCGGTCATCCGCTGGTGCAGCACAAGCTGACCATCATGCGCAAGAAGGAAACGTCGACTGCGGGCTTCCGCCGGCTGCTCAAGGAAATCTCGACGCTGCTCTGCTATGAGGTCACGCGCGATCTGGAGCTGACGACCGAACGGATCGAGACGCCTCTCGTGGAAACCGACGCACCGGTGCTCGAGGGCAAGAAGCTCGTCTTCGCTTCCATCCTGCGCGCCGGCAACGGCCTGCTCGAGGGCATGCTCGAACTGGTACCCTCGGCGCGCGTTGCGCATATCGGCGTCTACCGGGACCACGAGACTCTGCAGGCGGTCGAATATTTCTTCAAGGCGCCGGACAACATCAACGAGCGCCTCGTCATCGTCGTCGACCCGATGCTCGCCACCGGCAATTCCTCGATCGCGGCCATCGAGAAGCTCAAGGAGCGCGGTGCGCGGAACATCCGCTTCCTCTGCCTCCTTGCCGCTCCGGAGGGTATCCGCAACTTCCAGGGCGTCCATCCGGACGTTCCGATCTTCACGGCCTCGATCGACAGCCATCTCAACGAGAAGGGCTATATCGTGCCGGGCCTCGGCGATGCGGGCGACCGCATGTACGGAACGAAGTAGCGCTGTCGGTCTGCCGTCCTGCCGCCTCGGAAAACGACGCTGCATTTCGTCAACGAGTCCGATAAGGCGCGGGATGCGGGCGCAAAACCGCACACGCTTTTCCTCACCCCGCTCTCAGCTTCGAAACGACCACCGGCCGTTGCCCCGGCTCCTCGTCTGCGATCGCATAGAGCGTGGCAACCCGCTTTGCGATCGCTTCGGCCTGGCTTCGGTCGGCAGCATGGACGAAGGCGATCGGCTCGCCCTTTTCGACTTTCGTCCCGAGCGGTCGCAGGCCGGAAAAACCGACGCGATGATCGATCCGGTCATCCGGGCGGGTGCGCCCGCCGCCGAGTGCGATGACCGACATTCCCAATTCGCGCGTCTCGCAGGACGCCAGATAGCCGTTCCGGCCCGCCGGCACGGCAAGGACCGCGGGCGCCCCGGCAAGATAGGCGCCCGGGCGATCCACGAAATCGCCAGGCCCGCCGAGCCGCCGGATCATGAGGCCGAAACGCTCCATCGCCTCCCCGCTCCCCAGGACGCGCCGGGCCATGGCTTCGGCTTCGGCTTCATGCGCCGCGACACCCGCTGCAACGAGCATTTCCCCAGCCAGGGCCATCACGACCTGATCGAGGCGGGTTCCCGCTTTCTCGCTGCGCAGATAGGCCAGGCAGCTCTCGATTTCGAGCGCGTTGCCGGCCGCGTCCGCCAGTGGCTCGTTCATGTCGGTGATCAGCGCAGAGGTGCGCACGCCCGCGCCATTGGCGACCTCGACCAGCGAACGCGCCAGGACTTCGGTTTCGGCGGGATCCGTCATGAAGGAGCCATTGCCGAGCTTGACGTCGAGGACCAGCGACCCGAGGCCTGCGGCGAGCTTTTTCGAAAGGATCGATGCGGTGATCAGCGGCACTGAATCGACCGTGGCCGTCACGTCGCGGATCGCATAGAGGCGCTTGTCGGCCGGCGCGAGATCGGCGGTCTGGCCGATGATGGCGCAGCCGACCTCATCGACCACCAGCCGAAAGAGCTCGGGCGATGGCTGGATGTCATAGCCGGGAATCGATTCGAGCTTGTCGAGCGTCCCGCCGGTGTGGCCGAGCCCCCGGCCCGAAATCATCGGCACGGCGGCACCGCAGGCGGCGACGATCGGCGCCAGCATCAGCGAGACATTGTCGCCGACGCCGCCCGTCGAGTGCTTGTCGACGATGGGGCGTGCGAGATCGCTCCAGTCGAGCGTTTCCCCGGAATCGCGCATCGCCAGCGTTAGCGCCACGCATTCGTCGCGATTCATTCCGGAAAACCAGACCGCCATGGCGAAAGCGGCCGCCTGCCCTTCCGAAACCGAGCCATCGGTCACACCGGCGATGAAACCGGCGATATCCGCCGGATCAAGCCGATCGCCGTCCCTTTTCTTTCGTATGATTTCCTGCGGAAGCATGGCCGTTCAGCCTTCGCTCGCGATCATCTCTTTCAGGATTGCCGCCAGCCGCGTGCCGCCGAGCGGTGCCATTTGCTTGGTTTCTTCATGGCTGAGTTCCGCCCCGGTCATGCCGGCGGCAAAATTGGTGACGACGGAGGCGGCGGCGACCTTCAGTCCGAAGAGCCGGGCGAGAATGACCTCCGGCACCGTGGACATGCCGACCGCATCGGCACCGAGGATACGGGCCATGCGGATTTCGGCCGGCGTCTCGAAGCTCGGCCCGGAGAACCACATATAGACGCCGCGCGCGAGCGGGATGCCGAGGCGTTCGGCGGCCTCCTCCATCCCTATGGCCAGCGCCGCGTCATAGGCATTCGTCATGCCGACGAAACGCTCGTCGCTTTCGACGCCGATCAGCGGATTGGCGCCGGCAAAGGCGATGTGATCGGCAATGCGCATGACCGAGCCCGGCGGCATGTCTTCGCGCAGCGAACCGGCGGAATTGGTGAGGATCAGGTTCTCGACGCCGATCCGCTTCAGCGTCTCGATCGGCACGCGCATGGCACTGGCGTCGCCGCGTTCGTAATAATGGGCACGACCGGAAAGCACGGCGACGGGAGTGTTGCCGATCCTGCCCGCCACGAACTCGCCGGCATGGCCGGAAACGCCGCTCACCGGAAAGCCCGGGATCTCCGCATAGGGGATGCGCAGCGGCTCCGCCACCGCGTCGACCAGCGAGCCGAGGCCGGACCCGAGCACGATCCCGTAGCGGGGCGCAAGCGCTCCGAGCTTGCCCCCGAGGAAGTCCGCCGCCGCCGTCATCCGAGAATCTCCGTCTCGAAGCTGTGCGGCAGCAGGTCGGAGAGCGCCAGCGTCTTCCTGATCCCCGTTTCGTCGCAAAGATAGATGCGGGTGCTCGCGCCGGAAAATTCCGCAAGCCGCTGACGGCAGCCGCCGCAGGGCGGGCAGAGCGCGAGTTTCTCGGCGACCACCGCGACCTCCGTGATCTTGCGCTGGCCGGCCATCACCATATGGCTGATCGCCGTCGTCTCGGCGCACCAGCCCTCCGGAAAGGACAGGTTCTCGATGTTTGCGCCCGTATAGATCCTGCCGTCCTCGGCGCGAATGGCGGCGCCGACCGGAAACTTGGAATAGGGCGCATGCGCCTTCGCCATGGCTTCACGCGCCGCGACAAAGAGTTCGTCCTTGGACATGATTAGCGCTCCTTCACATAGGGTACGCCGCCCGCCTTCGGCGGAATGGCCTTGCCGATGAAGCCGGCAAGCAGGATGACGGTGAGGATATAGGGCAGGGCCTGCATGAGCTGCACCGGAACCTGGCCGATAAGCGGCAAGGGCGTGCCCTGCAGACGAATCGCGAGCGCATCGAGGAAGCCGAAGAGCAGGCAGGCGAACATGACGTTGAGCGGCCGCCATTTGGCGAAGATCAGCGCCGCAAGCGCGATATAGCCCTTGCCCGCCGTCATGCCCTTGACGAAGCCCGCCGTCATCGCCAGCGAAAGATAGGCGCCGGCAAAGCCGCAGAGAATGCCGCAGCAGATGACAGCCCGGTATCTGAGCCAGATCACCGAGATACCGGCGGTATCGACCGCGCCCGGATTCTCGCCGACGGCGCGCAGCCTCAGGCCGAAACGGGTGCGGTAGAGAATCCACCAGCTGATCGGCACCATGGCGAAGGCGAGATAGGTGAGCAGGAAATGGCCGGACAGGAGGTCCGCATAGACCGGCCCGAGGACGGGAATTTCGCGGATCATGTCCGCGTCGGGGAAGTTGATCGTCTGGAACCGCGCGCCTTCGGCGAGCGCCGGCGTGCGGCCGCCTTGCCGGAACCAGGCCTCTCCCAGGATCACGGTGGAACCGGCAACGATGAAGTTGATCGCCACACCCGAGACGATCTGGTTGCCGCGCTGGGTGATCGAAGCATAGCCGTGGACGAGCGAGAGGGCCACGGAAACGAGGATCGCCGCAACGAGCCCCACCCAGACGGACTGCGTGACGGCTGCCGCCGCCCCGGCGGCAAAGGCCGCACCGAGCATCTTGCCCTCCAGGCCGATGTCGAAGACGCCGGCGCGCTCGGTGAACAGACCGGCAAGGGCTGCGAAGACCAGCGGCACGGAGACGCGGATCGTCGATTCCAGGAGCACGACGAGAACGTGGAAGAAGTCCATTTCAGGCTCCCTTGGTCTGCACGACGGCGGCCGCGCGCTGGCCGCGCATCGCGAAGGCGCGCGTGATCGCCGGGCGGAACATGTTCTCGAGCGCCCCGGCAAAGAGGATCACGAGACCCTGGATGATGACGATCATGTCCCGGGAGATCGAAGGCATCTCGAAGGCGATCTCGGCGCCGCCCTGATAGAGCACGCCGAAAAGGATCGCGGCGGGAATGATGCCGCCCGGATGCGAGCGCCCCATCAACGCGACCGCGATGCCGACGAAGCCGGCGCCTTGCACGAAATCCAGCTGCATGCGGAACTGCTCGCCCATGATCGGGTTCAGCGCCATCATGCCGGCAAGGCCGCCTGATATCATCATGGCGACGACGGTGATGCGGCTTTCGCTGATACCGGCATAGCGCGCGGCGGACGGGCTATGGCCCATGGTGCGCATCTCGTAGCCGAGCCTGGTGCGCCAGATCAGCACCCAGACCGCGAAGGCGGCCGCCAGCGCCAGGAGGAACGAGATGTTGAACGGCGCCGTGCCGATATTGAGGCCGAAGATCGACAGCAGCCAGTCGAGCTTCGGCAATTGCCCGCCTTCGGCGAAGGTGCGCGTCTGCGGCGCCATCGAGCCGAGCGGCTTCAGCACGCGTGTCAGCAGATAGACCATCAGGCTGGAGGCGATGAAATTGAACATGATGGTGGTGATGACGATATGGCTGCCGCGTTTGGCCTGCAGCCAGCCGGGCAGGAACGCCCAGAGCGCGCCGAAGAAGGCGGAGCCGACGATGGCGAGCGGGAAGACCACGTACCAGGGCATAGTCTGGTCGAGCCAGAGGCAGGCGAGCGCCACGCCGATGCCGCCGACATAGGCCTGGCCCTCGCCGCCGATGTTGAAAAGACCGGCATGAAAGGCGACCGCCACCGCGAGCCCGGTGAAGATGAAGGTCGTCGCGTAATAGAGCGTGAAGCCGATATATTCGCCGCGGCCGAAGGCGCCGTTGATGAGATGATAGGCGGCTTCGAGCGGGTTTTCGCCGACGAGGAGAACGACGAGGCCGGCGACGAGGAAGGCGACGGCAAGATTGATCAGCGGAATGAGGCCATATTCCACCCATACCGGGAGTTTCGCATAGGGCGTACTCATTCTGCGGCCTCCTTGCGGCCTTCGACACCGGCCATCAGCAGGCCGAGCTCGCCTTCGGTCGCTTCGGGGCTGCGTTCGCCGACGACGCGTCCGGCAAACATCACGAGGATGCGGTCGGAAAGGGAACGTATCTCGTCGAGCTCGACCGAAACCAGCAGAACGGCCTTGCCCTGGTCGCGCATCTCGATGATCCGCTTGTGGATGAATTCGATCGCGCCGACGTCGACGCCGCGGGTCGGCTGGCCGATGATGAGGACGTCCGGATCCCGCTCCATCTCGCGCGCAAGCACGACCTTCTGCTGGTTGCCACCGGAAAAATTGGCCGTCCTCAGCCGCGCATTCGGCGGGCGAATATCATATTTGGCAATCTTCTCCTCGGCATCCTTGCGGATCGCATCGATGTTCAGGAACATGCCGTTGGAGAAGCGTGGGTCATGGTGGTAACCGAGGATCGCGTTTTCGCACTCCTCGAACTTGAGCACGAGCCCGACGTGATGCCGGTCCTCCGGCACATGCGCCAGTCCGCGATCCCGCAGTTTCGCCGGGTCCGCGTTGCCGGTCACGTCCACCGGCTTGCCGTTGAGGAGAACCGTCCCGGAGGCGGCCTTGCGGATGCCGGCGATCGCTTCGAGCAGTTCCGACTGGCCGTTGCCGGCCACGCCGGCGATGCCGACGATCTCGCCTGCACGAACCTCGAAGGAGACGTTATCGACCATGGTCACGCCGCGGCTGTCCTTGACCGTCAGCCCCTGGACGGCGAGCTTCACGTCAACGGGATTGCTCTCGCCCTTCTCGACACGCAGCAGCACGCGCCGACCGACCATCAGCTCGGCCAGTTCCTCGACCGAGGTTTCACGCGTCGTGCGCGTCGCCACCATTTCGCCGCGGCGCATGACCGACACCTCGTCGGTGATCGCCATGATCTCGCGCAGCTTATGGGTGATGAGGATGATCGTCTTTCCCTGCGCCTTGAGCTGGCCGAGGATGCGAAACAGGTGATCGGCCTCAGCCGGCGTCAAGACGCCGGTCGGCTCATCGAGGATCAGGATATCGGCCCTTCGATAAAGCGCCTTCAATATCTCGACGCGCTGCTGGAGGCCGACCGGCAGCTCCTCGATCAGGGCGTCCGGATTGACCTCGAGCGCATATTCCTTCTCGAGCCGTTTCAGCTCCTGCCGCGCCTTGGCGATGCCCTTGTTGAGGATCTGGCTGTCCTCGGCGCCGAGCATGACGTTTTCGAGCACGGTAAAGTTCTCGACCAGCATGAAGTGCTGGTGGACCATGCCGATCCCGACGGAGATCGCCGCATTCGGATCGCGAATGGAAACAGGCTTGCCGTCGACCAGGATCTCACCGTTGTCGGCCTGATAGAAGCCATAGAGGATCGACATCAGCGTCGACTTGCCGGCACCGTTTTCACCGATGATGCCGTGGATCGTGCCCTTGCGAACCTTGAGATTGATGTTCCTGTTGGCGTGGACCAGCCCGAAGCTCTTGTCTATTCCACGCAATTCGATGGCAATATTGTTCATATTGGCCTGCGATCCCCTTTTTGCCCGCTTCGGCTCATCGCAGAAACCGTGCCGACAATTTTTTTACCATTTGGTATAAGTTTATCATCGATTTTCAGGCGCGAAAGCCTGGGCGACGAAATCTCCTTATACTCTCATAGGATCGCCGGTGAGAGTCCAGCGCGAATATACACAGGGAGATTGCATCCATGGCGCGGGTGCGTGAAGCCGCTTCCCTCCCCCTTGTGGGGAGGGTTTGGGGGGCCTTGCGGAAGGTCGCGGGCTGAATCCCGGCCAACTAACGCAGCAGCCTCAATGCGTTGATCGTCACCAGGACGGTCGCGCCGGTATCGGCGAGGATCGCCGGCCAGAGGCCCGTCACGCCGGCAATGGTCGTCGCCAGGAACACCGCCTTGAGCCCGAGTGCGATCGTGATGTTCTGGTGAATGTTGCGCATCGTCACCCGTGACAGCTTCACCATCTCCGAGACGTCCGAGACGCGGGCATGGAGGCTGGCCGCGTCGGCCGTTTCCAGCGCCACGTCGGTGCCGCCGCCAACGGCGATGCCGACATCCGCCGCCGCCAGAGCCGGCGCGTCGTTGATGCCGTCGCCGACTTTCGCCACGACGAGACCTTCGGCCTTGAGCCCGCTTACGATGCGCTGCTTATCCTCGGGAAGAAGCCCTGCATGCGCCTCGATGCCCCCGAGCCGGCCGGCGATCGCCTCGGCCGTCGCCCGGTTGTCGCCGGTGAGCATCACCACCCGCAACCCCTGAGCGGCGAGCGCCCTCAGGCCCGCCGCGGCATCCGCACGCGGTTCGTCGCGCATGGCAAGCGCTCCGGCTGCCCTCCCGCCGACGACGAGCACGGAGACGGTCTTCCCCTCACCCTGCAGGGTTTCGATCCGAGCCAGTTCATCCGCCGCCAGCGGCGCGCGCTCCCGGGCCGCCTCGGGCGAGCCGAGGAAAAGCTCGACGCCGTCTGCGGAAGCGGCAACGCCCTTGCCCCCGATGGCCCTGGCGCCTTCGACGGGAAGGAGCGCCAATCCATCGGCTTCGGCACGCGACAGGACGGCACGAGCCAGCGGATGGCTGGATCCCTGTTCGAGCGCAGCGGCGTAGTCGAGCACCTCCGCTTCCGATCTGCCGAAGGCGACGATGTCGGTCAGTTTCGGCCTGCCTTCGGTGAGCGTTCCGGTCTTGTCGAAGGCGACGGCTGTGATCCTGCCGAGATTTTCGAGGACGGCGCCGCCTTTGATCAGAAGACCGCGGCGCGCACCTGCCGAAAGGCTCGCCGCGATCGCGGCCGGCGTGGAGATGACGAGGGCACAGGGGCAACCGATCAGGAGAAGCGCGAGCCCTTTGTAAATCCAGTCCTGCCACAGGCCGCCGAAGGCGAGCGGCGAGATGATCGCGACCAATGCCGCGACGAGCACCACGCCCGGCGTGTAATATCGGGAGAAGCGATCGATGAAACGCTCCGTCGGCGCCTTCTTCTCCTGCGCCTCTTCGACAAGCCTGATGACGCGCGCGATGGTGTTGTCGGCTGCGGCGGCGGTGACGCGCACCCGCAGCGCGCCGTCACCATTGACGGTTCCGGCAAAGACGTTCGCGCCGGCTTCCTTCAGGACGGGCGTGCTCTCGCCGGTCACCGGCGCCTCGTCGACGCCGCTCTCGCCGGAGACGATGATACCGTCGGCGGGAAGCCGGTCGCCGGGACGGACGAGGACGATGGCGCCAGGGGCCAGGCTTTCGGCGGGGACCTCCACGGTCCTGCCGTTTTCTTCGAGGAGCGCCGATTTCGGCACGAGCGCCGTCAGCGCCTGTATGCTCGCCCGTGCCTTGCCCGCGGCAACACCCTCGAGCAGTTCCCCGATCAGGAACAGGAGGACGACCATGGCCGCCTCCTCGCCGGCGCCGATGAAGACGGCACCGGCTGCCGCAATGGTCATCAGCATCTCGATCGAGAAAGGCGTGCCGGAAAGTGCTGCCATGAGCGCGCGTCTCGCGATCGGCACCAGGCCGACGAGCATGGCGAGGATGAAAATCCAGGGCTCGGTACCGGGAACGAACTGGCCGATGGCATAGGCTGCGGCAAGGGCAACGCCGCAGGCGAGCGTGAACCTGCCTTTTGCCGTTCGCCACCATGGCAAGGGCGCCCTGAAATGGGACGACGGCTTCGTGCCTGCCGGAAGGATTGTCGGATGGCCGTGATCCTGGTGCGGGCCGCCTGCAACATGCTCGTGGCCGCAGCAGGCGTGCTCGCTCTGAGCCGGCTGCCGTTCTGCCGCAACGTCAAGCGGCGCAAGCCCGTAGCCGAGTCCGCCGACCTTCCGCATCACCTGGGCGCCGATATCGTCGCGCGCCGCATGCCGGACGGTCATGGTGCCGGCGGCCACCGAGACATTCACGTCCTCGACCCCCGCAACCCGCCTGACGGCCGTTTCGATCTTGGTCGCGCAGGACGCGCAATCCATCCCATCGACGCGGAATCTCGTTTCCCGAAATATGCCTGTCATTCCATGCTCCTTACGAAACCGGAAGCAGGCTAAGTCCTCTAGCAACTAGAGGTTCAAGAGGGAAAATGCGCGGGCCACCCGGCATTCGCCGCGAGCTTGCGTTCCGCCTGCGCCCCGTCGGTGAACAATTCCGGCATCAGATCGGCCAGGCGGACGATCTTGCCCGTACGCGAACTCTGAAGCGCCGCAATGCCGCAAAGGACCGACATGGCGCCGGCCCGCGCACCTGCGCGCTGTCCAAGCGGATCCTTCGCATCCGGCGCGAAGAGCGTATTCCGCAGCCGGTCGTCGCCGCCATAGTGTCCGCCGGGAAAATGCGGCACCGTGATCCGTTCGATCGCCGCCTTGCCCTTCGGAAAGTTGCGGACGAGCAGGATCATGTCCTCCGCCGGCGTCTCCCACGGCTGGTCCTCGTACTGGCGAAGCTCGATCCTGCCCTTCGTACCGTTGAAGGCGATATGATGGCCCTCGATCGGCTGGAAGGTGTTGAGCGAATAGGAGACGTGGACGTCGTTGCGGTAGCGGATATTCGCGACCATCGTGTCGGGGATGTCGATATCCTTGCGGAAGACGCAGCCGTCGCGGAAATAGCCGTCGATTTCGGAAGGTTCCTCATAGAGCGAGTCGAGAAACGGATCGGCTTCGAGATCGAGGTAGAAGTCGCACTCGCTCTTGTGAGGACAGAGTTTGCAGCGGGGACCTCGAAACGGTCCCTTGCGGCCGTACATCTGCAGGTCGGCAAAGGCGCTGACCGCGTCCGGATCGCTGTCGAGATACCAGTTCAGGAGATCGAAATGGTGTGTCGCCTTGTGCACGAAGAGGCTGCCCGAGCGTTCCGTATAGGCGTGCCAGCGGCGGAAATAATCGGCGCCGTGGCGTGTATCGAGATACCAGTGGAAATCGACCGAGGTGACGCGGCCGATCTCGCCGGCATTGAGGAGTTCCTTGATGCGTGCTGCGGTCGGCGCGAAGCGGTAGTTGAAGGAAACGTCCACCCGCCGCCCGGTCCGCTTCTCCGCGTCGAGAATGCGGCGGATCTTCTCGACCGTGGTCGACATCGGCTTTTCGGTGATGACGTCGGCGCCGGACTCCAGGGCGCGCACGACGATATCGTCATGCGTGTCGTCCGGGGTGCAGACGATGACGAGATCGGGGCGCGTTTCGGCAAGCATGGTATCGACATTGCCGTAAACAGGCGCATTGGTGGCGATCATCGTGCGGGCGCGCTCGGCCCGCAGCGCGTTCGTATCGGCAATGGCGACCAGATCGACGAGGCCGCGCCAGCCGGCCAGAAGATCCCTGCCCCACATGGTGGTTCCGCGGTTGCCGGTGCCGACCAGCGCAAAGCGACGCTTGTTGTCCATCATATCCTCACGCAATCCCTGTCATATTTTGCCCTGTCATATTTTGCCCTGTCATATTTTGTAGGAGACACATCCTGCCCCAGCATATCAGCAGCAGTTCCGGTAGCGTTCCACACAGGTCGCGATCACCTCCTCGGCCGGACGCTTCCACCAGTTGTCTGCGGAGAAGATCTCGACCTCCTGAGCCCCGTGGAAGCCGGCCGCCTCGATCCGGCGCCGGATACCCTTGAGGTCGATGACGCCGTCGCCCATCATGCCGCGATCCGTCAGCATGTCCTTCGTGGGGACGAGCCAATCGCAGATGTGATGAGCGAGGATCGCCTGCATTTTGCCGGCCCTCGCGATCTGCTCGTCGAGATCGGGATCCCACCATACGTGATAGACGTCGATCGCCACGCCGACGCCCGGGCCAAGGGTGTCGCAGATATCGAGAGCCTGTCCGAGCGTGTTCACGCAGGCGCGGTCGGCGGCATACATCGGATGCAGGGGCTCGATCGCAAGCGGCACGCCGGCCGCGCGCGCATGCGGCAGCACTGCCGCGATCCCTTCCAGAACCATCCGCCGCGCCGCGTCGATGTTCTTCGAACCTCCCGGAAGGCCGCCGACGACCAGTACCAGGCAATCGGCGCCGAGTTCCGCTGCCTCGTCCACCGCGCGCCTGTTGTCGTCGATCGCCTTTTCGCGTCCTGACGCTTCCGGCGCCGGAAAGAAGCCGCCGCGGCATAGCCCGGTGAGCTTCAGACCGTTGGAGCGGACGATACGCACGGCCTCGTCGAACCCGATCGCCGCCACCTGGTCGCGCCAGGGCGCAATCGCCGTGATGCCGTGCTTTAGACAGATATCCACGGCTTCGGCGAAGCCGCACTGCTCCCGGATCGTCGCCAGATTGATGGAAAGCCCTTCGACCAGCATATGTTTTCCTCCCGATTTCAGGACACCGTCGCCGCCCAGCCCGGCTCGACGGATGAGCCGAGACCGACGGACCGCAAGACGGTGGAAAAGGTGATTTCGCCGCCGCGGATCGCCAGCCGCGCCCGCCCGGAAGCTCTTTCGTAGAGATCGCCATGGC
Organism: Sinorhizobium sp. 22678; assembly: GCF_052044265.1. Lineage (NCBI taxonomy): Bacteria > Pseudomonadati > Pseudomonadota > Alphaproteobacteria > Hyphomicrobiales > Rhizobiaceae > Sinorhizobium > Sinorhizobium sp. 22678. The sequence goes on along the minus strand of NZ_JBQEMS010000004.1, from coordinate 46,993 downwards.
GGGCGAGATAGGCGGCCTGCTCTGCCGCCGGGGCGCCGGCCATGCCGTCGACATAGTGGTGACCGTTGCGTTCGACGTGGCCGGCGCCGATAAGCGCTGCCAGCACGAGATCCTGCTGGAGCGCCAGGCCCGACTGCGTGGTCAGGTCCTCGGCGGACATGAAACAGCATGCGGTCCCGGCCTCGGCGTTCCACATCTCCACGCGAGCGCGGTTGATGAGTGCCCGGTAGAAGCCTTTGCAGGACTTCGAGGAGATGCCGGCATAACCGAGCGCGCGGGCACGGAGAAACGCGCCGATATCGCCATCGGACTCGTCGATTTCGAGCGGCATCCGCCGGGCGACTTCCGTGACCGGTTTCGACAGCGCCTCGGCGCGAGCGATCGGCTGCTCGAAGAAGAGCGCCGAGGCGCTCAATTTTTCGAGCCGCGGCTCTTCGGCGATCCGGTCGAGGAGATCGGCAACGGCATCGGCATTTTCGAACTGTTCGTTGCCGTCGAGCGTCACCCGATACGCATCGACGCCCTGGTCGAGAATGGCGGCGATGGCGAGCAGACGCTCGGTGTCTTCGGCCGGGCGCCCCGATACCTTGATCTTGAAATAGCGGTGGCCATAGGCGGCGATCACCTCTTCCAGCGTCTGTGGCAGGCCGTCCTCCAGCCGCTGCCCGGGCGCGAAATCGGCCGCCGTCAGCGCGTCTGCAAGGCCGATCGTGTGGCGAACGGCCAGCCTCGGGCCGGGTTCGAGGCGCGAGAGGAACCGCGCAAGGTCGAAGCCTCCCAGATCGGGCGCGGTGGCGTCGGTGATGCCCGGCAGGTTGCCTCTGACCGCCTCGGCGGCGCTTGCTCCGGTCATGCGGCACACCGCGTCGAGGATGGCGCGATCAAGGAGCGCCAGGCCGTAGGAGGCGACAAGGGCTGGCAGGCCATGCCCGGCTGCCGCCCGGTGGTGATCACCCTCGGCAGCCGCGTGCAGTCCAAAGGGGGTCTGCGCCTGCAGCGAGGTCAGCCCTTCGACCGCCAGACGCAAGGAGGCACGCAGCTGCTCGATATTGTCCTGCGGCGAAAGACCCGGGTTCTTGTCGAACCATTTCGGCATCATCATCTCTGCCGACCAGCCGATGGCGGACCGGCCGCGCGCATCCTCCACCCGCACCCGGACGAAGGCCTGCGGCGCGCTCGCAACGCGCGCCGAGCCGAAGCGGAAGGGAAAACGGAACTCGACCGGCCGCTCGAAAACCTCCGCTTCGGCCAGCCTGACGCGCGGGGCTTGCGTCATCGCAAAGCCTCACTCGACGCCGTGCACGGCGAGCACGCGCCGCATGCGGGCGGCGGCAAGCTCCGGATCGGTCAGAACCCCGGCTTTGTCCGCAAGGCGGAAAAGCTCGGCGAGATGGACGAGCGATCGGGCGCTCTGCTGTCCGCCGATCATGATGAAATGGTCCTGAAGGCCGTTCAGATAAGCAAGGAAGACGACGCCGGTCTTGTAGAAACGCGTCGGCGCCTTGAAGATGTGGCGCGAGAGCGGCACCGTCGGCTCCAGCAATTCGAAGAATTCGCCGTTTCGCCCGCTGCCCAGCGCTTCCAGCGCCGCCGAAGCCACCGGCGCGATGGCGTCGAAGATGCCGAGCAGCGCATCCGAATGCCCTTCCTCGTCGCCGGCGATGAGTTCGGCATAGTTGAAGTCGTCGCCGGTATACATGCGCACGGCTTTGGGCAGTTGCCGCCGCATCACGATCTCCTTCTCCTTGGAAAGGAGTGAAATCTTGATGCCGTCGACCTTTGCGGCATGCGCCTCGAGGACCTCGAGGCAGGTCTTCATCGCCGCCATGTGGTCGCCATTGCCCCAGTAGCCTTCGAGCGCCGGATCGAACATCTCGCCGAGCCAGTGAATGATCACCGGCTCCTTCACCTGCGAGAGAACGCGGTCGTAGACGCGGATATAGTCCTCCGGGCCCTTCGCCGCGGCGGCAAGCGCCCGGCTCGCCATCAGGATGATCCGGCCTCCTTCTGCCTCGATCGCCTCGATCTGGCTCTCATAGGCCCGGAGAATATCGTCGATCGACACGTCCGGCCCAGGCGCCAGATGGTCGGTGCCGGCGCCGCAGGCGATCAGCGCGCCCTGGCGGCCGCGCGCTTCGGCAAGCGAGCGGCGGATGAGTTCGCGCGCTTCCGGCCAGCCGAGGCCCATGCCGCGCTGGGCTGTATCCATCGCTTCGGCAACGCCGAGACCGAGATCCCAGAGGCGGTGACGAAAGGCAAGCGTGCACTCCCAGTCGATCGCCGGCGCCAGCCAGGGATCGTTGTCGGCGAGCGGATCGGCGACCACATGGGCGGCGGCGAAGGCGACCCTGGAAAAGGCCTTGGCGTCACGCCTGTTGAAAGGCACCGGCCGACCCGTGAGGTCGTAGCTGGCAAGCCTGCCTTCGATTGGAAGCTTGATGCTGACCATGGCTCAGAGCTCCAATTCCGGAACGTCGAGCCAGCGGCGCTCCGCCCAGGATTTGAGGCCGAGTTCCGCAAGCTGTACGCCCTTGGCGCCGGCCTCGAGCCCATAGGGCCAGGGGCCGTCCTCCGCGACGTGGCGCAGGAACATTTCCCACTGCGCCTTGAAGCCGTTGTCGAAGGCCTGCGTATCCGGCACCTCGTCCCATGTCCTGTAGAAATCGATCGTCTGCGGCTGATCGGGATTCCAGACCGGTTTCGGGGTGTTGACGCGGTGCTGCGTCCAGCATTTCGTGAGTCCGGCGACAGCGGAACCATGGGTTCCGTCGACCTGAAACGTCACCAGATCGTCGCGCCGCACGCGCACCGCCCAGGAGGAATTGATATGCGCGACGATACCGCCTTCAAGTTCGAAGGTGGCATAGGCCGCGTCGTCGGTGTCACAGTCGTAGGCGCGGCCCTGTTCGTCGATACGGTTTGGGATATGGGTCGCGCCGAGGCAGGAGACGGCCTTCACTTCCCCGAAGAGATTGTCGAGCACGTAGCGCCAGTGGCAGAGCATGTCGAGGATGATGCCGCCGCCGTCCTTTTTCCGGTAGTTCCATGAGGGCCGCTGGGCCGGAACGCCCCAGTCGCCTTCGAACACCCAGTAGCCGAACTCGCCGCGCACCGAGAGGATCTTGCCGAAAAAGCCCGACTCTCTCAGCAGGGCCAGCTTGCGAAGGCCCGGCAGGAACAGCTTGTCCTGCACGACCCCATGCTTGAGCCCGGAGGTGCGTGCCTTCCGCGCCAGCTTGACCGCCGTCCTCAGATCGTCGGAGATCGGCTTCTCGCAATAGACGTGCTTGCCGGCGTCGAGCGCGCGGCCGATGAGCTCGGCACGCATCAGCGTCGTGCCGGCGTCGAAGAATATCTGGTCGTTCGGATCGGCAAGCGCCGCGTCGAGATCGGTCGACCAGCGGGCGATGGTATGGCGCTTGGCCAATTGCTCCATCTTGTCGCGATTGCGGCCGACAATGATCGGATCGATCTCCAGCCTTTCGCCCGACTGGAGCGTGATCCCGCCCTGATCACGGATGGCCAGGATCGAGCGCACCAGATGCTGGTTGTAGCCCATGCGGCCGGTGACACCGTGCAATATTATACCCAAACGCGGCATGCCGTTCCTCCCTGAGAGGCCGGTGAGGGGAAGAACCAGCCCTCCCAAGCCAGTAACTAATCGGTTACTTTGTGGCAGAGGAGAATCGCACTTGTCAACAAAAAAAACGACATGTGCCTGGATCAGCGCCGGATCGACGCCAGCGTGACATGGACGATATGGCGCTTCCAGACGTCGAGATTGCTCTTGTCCATGAGGTCGCGGCCGAAGATCGTCGAGAGCGTGTACTGGTTGGAAAGGTAGAAATAACCGAGGGCGGCGATCGTCAGATAGAGGTTGAGCGGATCGACATCGGGCCGAAAGAGCCCCTCGGCCTTGCCGCGCCGGAGAAGGTCGGAGAGCTTATCTATGAAGCTCGAATGCAGTTCCTTTAGACGCGTCGACTGACGCAGCCAGCGGGCCCGGTGCAGGTTCTCGGTGCCGAGGAGACTCAGGAATTCCGGATGTTCCAGGAAGTAGTCCCAGGTGAACATGGCAAGCTCAGCAATTCCCTGCTCGGGTTCCAAGTCGCTGAGATTAAGGGATTTTTCTGCCGTTCTTATCCCCACATAGGCCTCCTCCAGGACCGCGAGATAAAGCTGTTCCTTGTCGCCGAAGTAGTGGTAGAGCATGCGCTTGTTGATGCCGGCCCTCTCGGCGATGGAATCGACGCGGGCGCCGCCTATGCCGTTTTCGGCGAACTCCCGGGTCGCGGCGGCGAGGATCGAGGCACGCGTGCGCTCGGGGTCGCGCTGAAGCGCCCGCTCCGCCCGTCCCCCGGACCCGCTCCTCCCTTTCGCCTCGCCTCTTATCTTGTCCATCACGCGCAACCTCCGCAACCTCTTGCCTTTAACGGCCTTCGGTGCAACTTTGTCAAAATAATTTACAAGCCAATGACAGTTCGGCACACAACTGCTTGACAGGATCACTGCTTCTCCATAACTTGTAACCAAATAGTTATTTGTTGCAAGAGGCCGGAACGTTGTGGAGGCGTTCCGAAGGGAGGAGGAACAGATGACGCATAAGATCAGCAGGCGAAACGTACTCGCGGGAGGGGCGGCACTTCTTTCGATGTCCGCACTGGGGCCCGCCTTTGCGCAGGAGGCGCGGCTGCGGGTGCTCTGGTGGGGTTCACAGGCCCGTGCCGACCGCACGAACAAGGTCAATCAGCTCTTCCAGGAACAGAACGCGGGCGTCGCCATCAACGGCGAATTCCTCGGCTGGAGCGACTACTGGCCGCGGCTTGCCACCCAGGTGGCCGGGCGCAATGCGCCCGACATCATCCAGATGGACTATCGCTACATCGTCGAATATGCCCGGCGCGGCGCGCTCGCGCCCCTCGACGATTATCTCGGTTCCGTGCTCAAGGTCGAGGATTTCGACCAGGTGCAGATCAAGGGCGGCAGCGTCGAAGGCAAGCTCTACGGCATCAGCCTCGGCGCCAATTCGGCGGCGATGATGGTCAATGCCGCCGCTTTCGAGGAAGCCGGCATCGAACTTCCGACGCCGTCGACGACCTGGGAAGAGATGGCGCGGACGGGCGCCGAGATCACCAAGGCCGGCAAGCGCAAGGGTTTCTATGGCCTCTCCGACGGCAGCGCGGTCGAGCCGCTGTTCGAAAACTGGCTGCGCCAGCGCGGCAAGGCATTGTTCACCGCGGACGGCAAGATCGCCTATGATGCGAACGATGCGGCCGAATGGTTCGCCATGTGGCAGAAAATGCGCGAGGACAAGGCCTGCGTCCCGCCGGACATCCAGGCGCTCGACCAGTACAATGTGGAGACGAGCCCCCTATCGCTCGGCAAGGCGGCCGCTTCCTTCGCGCACTCCAATCAGTTCGTCGCCTATCAGGGCATAAACAAGGACAAACTGGCGCTGAGAAGCCATCCACTGATCGACAAGGATGCGAAGGGCGGCCATTATCGCAAGCCGTCGATGTTCTTCTCGGTCTCGGCCCAGACCAAGGACCCGGAACTCGGCGCAAAATACGTCAACTTCTTCGTCAAGGACCCGAAAGCCGCCGAAATCCTGGGCGTCGAGCGCGGCGTACCGGAATCGGCAGCCGTACGCGAGAAACTGGCGTCGACGCTCGACGAGCTCGGCCGCGCCATGCTCGACTATGTCTCGGGCCTCGGAGCGCTTGCCGGCGATCTGCCGCCGCCGCCGCCCAGCGGTGCCGGCGAGGCGGAATTCGCTCTGCGCAACGTCGCCGAACAGGTCGGCTTCGGTCAGCTCGACGCCAAGCAAGGAGGCGAGACGCTGGTGAACGAGGTCAGCCAAATCCTCGCACGAGGTTAAGGAGGATGGCGGCCGTGCAGGACACCGCTGTCGCAGTCGGCACGGGCGCGTCATCGCGCCCGGCCGCACAGGGTCGCCTGGCCAGGACATGGGCAAGCCATGGCGCCGGCTACATGTTTCTGTTGCCATGGCTCATCGGCTTCTTCGGCCTGACGCTCGGGCCCGCCATCGCCTCGCTCTATCTTTCCTTCACGAATTTCGACCTGATCCGCGCGCCGGAATGGATCGGCACCGCAAATTACGTGCGCATCGCGACAGCCGACCCGAAATTCGCCGCGGCGATCAAGGTGACCTTTCTCTATGTCGTGCTTTCGGTGCCCTTCAAGCTCGCCTTCGCGCTGCTCGTCGCGATCCTTCTCGACCGCGGCGTCCGGGGGCTCACCGTCTATCGGGCGATCTTCTACCTGCCGTCGCTACTTGGCGGCAGCGTCGCGATCGCCGTGCTCTGGCGACAGCTCTTCGCCGGCGACGGCCTGATCAACAGCCTGCTGGCCCAGTTCGGCATCGAGGGGCCGAGCTGGATCTCGCATCCGGACTATTCGATATGGACGCTCGTGGTCTTGAGCGTCTGGCAGTTCGGATCGCCGATGATCATCTTCCTTGCGGGCCTTCGGCAGATCCCGACGGACATGTACGAGGCGGCGAGCCTCGACGGGGCGTCCAAGTTCCGTCAGTTCTACAAGATCACGCTGCCGCTCTTGACGCCGGTGATCTTCTTCAACGCGGTCGTGCAGACGATCGACGCCTTCAAGGCCTTCACACCCGCCTTCATCATTTCCGGCGGCACCGGCGGGCCGATCAACTCGACGCTGTTCTACACGCTTTACCTCTACCAGGAGGCCTTCGGTAATTTCCGCATGGGCTACGCCTCGGCGCTTGCCTGGATTCTCGTGCTGATCATCGGGCTGTTCACGGCCTTCTCGTTCCTCACCTCTCGCTACTGGGTGCACTACGATGACTGACGCGACCATGAGCTCGGTAACCGCCGCGCCGCCGGTCCCGACGGGCCGCCGCGGCCCTGTGGGATCGGTCCTCGTTCACGCCGCCCTGATCGCCGCCTCGATCGCCATGATCTATCCGCTCCTGTGGATGATCTCGGCATCGGTCAGGCCGGAGGACGAGATCTTCGCCTCCACGTCGCTTTGGCCCTCCTCGGTTGATTTCTCCTCCTATCTGCGCGGCTGGTTCGGGCTCGACGTCAGCTTCGGGCGGTTCTTCTGGAACTCGCTGGTCATCGCGGTCCTCACCGTCGTCGGCAATGTCGTCGCCTGCTCGCTCGCGGCCTATGCCTTCGCAAGGCTGCGCTTCGCGGGGCGGAATTTCTGGTTCGCGATCATGCTCGGCACGATGATGATCCCCTATCACGTGACGCTCATTCCCCAATATGTGCTCTTCCTCGATCTCGGCTGGGTGAACACCTTCCTGCCGCTGGTGGTCCCGAAGTTTCTTGCCAGCGATGCCTTCTTCATCTTCCTCATGGTGCAGTTCTTCCGCGGAATCCCGCGCGAACTGGACGAAGCGGCGATGATGGACGGCTGCGGCGCCTGGCGCATCTACTGGAAGATCATGCTGCCGCTATCGCTTCCCGTTCTGGCGACGGCCGCCATCTTCTCCTTCATCTGGACCTGGGACGATTTCTTCGGGCCGCTGATCTACCTCAACGACATGAACAGCTACACGATCCAGCTCGGCTTGAGGACCTTCGTCGACTCGAGCAGCACCTCCGACTGGGGCGGGCTCTTCGCCATGTCGACGCTCTCGCTCGTGCCGGTGTTCTTCTTCTTCCTCTTCTTCCAGCGCCTTCTGATCGAGGGCATCGCCACCACCGGCATGAAACGCTGAGCGACGGAGCTAGAAAACCATCATGGACGAATTGCGTTTCGCTGCCGTCGGGCTCAACCACAATCACATCTACGGCCAGGTCGACTGCCTGCTTCGGGCCGGCGCCCGCCTCGCCGGTTTCCACGAGAAGGACGATGCGCTGGCCGCGGAATTTTCCGCCGTCTACGCAGACGCCCCGCGCATCGCGACGGCAGAGGAAATCCTCGAGGACGAGAGCATCGGCCTCATCGTCTCGGCCGCCGTTTCGAGCGAGCGCGCGGAACTGGCGATCCGTGCCATGCAGCACGGCAAGGACGTGCTTGTCGACAAGCCGGGCATGACGAGCTTCGACCAGCTCGCCAAGCTGCGCCGGGTCCAGGCCGAGACAAGCCGCATCTTCTCGATCCTCTATTCGGAGCATTTCGAGAGCCCGGCCACGGTCAAGGCCGGCGAGCTCGTCGCCGCCGGCGCGATCGGCGAGGTGGTGCACATCGTCGGCCTCGGCCCGCACAGGCTGCGCCGCGAGACGCGGCCCGACTGGTTCTTCCGCCGCGCGGACTATGGCGGCATCCTGACCGACATCGCATCGCACCAGTGCGAGCAGTTCCTGTTCTTCACCGGCGTCAACGACGCGACCGTGCTTTCGGCGAGCGTCGGCAACCGGAGCGTTCCCGACGCTCCCGAACTGCAGGATACGGGCAGCATCCACCTCGCGACGGGGCGGGCCACCGGCATGATCCATGTGAACTGGCTGACCCCGGAGGGAATGCCGACCTGGGGTGACGGCCGGCTCTTCATCGTGGGCACATCCGGAACGATCGAGGTCCGCAAGGCGGTCGATCTCGCCGGGCGCGAAGGCGGCAACCACCTGTTTCTCGCGGACCGCAACGGCGTCGAACATATCGACTGCTCCGGCGTCGACCTGCCCTTCGGGCGTCAGTTCCTCGCCGACATCCGCGACAGGACCGAAACCGCGATGCCGCAGGAGCGCTGCCTCAAGGCCATGGAGCTTGCGCTTCAGGCGCAGGCGATCGCCGAACAGAACGGGGACAGGAACTGACATGAGCGTGAAGACAGTCGCCATCATCGGCTGCGGCATCGGGCGTTCGCATATCGTCGAGGGCTATCAGCCGCACCCGGACAAGTTCCGAGTCCAGGCTCTCTGCGACCTCAACGAGGAACGGATGAACGAAGTGGGCGACGAATTCGGGATCGAGCAGCGGACCCGCCACTTCGAGGAACTTCTCGCCGACGATGGAATCGACATCATCGACATCTGCACCCCGCCAGGCATCCATCTCGAACAGGTGCTCGCGGCCCTTGCCGCCGGCAAGCATGTGGTCTGCGAAAAGCCGCTGACCGGATCGCTGAAGGGCGTCGATGCGATCATGGAAGCCGAGAAGCAGGCACGTGGCGTGCTGATGCCGATCTTCCAGTATCGCTACGGCGACGGCATCGAGAAAGCCAAGCGCATCATCGAGGCCGGCATCTCGGGCAAGCCCTATGTCGGCTCGGTCGAGACTTTCTGGCTGCGCACGCCCGAATATTATTCCGTCCCCTGGAGGGGCAAGTGGGCGACGGAGCTCGGCGGCGTGCTCGTCACCCACGCGCTGCATCTGCACGATATGATGCTGCATCTTCTCGGCCCGGTGGCGCGCGTGTTCGGCCGGGTTGCGACCCGGGTCAACGACATCGAGGTCGAGGACTGCGCCTCCGCGAGCCTGCTCATGAAGAACGGCGCCTTCGTTTCGCTTTCCTGTACGCTCGGCTCTCAGGAGCAGATCAGCCGGCTAAGGCTGCATTTCGAGAACGTCACCTTCGAGAGCAGCCACGAACCTTATGCGCCGGGTAAGGATCCGTGGAAGATCATCGCGGCAAATGACGAAGTGCAGGCGCGGATAGACGAAGTGACCGGCGACTGGCGTCCGGTCTTGCCGCGCTTCACCACCCAGATGGCGCATTTCCACGATTTCCTGAGCGGCAGAGGACCCCTGCCCGTGACGACGCAGGATGCGCGCCGCGCGCTGGAACTGGTCACCGCGATCTATCAATCCGCCGATACCGGCCGCGAAATAGAGTTGCCGCTCGGGCCGGACAGCCCGAAATATGCCGATTGGCGTGCGAATACCCGATAGAGAGCCGCAGGGAGGAACTTTGACATGGCGACGAGCGTCGTTCTTCAGAAGGTCGAGAAGCGCTACGGCGCGCTCGATGTGATCCACGGCATCGACCTGACCATAGACCCCGGCGAGTTCGCCGTCTTCGTGGGTCCGTCCGGTTGCGGCAAGTCGACGCTGCTCAGAATGATCGCCGGATTGGAGGAGATTTCCGGCGGCACGCTGATGCTCGACAGCGACCGCATGAACGAAGTGGCACCCGCCAGGCGCGGCATTGCCATGGTGTTCCAGTCCTATGCGCTCTATCCGCACATGTCGGTCTACAAGAACCTCGCTTTCGGCCTCGAAACGGCCGGCTTCAAGAAGGCCGAAATCGAGCCGAAGGTGCGCCGGGCGGCCGAGATCCTGCAGATCGAAAAGCTGCTCGACCGCAAGCCGAAGGCGCTCTCCGGCGGTCAGCGGCAACGCGTGGCGATCGGCCGCGCGATCGTGCGCGAGCCGCGGATCTTCCTCTTCGACGAGCCGCTTTCCAATCTCGACGCCGAACTCCGCGTGCAGATGCGCGTGGAGATATCAAGGCTTCATCGGGACCTCGGAAACACCATGATCTATGTGACGCACGATCAGGTGGAGGCCATGACCATGGCCGACAAGATCGTCGTCCTGAATTCCGGCCGGATCGAGCAGGTGGGCGCACCGCTCGATCTCTACAACAATCCCGTCAACCGCTTCGTCGCCGGCTTCATCGGCAGCCCCAAGATGAATTTCCTCAAGGCGCGGATCGCGGAGGTCACCGGAAGCGAAACGGCGATCGAGGTCTGCGGCGGAACGATCCGCCTGCCCCGTCGCCTGAACGGTGCGACCCAGGGGCAGGACGTCACATTCGGCATCCGGCCGGAGCATCTTTCCGCGCGCGAGGGCGGCATCGAGCTCGCTTCGGTCAATGTCGAGATCGTCGAGAATCTCGGCGGCGAAACCATGCTCTACGGGATCACGCCGGATCGCCAGCAGCTGACCGTCGCGCTGGAGGGGCAGCAGAAGGTCGAGCGGGGCTCCAATCTCGCCGTCCACTTCGACCCGTCGCGCTGCCACGTCTTCGGCGCCGACGGAAGGGCCATGCGATGAAACTGTTCTACAGCCGCAATCCCAACCCGAGGCTTGCCGTCGCGGTGGCACGCCATCTCGCAGCCGAGGTCGAGTTCGAATTCGCCTCACCCTTCGCGCCGGGGCAGGCGGAGCGGTTTCGGCCGCTCAACCCCAACCTTTCGCTGCCGATACTCGTGGAGGCCGGAAAAAGCCTTTGGGAGGCCGACGCGATCGCCTGCCGGCTTTCCCGCAAGGTGCAATCGGATTTCTGGCGCATGGGCGACGACGAACCCGACATGGTCCGATGGATCAGCTGGGGCAAGGAAAACTTCGTAAGAGCTTGCGACATGGTGCAGTTCGAGCGCGGCACGAAGCAGCGCTATGGGCTCGGCCCGATCGACCAGCAGCTGGTCGAGGAGGGGCTGAGCAGGTTCCGTACGGCAGCGGCGATACTCGATATGGAGCTTTCCGGGCGGAACTGGCTGGTCGGAGACGCCGTATCCCATGCGGATTTCCGAATGGCGAGCTTTCTGCCCTTCAACGACGCCGCCCGACTGCCGCTTGGCGATTATCCCAACATCTGCCGCTGGAGTGACCGGCTCGAGGAGATCGATGCCTGGCGCGATCCCTTCAGGGGTCTGGATGCGCCCGAACTGCCGCCGATTCCGGAGCGCTGATCAGACCGCAGACGCCAGCCTCAAATCCAGCGATCGTCGAAGCGGTGGACGGCCACACCCGCCACGGGGCTTCTTGCGACGAAAATGCCGCCGGAGCGGTTTTTCTCGCCGATGCCCGCGGGCCGCAGCGACGTGACGAGAAGCGTCTTCAGGCCCGCTCCGGCGAAGCAGGGCATGGTCGGCGCCGGCACTGGAAAGCGATGCGTCCCGACAAGGCGACCTTCGGGCGAGAAGCGGTTGACGATGCCCGCCGACACGCCGGCGCTCCAGTAATGGGCTTCCACGTCGGTTGCGGCTCCGTCCGGTCGGCCGCTCGCCTCGTCCAGGCTTGCCAGCCGCCGGCGCCCGGAAAGCGCGCCCGTTGCGGGGTCGAACTGCCAGCGGTCGACCCAGGCGCCGCGCGAATCCGAGTGAAACAGAAGAGCACCGTCGCCGCTCCAGGCAAGGCCGTTGGAGCAGACGATGGCTTCCACCTTGCGTTCCACCGCGCCGTCCGGCGAGACGCGGTAGAGCGACGCGACGGGCCGGCGGTCGGGCACATCGTGCATCGTCCCCACCCAGAAGGCGCCGTCCGGTCCGACCTTGCCGTCGTTGAGGCGCGTATCCGCAACGTCCGGCTCGACCGCGGCGATTTCCCTGGTGATCGCGCCGACATCGGGATCGAACAGAACCACGCGATCGCGCTGCGCCAGCACGAGGCGTCCGGAGCGCGCGAGGCCAGCGCTGCAGGCGCCGCCCTCGACGGTCCATTCGACGTGGCCGGCGCCCGAAAGCTCGACGCGATGAAGGGCGCTGCGGCCGATATCGACGAAGAACAGGCAGTTCCGGCGCTCATCGAAAACCGGGCTTTCGGCGACGTCGCAACGCGAATCCAGAAGACACTCAAATGTTAAATCGAAAGACATGTTTCACACCATGGGCCCGGGCCGCCGCCAGAAGATGCGCCCAGAGGCGCTTAAACTCCCATTTTTGAATTCGTTGCCGCAGTTGCCAGCTCTATCATTGCTCTTGCCCTCGCTCAACTTGTAAAATAAAAATACAAGAAACCGGCCGGGAGATCTGCATGAAAACGCCCCTCGTAACCCGCGACCCTGAAGGCCTGCCGCTCGGCGCGGTGCGCCGCGGCAGCGTGTCGCCCGAAGGCGGAAAGCGTGTCCGCAAATGGTCGAGCCGGGCTACCGGCGAGCGCTTGAAGTGGATCGGAGCATGACCGGATCAGAGATCGCCATGGGAGCCGGTGATACGGGCGCGCGATTCCGTCAGATGGTAGCGCATGTAAAGGCGGGCGAGATCCCGGTTCTGGCCCGAAATGGCAGAGTAGATCTTGCGGTGTTCTTCGAGGACACGGCGGCGGCGGTCATCGGAGCCCTGCCGCGTCAGGCCGAGCGCCATGCGCATCGAGCCGCTGAGAATGTCACGCAGCTCTTCCAGAAGGCGTGGAAAAAGTTCGTTGCCCGCAGCTTCCGCTACCGCGTGGTGAAAGGCGAAGTCCTCTTCCCATCCGGTTTCCCCGCGCGCGAAGGCGCCTTCCAGCGCCGCCAGCGCCTCGCCGATCTGGTTGAGCTGAGCCTTGGTCCGGCGCATCGCGGCAAGCCCCGCGCATTCCGTCTCGAGCGCGAGCCGGGGCTCGAAAGCCCTGAGATAGATCGCGATCTCGGCCGAGGCGGCGAGACTGGTGAGCTTGTCGGACGGACGCGATTTCACGAAGGTGCCGATGCCTTGGCGCGAAACCACGAGGCCGTCGGCCTGCAGCCGCATCAGCGCCTCTCGCACGACCGGACGGGAAACCTGAAAGTCGCGGCAGATATGCGCTTCGGACGGCAGCTTGGCTCCCTCGGCCATCTGGCCGCTGGCGATCTGCTCGAGAATTTGCCCGTAGAGAACATCGGCAAGCCGCTCCCGCCGCGCCGGTTTCAGTTTCAACGTTACGTCGTTCAAGGGTCTGCCTTCACCTGTCATTTTTCTGTACAGGCGCAATCTAGCCGACCCACCCGCAAATGCAAAGGAGGCTGCCGATGACCGGGCGCAAGAAGCCGGAGGAATTTCGAAGCTTTCGCTGGTTCGGCGTCAAGGACCTTCGCGCCTTCGGCCACAGATCCCGCCTTTATCAGATGGGCTACGACCATGCGGAACTCGCAAACAAGCCCGTCATCGCGATCATCAATACCTGGAGCGACATCAATCCGTGCCACGCGCATCTGAGGACTCGGGCGGAGGAGGTCAAGCGCGGCGTTTGGCAGGCGGGCGGCTTCCCGATCGAGCTGCCCGCCATGTCGCTGGCAGAGACCTATGTGAAGCCGACGACGATGCTCTACCGCAACTTCCTGGCGATGGAGGTGGAGGAGCTCATCCGCTCGCATCCGGTCGATGGCGTTGTACTGCTTGCCGGCTGCGACAAGACTACGCCGGGAACGATCATGGGAGCGATCCAGGTCGACCTGCCGACGATCTTCGTGCCGGCCGGGCCGATGCTGCGCGGCAATTATCGCGGCCGGATGCTGGGTTCCGGATCGGACGTCTGGAAATACTGGGCGGAAAAGGAAGCCGGCCGCATCACCGAGAACGAATGGAGCGAAATGGAGCGCGGTATCGCCCGCTCCTTCGGCACCTGCATGACGATGGGCACGGCCTCGACCATGACGGCGCTGGCCGACACGCTGGGGCTTTCGCTGCCCGGCGCCTCCGCCATCCCCGCGGCGGATGCCGGCCATGCGCGAATGGCGGCGCTTTCCGGCGCGCGCATCGTCGAGATGGTCTTCGAGGACCTGAAGCCGTCCGACATCATGACGGCGCAGGCATTCGAGAATGCGCTCGCGGTGCACATGGCGATGGCCGGCTCGACCAATGCGATGATCCATCTTATCGCGATCGCGCGGCGCTGCGGCGTTCCTCTGACGCTCGATGATTTCGACCGCGTATCGGCCCAAGTCCCTGTTCTCTGCAACATCCGGCCGACCGGTGAATTCCTGATGGAGGACTTCTACTATGCCGGCGGTCTGATCGCGCTCTGGAAACAATTGAAGCCGCTCCTGCATACCGGGGAACGCAATGTGATCGGCACGATCGGCGGCGCTCTCGACGAGGCCGAAGTCCATCTGCCGGAGGTGATCCGCCCGCTGGACAGGCCGGTTGCCGCGCGCGGCGGCACGGCAATTCTCAAAGGCAACCTCGCGCCGCAGGGCTGCGTGATGAAGCCCGCGGCCGCCGACCCTGCCCTCCTCGAACACCGCGGTCCGGCCCTCGTCTTCGACGATTACGACGCGATGATGAGAGCGGTGAACGACGAGGATCTCGACGTCACAGCCGACACGGTGATGATCCTGCGCAATGCCGGTCCGGTCGGCGGACCGGGCATGCCGGAATGGGGCATGCTGCCGATCCCGAAGAAGCTTTTGAAAGAGGGCGTGCGCGACATGGTGCGCATTTCCGACGCCCGGATGAGCGGCACCAGCTACGGCGCCTGCATCCTCCACGTGGCGCCGGAGGCCTATGTCGGCGGCCCGCTGGCAGCGGTCCGCAACGGCGACATCATCGCGCTCGACGTCGATCGCCGCACGATCACGCTCGAGGTCGATCAGGCCGAGATCGAACGCCGGCTCGCCGAATGGAGGCCGCCGGAGCGCGATTATTCGAGGGGCTATCTGAAGATGCATGCGGAGAATATCCAGCAGGCACCGGAAGGCTGCGACTTCACCTTCCTGCAATCGCCCCATAAGCTGCCCGAACCCGAGATTCATTGATCACCGTGACGACTGGTCATTGGAGCCGAAGTCATCACGATCCGTGCGAAGCAGGTTGTACGCATGACGCGACTATTGATAACCGGGGCCGCAGGCGGCCTCGGCCGCTATGCCCGCGAGGGACTGAAGGGCTGCGCCGATGTTCTGCGCCTTTCGGATGTCGCCACGCTTTTTCCCGCCCGAGAGGGGGAGGAAGTCGTGCATTGCGACCTCGCCGAGCGCGAGGCGGTCGACCGACTCGTGCGCGGCTGCGATGCGATCCTGCATCTCGGTGCAATCTCGGTGGAGTCCGACTTCGACGCTCTTCTTCAGGCCAACATCCTCGGCACCTACAATCTCTACGAGGCGGCGCGAAAGGCCGGCGTGAACCGCGTTCTCTTTGCGAGCACCAACCATGTGACCGGCTTCCATCCCGTCGGCGAGACGCTCGACCACCTGTCGCCGCGGCGGCCGGACAGCCTTTACGGCGTGAGCAAGTGCTTCGGCGAGGATCTTTCCCGGCTCTATTTCGACAAATACGGCATGGAAACCGCCTGCCTCAGGATCGGCAGCTGCTTTGCCGAACCCACGAACCGCCGCATGCTCTCCACCTGGCTGAGCCCGCGCGACTTCCTGGCGCTTGTGCGCAGGCTTCTCGATGCACCGAAAATCGGCCATCTGGTTCTCTACGGCGTCTCCGCCAACCGTGACGTCTGGTGGTCAAACGGGCATGCGGATTTCCTCGGCTGGCGCCCGCAGGACAGCAGCGAACCTTACCGGCACGCGATTGAAGAGCGTGAGGAGGCGCCTTCGGACGGCGTGCGCTATCAGGGCGGGCGTCATGCGGCGGCGAAGTTGCCGGGTTAAGGCAACCGGCCCGCAAGACCACGGTTCTCCATCCCCGCCGCTGCTCGGCATTGCCCTGGCGCGGCACCGCCATAGATTCTGCAGCGGCAGCTTCGGCAGCTCGTTGCGCCGTCGCTATCCGAGCTCTCGCTTCAGGAGGAATACATGACTTCCCCCAGGACGGCAGGTGGCGTTTCCGGCCATGATCCATTATCCGCCAATCCGCTCTCCGCAGATGAACTTCGGCGGATGGACGCCTACTGGCGGGCGTCGAACTATCTCTCCGTCGGCCAGATCTACCTCCTCGACAATCCGCTTCTCAGCGAGCCGCTGAAGCGGGAGCACATCAAGCCGCGGCTTCTCGGCCATTGGGGTACGTCGCCGGGCCTGAACATGCTCTATGTCCACCTGAACCGGGTGATCAAGCGCGACGATCTCGAAATGATGTATGTCATCGGGCCCGGGCATGGCGGGCCCTCGCTCGTCGCCCACGCCTATCTGGAGGGCACCTATAGCGAGGTCTATCCGGACATCAGCCAGGACGCCGAGGGCCTGCGGAAGCTGTTCAAGCAGTTCAGCTTCCCCGGCGGCATCCCGAGCCATGTCGCGCCGGAAACGCCGGGCAGCATTCACGAGGGCGGCGAGCTCGGCTATGCGTTGAGCCATGCCTACGGTGCCGCCTTCGACAATCCGGAGCTGATCGTCGCCTGCGTCGTGGGCGACGGGGAAGCCGAAACGGGTCCGCTCGCGACCGGCTGGCACGGCAACAAGTTCCTGAACCCGGCGCGCGACGGGTGCGTCCTGCCCATCCTGCACCTCAACGGATACAAGATCGCCAATCCCTGCTTTCTCGCACGCATTCCCAGAGAGGAGCTGCAGAAGTTCTTCGAGGGCATGGGCTATGCGCCGCTTTTCGTCGAAGGTCATGACCCCGCAGACGTGCACCAGCAGCTGGCGGGCGCGCTCGATACCGCGCTTGCCGATGTCAGGCGCATTCAGGCCGACGCCCGGGTCAACGGAAATCTGAAACGCCCTGCCTGGCCGATGATCGTCTTCCGCACACCCAAGGGCTGGACCTGCCCGGCCGAAATCGACGGCAAGAAATGCGAGGATTACTGGCGATCGCATCAGGTGCCGATGGGCGACATGGACAAGCCGGAGCATGTCCGCATCCTCGAAGGCTGGATGAAGAGCTATCGGCCGGAGGAGCTTTTCGACGGTGAAGGGCGGCTGACGGCGGAACTGGCGGAGCTTGCCCCAACGGGCCGCCGCCGGATGAGCGACAATCCGCATGCCAATGGCGGGCTGTTGCTGCGCGACCTGAAGATGCCCGACTTCCGCGATTATGCGGTTTCGGTTCAGAGCCCGGGAACGGCCACGGCCGAGTCGGCCCGCGTGATGGGCAGCTATCTGCGCGACGTGATGAAGCTCAACCTGAAGTCCGGGAACTTCCGCCTGTTCAGTCCGGACGAAAACAACTCGAACCGCTGGCAGGACGTGCTCGAAGTCACG
This sequence comes from Sinorhizobium sp. 22678, assembly GCF_052044265.1. Lineage (NCBI taxonomy): Bacteria > Pseudomonadati > Pseudomonadota > Alphaproteobacteria > Hyphomicrobiales > Rhizobiaceae > Sinorhizobium > Sinorhizobium sp. 22678. Next base: position 29,337 of record NZ_JBQEMS010000004.1, on the reverse strand, counting down.
GATCGCTGTTTCATGGCGGACATCTATCCGGAAGACGACCATTTGTCGCCGGACGGGCGGCTGATGGAGGTCCTCAGCGAGCATCAATGCCAGGGCTGGCTCGAAGGCTATCTGCTTACCGGACGCCACGGCTTCTTTTCCTGCTACGAAGCCTTCATTCACATCATCGACTCGATGTTCAACCAGCACGCCAAATGGCTGAAGGTCTGCAACGAAATCCCGTGGCGGCGCCCGATCGCTTCCTTGAACTATTTCCTGAGCTCGCATGTCTGGCGCCAGGACCATAACGGCTTCAGCCATCAAGATCCCGGCTTCATCGACCACGTGGTCAACAAGAAGGCGGACACCATCCGCGTCTATCTGCCGCCGGACGCCAATACGCTGCTGTCGGTGACGGACCATTGCCTGAGGAGCCGCAACTACATCAACGTCGTCGTTGCCGGCAAGCAGCCCTCTCCGCAATGGCTAACCATGGACCAGGCGGTGAAGCATTGCACCGAAGGCCTCGGCATCTGGGAATGGGCAAGCAACGACAAAGGCTGCGAGCCGGACGTGGTCATGGCATGCTGCGGCGATGTTCCGACGCTGGAGACGCTTGCCGCAGTGCAATTGCTGCGCGAGCACCTGCCGGAATTGAAGGTGCGGGTGATCAACGTGGTCAATCTGATGAAGCTGCAGCCGTCGGGGGAGCACCCGCACGGCCTGCCGGACCGCGACTTCGACGCCCTGTTCACAAAGGACAAGCCGATCATCTTCGCCTTCCATGGCTATCCCTGGCTGATCCACCGCCTCACCTATCGCCGTACGAACCATGCCAATCTGCATGTCCGCGGCTACAAGGAAGAGGGGACGACGACGACGCCCTTCGACATGGTGGTGCTCAACCATCTGGACCGGTTCCATCTGGTCGAGGACGTCATCGACCGGCTGCCGCAACTCGGCGCCCGCGCCGCATATTTCAAGCAGGCGATCCACGAGCGGCTGATCGACCACAAGCACCATATCGAAAAATACGGCGAGGACATGCCGGCGATCAGTGGCTGGAAATGGGGCGGCGGCAGCGCCGGGACGGCACAGGGAACATCGACCGAAGGCGACAATGTCTGAGAGACGCACTTCCGCGGCCGGACCTACCATCACGAAAGGCCCGCCGAAGCGGGCCTATTTCCGTGTTTCGATCACCGGTCCGATGCAGAGCGTGCCTCTGATGCGATGGGCGGTAATGGCGGGTTGGAGCAAGCCGGTTTCGGCCTCTATCGACCTCAGCCCATCCGTTCCGACGCGTAGGAACCCGGGCTTGGCGGGAAGACGACGACGCGGTTGCCGTTGATGAAGCAGCGGTGGTGGATATGGGCGTGCACGGCGCGGGCCAGCACCTGGCTTTCGACGTCGCGGCCGATCGAGACGTAGTCCTCGGCCGACTGGGCATGGGTGATGCGGGCGATATCCTGCTCGATGATCGGTCCCTCGTCGAGATCGGCGGTGACGTAATGGGCCGTCGCGCCGATCAGCTTCACGCCGCGCTCATAGGCCTGTTTATAGGGGTTCGCCCCCTTGAACGACGGCAGGAAGGAGTGGTGGATGTTGATGATCTTCCCCGACATCTTCTTGCAGAGCGCATCGGAAAGCACCTGCATGTAGCGGGCAAGAACGATCAGCTCGGCGCCGGTCTGCTCGACCACGTCCATCAGCTGGGCTTCGGCCTTGGGCTTGTTCTCCTTCGTCACTTTGATGCAGTGGAAGGGGATGTCGTGGTTGACGACCACCTTCTGGTAGTCGAAGTGGTTGGAGACGACCCCGACGATGTCGATCGGCAAGGCGCCGATCTTCCAGCGGTAGAGA
>NZ_JBQEMS010000004.1:0-27445 GCF_052044265.1 Sinorhizobium sp. 22678 | reverse complement strand
TCTGGTAGTCGAAGTGGTTGGAGACGACCCCGACGATGTCGATCGGCAAGGCGCCGATCTTCCAGCGGTAGAGAAGATCGTTCAGGCAATGGCCGAAGCGCGACACCATGAGCAACACCTTCATGCGCTCGGACTGTTCGTGGAGCGCCGTCTCCATCTCGAACTTCGAGGCAATCGGTTTCAGCCCTTCCTTGAGAGCCGCAAGGCCAACCCGCTCCTCCGAGATGAAGCTGGTGCGCATGAAGAACTTGCCGGTACCCAGATCGTCGAACTGCGAGCTGTCGGCGATATTGCAGCCCTGCTCGGCCAGATATCCCGATAGCGCCGCAACCACGCCGCGCGTCGACTTGCAGGATACGGTCAGAACGAAATTCTGCATCTTCATTTCTCTCCCCTCGCCGTTGGTAGCGCGCACGGGTGTCGATCCATCCCTGTTGCCGACGCCGCAAATTGCTACCAGAGCAGATCGATGGAATCAATCTTCAGGAATATATATTTCTCCTGAGGCAACTTTTGCTTTCGCAGCTTGGCGGGAAATCGCGCGTAGGCGAAAAGGGATGAGCAGAAGCTTTCCTCAGTCCTCTCCGCGGCCGCGCGGATAGGAAATGATCGACAGATACCGGATCGGCAGCGTGGTCAGTTCTTCCGGCCCGTGCGGCGCGTCGGCGTCGAAGAACAGACTATCCCCCGGAGTCAAGCGGTAAAGATTGTTGCCATGCCGGTAAACCACCTCGCCTTCCAGCATGTAGAGGAACTCCAGACCATCGTGTTGAAACGTCGGAAAGACGTCCGAGTCTTCGGTCAGCGTGATGAGATAAGGCTCGACGACGACGCCGGAGGTGTTCGATCCGATATGGCCGAGGAGGTTGTACTGGTGGCCGGCGCGGGTGCCGCGCCGCTCGACGTCGACGCCCTCCCCCGCTTTGACGAACACGGCGCTATGCTCCTCCTCGAAACGGCGGAAGAAGGCGGTGATCGGCACGCCGAGTGCCCGGGACAGCGTCTGCAAAGTCGTGAGCGACGGCGATGTGTTGCCATTCTCGATCTTCGACAGCATGCCGACCGAAATATCGGTCGCGGAGGCGACGTCGGCTACTGTAATGCCGAGCTTCTTGCGGAAGGCACGCACCTCATGACCGATCGCGACTTCCAGCACCTTTTCACGAGTATCGCGGATGGCATGCGGATCCTGAGTGAGCGGCGTGACACGCGCCAACTCTGCAGCCGTCTTGCGCACGCCGTCGGCGCCCACGGACCCCTTGCCGTTCTTCTTCGAGTTCCGATGCTTTTCCGCGTTTTCCCTGCCCATGCCGATCTCGCCTTGTTTTTACTGATAGTAAATATTTCTGGGTCTTCCACAACGCCATAAGCGCGCGGCCGAGGAAGTATTCTGCCCTGAGTAGAAGATCAACTCTCGCTCCAACCTATGCCTGCTCCGGCGATGTGTTGCGCGTAACGGGGCGTGACCGCGAACACGCTGGAATGCGCCCGCGCGTCCATCGGCCCCCCGCCTCACTGTCGCTCGATCGCCCGGGCCCGGCTCGGTCGGGACGGCGTCACTTGACAGTGGTCTCGCTTTGCCTGACATTCCTGTTAGGCAAATATTTTTTCTAAGCAGAAAAAGGCCGGCTCCCGGCACCGAAATTATAAGGAACGAAAAACTACCCGGAGGAAGAACCATTGGAGGAGGAAAGCGAATGGAAGCGACACTAAGCAAGCTTGGCGAAGATGCGAGCTTCAGCCAGCGTATCGATGCAATGCACAGACGTGACCGTGTCTGCCTTACGGCCTTCGTCGTGGTCCTCTGGTGCACCCTGCTCTTCGCGCTGTTTACCGTTTGGCCCTACATCGCAACGCCGGCCATCGCCGTCATCCTGACGGTCGCCTGCGGCCTGGTGCTGCTCTTCAACACAGCCGCCATCATTGCCATGCTGCGCCATTACGAAGAAGACAAGCACTTCATCTACAGCCTCGATCTCAAGCATCTCGACGAGATGCGCCCGCAAAGCCGTTAGGAGGTATCATGGCATACGAACCTCCGAAACAGAGCTTTGCAGGCCAGATCTTCGACGTGATCACGTTGCTGGTGCTGACCATCGGAGCCCTCTACATACCGCTCTATCTTGGCCTTGCGGGCGCGGCCAAGGTGCCCGATCCGATCGCCGATCCGACCTGGGAAGCGCTCGGCCAGAACGCCACCGAGCAGCAGCAGTGGGCCGCGCTCGGCATCACCGATCCGGCGGCCGCCAACGACATCATCACCGCGCGCTTCGACTATAGCTTCAGTTGGGCCTCGCTCGTCGTCATGGCCGTGCTCGTCATCGGTTACTTCGTGATGGTGGTCCGGCTTTCCGACAGGGAGTACCGCGAAGTGATCGAAGAACGCTTCGGCACGAAACGACGCTAGGGAGGCGGCGGCCATGTGGGACATACTCGAATACGCGGCCTGGACGCTTTCGGCGCTGTTCGGCGTGCTGATGCTCGCCGATCTCGTTCGCATCGACACCACTTACGACAACGAACTGCTGATCTCCTCTCGCGAAGGCGAGATCGAGGCGACGGCAGAGCGCCACGAGATCTGAGGGGAGGACGGCAAATGGACGATACTACATCCGCCGTAGCCGAGCCGGACCGGCTGCGCCTGCTGAGGGTGCTCGGGCCTGCGCACGTCTGGGCACTCGGCGTCGGCATCGTGCTCGTCGGCGAATATATGGGCTGGAATTTCTCGGTGGGCAAAGGCGGCATGATCGCCGGCCTGTTGGCTTGCTGGGTGGCCGGCCTGCTCTACACCTGCGTCGCCATGATCGACTCGGAAGTGACTTCGACGGTCGCCGCGGCCGGCGGCCAGTACGCACAGGCCAAGCACATCGTCGGCCCTCTGATGGCCTTCAATGTCGGCCTCTTCCTTGTGATGGCCTATACCATGCTCGAAGCCGCCAACGCCATCACCGTCGGCTTCCTGCTCGACACCGTGGCCGGAATGCAGGGCCAGGCCGGGCTCAACCAGCAACCCTTCATCGTTCTCGCCATCATGTTCCTGGCGTGGCTCAACTATCGCGGCGTGCTCGCGACCCTGACCTTCAACCTGGTGATCACCGCCATCGCCTTCCTTGCAATCGTGGCGTTGTTCGTATCGGTGCAGTTCGGCGCCTCGGCGGTGCCGCTCGATTTTTCGGCCATCACCTCCGATCCGCTACCCTATGGCTGGGTGGGCATCGTGGCATCGCTGCATTTCGGACTCTGGTACTATCTCGGTATCGAGGGTACCTGCCAGGCGGCCGAGGAGGTGCGCTCTCCTGCCCGCTCGCTTCCCTACGGCACGATGGCCGGCATCATGACGCTGCTGATCGCGGCCACCATGACCTGGTATATCTGCTCCGGCCTGATGCCGTGGGAATATCTCGGCCAGGCCGGCACGCCTTTGTTCGACGCCGCCCGCGTCACCGGCAGCACCGGACTGATGGTTCTGCTCTTCGTCGGCACGGCGTTCGCCACGCTCGCCTCCGCCAACGGCTGCATCAATGACGCTTCCCGCGCCTGGTTCTCCATGAGCCGTGACCGTTATCTGCCGAGCTGGTTCGGTGCCGTCCATCCGGTCTACCGCACGCCCTATCGAGCGATCGTATTCCTGGTCCCGATCGCGCTTATCTTCGCGCTCGGCGCCCCGCTCGACCAGGTCGTGACCTTCTCGATCCTGTCGGGCCTGCTCGGCTACACCTTCATGACCTTCAACATGGTGATGTTCCGAAACAAGTGGCCGCTCGGCAAGATCAAGCGCGGCTACGTGCACCCGTTTCATCCTTTACCCACGGTCGTGCTGCTCATTCTGTGCTCGACCGCCTATTTCGCCGTGTTCCTGGGCTACGGCACGCAGCTCAGCGCGATGATGTGCTTCTACATCGTGGCTTCGCTGTGGTTTCACTTCCGGCGCTACAAGTTCGTACGCCGCGGCGATCAGTTCACGATGCCGTGGCCAAAGCCACAAGGCTATTGATCGGGTCGGGCCGGCGGCGCCTGCGAGCCGCCGGCCTTCAAGGGGCGCGCACTGCCCGTTCGGCGCGCGCCGCCCGCCCTCACGAAACTGTCCGGAGCGCTTCCCGCGCAGAAGCCGGCGACCAAGCCAGGGCGATCGTATGATCACCACAATTGCCTTCTCTGCCTTCGCAATAGCTTCCGGCGTATGGATGAGCGTTCGCGCGGTCCGCGACCATCGGGCGGCCATTACCGAGCGCCGCGGCCTCCTGGACGACGCGGCGCGGCACTTTCCGGGCGCCCGCATAACCCACGGCGCAGATCACTTTCCGATCCTCGCCGGCAGGCTGGACGACGGGCGGCAGGTACGGGTCGAACTCGTCCCCGACACGCTGGTCTGCCGACGATTGCCACAACTGTGGCTGAAGCTCACCCTGCTCGAAACCAGCCCCTGTGCCAGGCCGAAGATCGGTGCGCTGGCGCGGCCGACCGGCGCCGAATTCTACTCGCTCGTGCACGAGATGCCGCATCTGTTGATCCCGCCGCCCAGCGACGCCGCCCTCCTGATGCGCGGCGACGGCAATGCTTCGCGTCGGCAGGTCGAACGCGCCGCAGCCATGTTCGGCAAGCTGTTCGCCGATCCCACGCTCAAGGAGGCCGCGATTACTTCACGCGGCGTGCGGCTGGTCCGCCAGGCGGCTCAGGGGCAACGCGGCGCCCATCTGCTGCTGCGGCAGGCGCAGTTTTCAATCACGGCCATTGCGCCCGAGACGATACGCCGGACGATCGCCGAAGCAGAGGCCCTGAGCGGCTCGCTGGCGGACGATGAGCCTGCTTATTCGCTGCCGCCGTCGGCGGGAGCGATTCCAGAAGGTATTCAGCGGTTTTCGGACCGGGAGTGCGCAGTTTCAAAGTGCTGAGGAGGCCGCCGTGGCCAAGCCGATCAATCCCTATCTCGTGCTGATATTGGCCACGATGCTGCCCGGGGCCGGCCATGTCGCCCTGCGCGATGCGGCTCGGGGCCTGGCCTTCGCTTTTTTCGTCGTTTTCTTTTCGGTGATCACCTACATGACGACGCCACCGGACCGCTCCTTCATCGGGCGGCATGCAGGCGGCATTTTCGTCTGGGCCCTGTCGATCCCCGACGCCTACCGCCGTGCGCGCATCCGCACGGTGATGGCCCGGAAGAGCTGAAGCGACCTGCAGCTCACGGCCGGGACGTCGGTCGAGGCGTTTCCAAGATCGTTTCACTGTCTTTCAACAACGAAACGATCCGGTTCTTTCAAGCTGACGGAAAAGCCCTGGTGCTACACGTCGAGCGTGGTCTGGTGCTCCCATTCGGTGAATTGCGAGCAATAGGTGTTCCACTCGCCCTGTTTCAGCTTCAGATAGGCGGCGGAGAACTCGCGTCCCAGGGCCTCCTGCAGTTCCTCGTCCCGATTGTATTCCCGCAATGCGTCGAGCAGGTTCAGCGGAAGCTTCGGCGCGTCGGTTACCTTATGGCCGTCCTTGTACATGTCGATGTCGTAGTGACGGCCGGGATCGGCCTTGGAGCGAACGCCCGAAAGGCCGGCCGCAATGATGATCGCCTGCAGGAGGTAGGGATTGACGGCGCCGTCCGGAAGGCGCAGCTCGAAACGGCCGGGGCCGGGAACGCGCACCATGTGGGTGCGGTTGTTGCCGGTCCAGGTCACCGAATTTGGCGCCCAGGTTGCGCCGGAGATCGTGCGCGGCGCGTTGATCCGCTTGTAGGAGTTGACCGTCGGATTGGTAACCGCGGCGAGCGCGCTTGCATGTTTCATGATGCCGCCCAGGAAGTGGCGTCCCTCGGCTGAAAGGCCGAACTCCGCTTTGCTGTCGGCAAAGGCATTCACCTCGCCTTCCAGATCCCAGACCGAAATGTGGCAATGGCAACCGTTGCCCGTCAGACCCTTGAACGGCTTCGGCATGAAGGTCGCGCGCAGCCCGTGCTTCTCGGCGACCGACTTCACCATGAACTTGAAAAAGGAGTGCTTGTCGGCGGTCCGGAGCGCGTCGTCATACTCCCAGTTCATCTCGAACTGGCCATTCGCATCCTCATGGTCGTTCTGGTAGGGCTTCCATCCGAGTTCGAGCATGTAGTCGCAGATTTCGGCGATCACGTCGTAGCGGCGCATGATCGCCTGCTGGTCATAGCAAGGCTTTTCCGCCGTATCGAACGTGTCGGAAATCTTCGATCCGTCCGGCGAGATCAGGAAGAACTCCGGTTCGACGCCGGTCTTGACGCGAAGACCTTCCTGGGCGGCCTGAGCGACGAGCTTCTTCAACACCACGCGCGGTGCCTGTTCCACGGGCGCGTCGTCCATGACGCAGTCTGCCGCCACCCAGGCGACATCCTTCTTCCAGGGGAGTTGGATGGCCGCGGACGCATCCGGGAGAGCGAAGAGATCGGGATGTGCAGGCGTGAGATCGAACCAGGTGGCAAAGCCTGCGAAGCCCGCGCCGCCCTTCTGCATGTCGGCGATCGCCTCTGCGGGAACCAGTTTGGCGCGCTGCCCGCCGAAGAGATCGGTGTAGCTGATCATGAAATATTTGACGCCCTTTTCGCGGGCGAATGTGGAGAGATCCAGTGTCACTTTGTTCCCCTTTTGGATTCCGACACTCAATTTCAAACGAAAAGGCCGCACCCTCTCAAGTGCGGCCCTTAACCCTTTCATTCAAAAGGTACCTTTGCCAGGATACCAGCTCGTTCCCGCAAGCGGCACCTGGGCCATGGCTGCGGCTTCCATCGTCAGCGCGCACAGATCCTCCGGCTCGAGATTGTGGAGGTGGTTCTTGCCGCAGGCACGGGCGATGGTCTGTGCTTCGAGCGTCATCACCTTCAGATAGTTGGCCAGCCGCCGGCCGGCGGCGACCGGGTCGAGGCGCTTCATCAGTTCGGGGTCCTGCGTCGTGATGCCGGCGGGGTCCTTGCCCTCGTGCCAGTCGTCATAGGCGCCGGCCGTCGTGCCGAGCTTCTGGTATTCTTCTTCCCAGTGCGGGTCGTTGTCGCCGATGGCGACCAACGCCGCGGTGCCGATGGCCACCGCGTCGGCTCCAAGCGCCAGCGCCTTGGCGACGTCCGCGCCGGAGCGGATACCCCCGGACACGACGAGCTGTACCTTGCGGTGCATGCCGAGATCCTGGAGCGCCTGGACGGCCGGCCGAATGCAGGCAAGCGTCGGCATGCCGACATTCTCGATGAAGACGTCCTGCGTCGCCGCGGTCCCGCCCTGCATGCCGTCGAGCACGACGACATCCGCACCGGCTTTGACCGCGAGCGCCGTGTCGTAATAGGGCCGCGCACCGCCGACCTTGACGTAGATCGGCTTCTCCCAGTCGGTGATCTCGCGCAGTTCGAGAATTTTGATCTCGAGGTCGTCCGGCCCGGTCCAATCGGGATGACGGCAGGCCGAGCGCTGGTCGATGCCCTTCGGCAGGTTGCGCATGTTGGCGACCCTGTCGGAGATCTTCTGGCCGAGCAGCATGCCGCCGCCACCGGGCTTGGCCCCTTGCCCGACCACCACCTCGATCGCATCCGCGCGGCGCAGATCCCTCGGGTTCATGCCGTAACGCGACGGCAGGTACTGATAGACGAGCGTCTGAGAATGACCGCGCTCCTCATCCGTCATACCCCCGTCGCCGGTGGTGGTCGACGTTCCCGAAGCCGTCGCACCGCGTCCGAGTGCTTCCTTGGCGGGGCCGGAAAGCGCTCCGAAGCTCATGCCGGCGATGGTGATCGGAATCTTCAGATGGATCGGCTTCTTCGCGAAGCGCGTTCCCAGGACGACCGAGGTGTCGCATTTCTCGCGATAGCCTTCGAGCGGATAGCGCGAGATCGATGCGCCGAGAAAGAGAAGATCGTCGAAATGCGGAACCTTGCGCTTGGTGCCGGCGCCTCTGATGTCATAAATGCCCGTCGCAGCCGCACGGCGGATTTCCGCAAGCGTATAGTCGTCGAAAGTCGCGGACTTGCGCGGCGGGGTATAGGGGTTGTGATAGCTCATACTGGTCCCTGCCTTTAATACGCGTCTGCGTTGTCGATGTTGAAATTGTAGAGCTTGCGGGCCGAGCCGTAGCGCTTGAACTCTTCCGGACGGACATCCTTGACGTCGGCCTTTTCCAGGAGCTCGGCCAGCTTTTGCAGATGCTCCGGACGCATCTCCTTCTCGATGCAATCGGCGCCGAGACTCTTGACCGTGCCGCGTACGAAGAGCTTGGCCTCGTAGAGGCTGTCACCCAGGGCATCGCCCGCGTCGCCGAGCACGACGAGGTGGCCCGACTGGCCCATGAAAGCCGACATATGGCCGATATTTCCATGGACGACGATATCGATGCCTTTCATCGAGATGCCGCAGCGCGACGCCGCGTTGCCCTTTATCACGAGCAGGCCGCCGCGGCCGGTCGCGCCCGCATACTGGCTGGCATCGCCCTCGATGACGACTGTGCCGGACATCATGTTTTCCGCGACACCCGGGCCTGCCGAGCCATGGACCCTGACCGTTCCGCCGTCGTTCATGCCGGCGCAATAGTAGCCGACGGAGCCGTTCACATCGACCACGACGGGACCGTCGATCCCGACGGCGACCGCATGGCTGCCGCGCGGATTGGCGACTTCGAAGGACAGATCGTTCGAGCCCTGCTGAATATTATGGAGGGACCTATTGAGTTCACGCAGCGGCGTGGTGGCGAGATCAATAACAGGCATACTTGAAAAATCCTTGGAAAGGGGCCGAAATACCCGTCAGGCGGCCTTCTGATGGTCCCAGAAGTAAACGGTCGCGGGCTCCGGCTCCCAGATGCGCGCGCTCTCGATATCCGGCAAATTGACCAGCGCCCGGTATTCGGAACCGAATGCGACATAGCGATCCGTTTCAGCCATGACCGCCGGCTTGCACGCGATCGGGTCACGCACGACGCCGAAGCCCGACTTGGTACCGACGACGAAGGTAAAGAAACCGTCGAGGTCGTCGAGCGCGCCGGTCAGGGCCTGTCCGAGATCCTTGCCCTTGGCCATTTCCGCCGTGAGGTACGCGGCAGCGACCTCCGTGTCGTTCTGCGTCTCGAAGGCAATTCCTTCACGGATCAGTTCCCGGCGCAGATTGTTATGGTTCGACAACGATCCGTTATGCACGAGGCACTGATCCGACCCGGTGGAAAACGGGTGTGCGCCAAGTGTGGTCACGGCCGATTCCGTAGCCATTCGGGTGTGGCCGATGCCATGCGAACCGCCCATCGAGCGCACATCGAACCGTGCGACGACATCCTTCGGCAGGCCGACTTCCTTGTAGATTTCGACACTGTCGCCGGCGCCCATGATGCGCACATCCGGACGGATGGCGGCGAGAACGGCACGGACATCCGCGAGCCTGGCGGCTGCGATCCCAACGACCGCATGGGTGCTCTTGACGGCAACGCGTGCCGGCACGCCTGCTTCGGCGAGATCCCGTTCAAGGTCTGCGAAGTCAATCTCGGGCTTAGCAGACTGGATCGTCACCTTCGCCTTCCCCTCGGTAGCCGAGCCGTAAATGGCCAGCCCGGCCGAGTCCGGACCACGGTCCGTCATGGTGATCAACATGTCCGAAAGAAGCTCGCCAAGCTGCGGCTCGAGCCTGCTGTCTTTCAGAAACAAACCAACAATGCCGCACATTCGCGTAGTCCCTCCATTCGTGCATGGAACGATGCTAGCACGCAGTCGCGGGACCATCAACTGTGGAGAATATTTTTTTCTTACTAGGCAAGATCAGAAGCGTCAGCTCATGAACCGTTGCGGCGGCGCAGGCTTCCCGGAGTCTCCGAAAACAGGCGTTTGAACGCATTCGAAAAATGTGCGGGGCTCGAAAAGCCCGTGGCGTAGGCGATCTCCGGGATAGAGAGCGGGCTCTGCTGCAGGAGCCGGCGGGCATGCCGCAGCCGGATCTCCCGGTAGGTGTCGAGAAAGCCGGCACCGCGATGCTCCCTGAAAAGCCGGTCGAGATGCCGCGGGCTCACCCCGGCCAGACGCGCCATGACAGTCCGGTCGAGCGGCCGTTCGATCGCCGTTTCCATCTTCTCGAGAACCGCAAGCAGGGCGGGATGATTGGTACCGAACCGCTCTGCGGCCGAACCGCGCTGCGGCGCCGCCGGCTCGGCGACGGCCGCGTGCAGATACCAGTCGCTGACCCGGCGGGCGAAGTCGGTTCCCAGGCGTTCGGCGATCATCGCATGCATCATGTCGAGCGGCGCCACCCCGCCGCCGCAGGTGGCAATTCCACCGTCCAGCACGAAGCGCGCATGTCTCGGGTTGAGATGGGGAAATGCTTCCTTCAGCGCAGGCGCGTGCTCCCAGTGAATGGTGAAGTCGCGGCTGTCGAGCAGTCCCGCAGCGGCAAGCACGAAGGCTCCGCTCGATATGCCGCCGACGCGAATACCGAGGCGCGAGAGCCGCCGGAGCGTCGTGTGGGATGCAGACGTATCCGCCCAGTCGGTTGGCTCTCCGCCCGCGCAAACGAAGACGGTATGGCAGGCTTCCGCTTCACTCTCCAGATCCGCACAGCCGACCGACAGCCCGGAGGATGAAGAGACGGTCCCTCCTCCCTGCGCAAGCGGGACGATCTGGTAGAGCGGCCGGCCGGCAAGAAGATTGGCCGCACGCAGGGGCTCCGTCGCCGACGCGTAGCTCATCAGGGCAAAATTGCGCACCAGCAAAAATCCGATCCTCTGCACGTTCTTGCTGTCGGAAGATGCTGTCATGACCGATTCCTACATCGGAAAGTCCCAAAATTGCAAGTCTCCGGAGGATTGGGATGTTAACCTGCCCCCTTGGATTACTTTTGGGGCGGCATCCATGCGCTACTCAGCACTTTCCATCCTCCTGAACGGTCTGCGCGGCAACCGGAACTGGACGCCGGCATGGCGCCAGCCCGACCCGAAGCCCCATTACGACGTGATCATCGTCGGCGGCGGTGGCCATGGCCTGGCGACGGCCTACTATCTCGCAAAGGAATTCGGCATCGCCAATGTCGCGGTGCTGGAAAAGAACTATATCGGTTCGGGCAATGTCGGCCGCAACACGACCATCATCCGCTCGAACTACCTGCTCCCCGGCAACAATCCGTTCTACGAGCTCTCCATGAAGCTCTGGGAGGGGCTGGAGCAGGATTTCAACTTCAATGCCATGGTCTCGCAGCGGGGCGTTCTCAACCTCTTCCATTCCGACGCTCAGCGCGACGCCTATACGCGGCGCGGCAATGCGATGCGGCTGCACGGGGTGGACGCGGACCTTCTCGACCGGGCGGCCGTGCGCAAGATGCTGCCCTTCCTCGATTTCGACAATGCCCGCTTCCCCATTCAGGGCGGGCTCCTGCAGCGCCGCGGCGGCACCGTGCGTCACGATGCCGTCGCCTGGGGCTATGCCCGCGGCGCAGACAGCCGCGGCGTCGACATCATCCAGAATTGCGAAGTGACCGGGATCAGGCGGGAAAACGGGCGCGTCATCGGCGTCGAGACCAACCGCGGCTTCGTCGGCTGTGGAAAGCTGGCGCTGGCGGCGGCCGGCAATTCCTCGCAGGTCGCCGAAATGGCCGGATTGCGCCTGCCGTTGGAGAGCCACGTGCTCCAGGCCTTCGTATCGGAAGGCTTGAAGCCGTTTATCGACGGCGTGGTCACGTTCGGAGCCGGGCATTTCTACGTCTCGCAATCGGACAAGGGCGGCCTGGTCTTCGGTGGCGATATCGACGGCTACAATTCCTATGCCCAGCGCGGCAACCTCGCGACCGTGGAACACGTGGCGGAAGCCGGCAAGGCGATGATCCCGGCATTGTCCCGTGTGCGCGTGCTGCGTTCCTGGGGCGGCATCATGGATATGAGCATGGACGGCTCGCCGATCATCGACCGCACCCCGATAGACAATCTCTACCTGAATGCCGGCTGGTGCTATGGAGGGTTCAAGGCCACTCCCGCCTCGGGATTCTGCTTCGCCCACCTTCTCGCCCGGGGCGCGCCACAGAAGACCGCCGCAGCTTTTCGTCTCGACCGTTTCGAGCGCGGCTTCCTCATCGACGAAAAGGGACAGGGCGCTCAGCCCAACCTTCACTGATTTCGCCCACCAAGGAACATCCGAAATGGCAAGCCTCGTGCCCTGCCCGAATTGCGGGCGAAGACCCAAGGAAGAATTCACCATCAAGGGCGCGGCCCTGTCGCGACCGGCGGCTGACGCGGATTCGGCCGATTGGTTCGACTACGTCTACCTGCGCGACAACCCGCGCGGCGCCTACGAGGAATACTGGCACCACACGTCCGGGTGCCGCCGCTGGCTCGTCGTTGCCCGGGACACCGTGACGCATGAGATTGCGGCGTGCGACGATGCGGCCGACCGCTCTCGATCGGAGGCGCGCAAATGAGCTCCTACCGTTTGCCGAAACGCGGTCTCGTCGACCGCAACGTCCCGCTCTCCTTTACCTTCGACGGTCGCCCCATGCAGGGCCTCGAAGGCGACACGCTCGCTTCGGCATTGCTTGCGAACGGGCGGATGCTCGTCGGACGCAGCTTCAAATACCACCGGCCCCGCGGGATCCTGACGGCGGGGGCCGCCGAACCGAACGCGCTGGTCACGGTTGGCCGCGGCGGCCGCGCCGAGCCGAACACGCGCGCCACCATGCAGGAGCTCTACGAGGGCCTCGAGGCGCGGAGCCAGAACCGCTGGCCCTCGCTCGACTTCGATATCGGTGCGCTGAACGGTCTACTGTCACCCTTCCTCGGCGCCGGCTTCTACTACAAGACTTTCATGTGGCCGGCGCCGCTCTGGGAGAAGCTCTACGAACCGGTCATCCGCAAGGCTGCCGGCCTCGGCAAGGCAAGCTACGAAGCGGATCCCGACGCCTATGAGAAGAGCTGGGCGCATTGCGACCTGCTGGTCATCGGCGCCGGCCCGACGGGGCTAGCCGCTGCACTTACCGCCGGCCGCGCCGGCGCGCGGGTCATTCTCGTCGACGAGGGCTCGCTGCCCGGCGGCTCGCTCCTGTCCGATACGGCGACGATCGGCGGCAAGGCGGGGGCTGATTTCGCCCGCGACGCAAGCGACGAATTGCGGTCGATGCCGAATGTCCGGGTCCTGATGCGGACGACCGCCTTCGGCTGGTATGACGGCAACGTCTTCGGCGCGCTCGAGCGCGTGCAGAAGCATGTGCGGGAGCCCGCCAGCCATCTGCCCGTCGAGAGGCTGTGGCGGATCGTTGCCGGAAAGGCCCTGCTTGCGACAGGTGCCGAAGAGCGCCCGCTCGTCTTCGGCGGCAACGATCGGCCGGGCGTGATGATGGCAGGCGCGATGCGCGCCTATCTCAACCGCTACGGTGTCGCCCCGGGCCGGGCGACCGCCATCTTCACCACCAACGACAGCGGCTATGCGCTCGCGCAGGACCTCGAAGCCGCAGGCGTCGACGTTGTCGCCATCGTCGACAGCCGCCCTGCGGCCGGCGTCGGCTATCGCGGCAAAGCGCGCCTCGTCCGGGAAGCGGTCGTGTGCGGCACCAAGGGCGGCAAGGCGATCTCGGCGATCGAAGTTCATCACGGCGGTCGAACGGAAACGATCGCGGTCGATGCGCTCGCCATGGCGGGCGGCTTCGACCCGGTCATCCACCTTGCCTGCCACCGAGGCGGCAAGCCCGTCTGGTCTGCGGAAAAGGCGGCGTTTCTCGCGCCCGGGAGCTTGAAGGGGCTCGAGGCTGCGGGCGGTGCCGCAGCGACGACGGGCCTCGCTGCCTGCCTCGGGGAAGGCGCCGCACGAGCTGAAGCCATCGTCAAGGAGTTCGGTCTGTCCTGCCCGCCGGTCGCCCTTCCCAAGGTCGAGGGCGACGAAGGCAGACATTCCCCTGCCCCGCTGTGGTCGATCCCCGGGGTCAAGGACAAGGCCTTCGTCGACTTCCAGAACGACGTGCATCTCAGGGATATCGGTCTGGCCGTCCGCGAAGGCTACAGCCATGTCGAGCTTGCCAAGCGCTACACCACCACCGGCATGGCCACGGACCAGGGCAAGCTCTCGAACGTCAATGCGATCGGGTTGATCGCCAAGGCACGCGGCGTCTCGCCCGCCGAGGTCGGGACGACGACCTTCCGCCCTTTCTACACGCCGGTATCCTTCGGTGCGCTGACCGGCGCGCATACGGGCCATCATTTCCAGCCGGTCCGCAAGTCGCCGCTTCATGATTGGGCAAAGAAACACGGTGCCGTCTTCGTCGAGACGGGTCTCTGGTATCGATCCTCCTGGTTCCCGCTGAACGGTGAGCGGACTTGGCGGGAGAGCGTCGAGCGAGAGGTCCTGAACGTACGGAAGAATGCCGGACTCTGTGACGTCTCGATGCTGGGCAAGATCGAGATAACAGGAAGCGACGCCGCCGAATTTCTCAATCGCGTATACTGCAACGCCTTCCTCAAACTGCCCGTCGGAAAGGCGCGTTACGGGCTCATGCTGCGCGAGGACGGCTTCATCTACGACGACGGCACGACGAGCCGACTCGAGGAGAACCGCTTTTTCATGACGACCACCACCGCCTATGCGGCCGGCGTCATGAACCACCTCGAATTCTGTGCGCAGGTGCTCTGGCCGGAACTGGACGTGCGTCTTGCCTCCATCACCGACCAGTGGGCGCAAATGGCGATTGCCGGTCCGAAAGCACGCATGATCCTGCAGAAGATCGTCGACGAGGATATATCCGACGCGGCGTTTCCGTATCTTGCAGCGAAGGAGGTTTCGCTGTTTAGCGCCGCCCTTCACGGCTGCCTCTTTCGCATTTCCTTCTCCGGCGAGCTCGCCTACGAACTTGCGGTTCCGGCCGGCTACGGGGAAAGCGTCGCCGATGCACTCCTGGAAGCGGGGAAGGATCACGGCATCATGCCTTACGGCGTCGAGACGCTCAGCGTTCTGCGCATCGAAAAGGGCCATGTGACGCACAACGAGATCAACGGTACCGTCGTGCCGGCCGATCTGGGCTTCGGGAAAATGGTTTCGGCCAGCAAACCGGATTTCGTCGGCAAAGCGATGCTTCAGCGGGAGGGGCTGACTGCGCCCGACCGGCCGCAGCTGGTGGGCCTCGTACCGCTCGATCCGCAGCAGTCGTTCCGCAGCGGCTCGCACATTCTCGCCAAGGGGGCGGCAGCCACCCTCGAAAACGACGAGGGCTATGTCACCTCGAGCGCCTATTCTCCGCATGTCGGATCCACCATCGCGCTGGCGCTCGTCAAGAACGGCCGCAACCGTCACGGCGAAGAGGTGCTGGTCTGGAGCGGCCTTCACGGAGAATCCACGCCTGCACGTCTCTGCAATCCGGTTTTCTTCGACCCTCAGAACGAGAGGCTCCATGTCTGAATTCCGTCCAACCCTTCGTCCGGCGCTCGGCAGCAAGCAGACGGTCGCTTTCGCCGATTTCAGGCTCTCGCCACTTCCGGAAGGCACGATCCTCCATGTTCTCGCCCGGCCGGGTCAGGAGGACATCGTGCCCTTTCTCGGCAGGTTCACCGACGCGGCTCCGCACGCTTTGCGCCCGGTTTCGCCCGACCAGTGGTTCATCATCAGCGACGCACCTATCCCGCATCAGGAAATGAAGAGCCTCTTTGCCGCCCTCGAACCGCGCGCCACCGGTGTCGATCAGAGCCACGGCCGCGTCCGCATCCGGATCGAGGGAAAGATGGTGCACCGCGCGCTTTCGAAAGGCACAGCGCTCGACCTCGACCCGTCCGCGTTCCCGATCGGGCAGTCCGCGGTGACGCTGATCGGCCATATCGCGGCCCATGTCACCCGCGTCGGAGCGGAAACCTTCGAGATCATCGTGCTGCGCGGCTTTGCAGAAAGTCTTTGGGACGACCTTGCCCGAATGGGCCTGGAATTTGGCTGAACCCCACTGTCGGATAGCGAACATGACGACGATCATCGACGGCAAGGCCGTAGCGGCTTCCATCAACGGGGCGATAAAAGACGCAAATGCCGAGCTGCAGCAGCAGACGGGCAAGAAAACAGGACTTGCCGTCATTATCGTCGGCGACGATCCCGCAAGTCATGCCTATGTCGGCGCAAAAAGCCGCATGGCCAAGGCGTGCGGCTTCTTTTCGGTCCAGCATACGCTGCCGAAGGAAACGACACAGCAGGAGCTTGCGGGCCTGGTGCATCAACTGAACGGCGATGACTGCATCCATGGCATTCTCGTACAACTGCCCTTGCCGGAACATCTGGACGCAGATGCCATCATTCAGTCGATCCGGCCCGAAAAGGACGTCGACGGCCTGCATGTCGCCAATGCCGGAACGCTCGCAACCGGCGATCTGGAGAACGGCCTGATCTCCTGCACCCCGGCAGGCGCGATGGTCTTTGTGCGCCGCGTACACGGTCGCGATCTTTCCGGCCTGAATGCGCTGGTCATCGGTCGTTCGAATCTCTTCGGCAAGCCGATGGCACAGCTGCTGCTGAATGCCAATGCGACCGTGACGATCGCCCATTCCCGCACCACCGATCTGGCTTCGATCTGCCGCAACGCCGATATCGTGATCGCTGCGGTCGGCCGGCCCGAAATGGTCAAAGCGGACTGGTTGAAGCCGGGCGCCACCGTCATCGATGTCGGGATCAATCGTGTTCCCGCACCTGAGAAGGGGGAGAACAGGACGAGGCTGGTCGGCGACGTCGCCTTCGCGGAGTGCGCACCTTTTGCATCGGCTATTACGCCGGTCCCCGGCGGCGTCGGGCCGATGACCATCGCCATGTTGATGGCCAACAGTGTGATTGCAGCTCACAGAGCGTCCGGCCTGAAGGTGTCCGAACAGCTCTCGAAGCTGATATCCGGCTGAGCCCGCGCCCAGTACCGTCGATCAATACGGTCCCACCGAGTGGTGTAAATCCTTCGATGAATAGTCCAGCGACGGTCCGCCAATGGGATCGGACCGTCGCTGGCTCATTAGCTAGTTGCCTCCGCCGGCCGAGCGCAAAGCAGCTTCGATCTTGCTCAGATTGAACGAACCAGGCGATTGGCTGGGAGGATAATCCTTCATCGTCTGCAGGAACTTCGCTGCCATGCCTTGGATCGGCACGATAACGAAGACTCGCTCCAGGAACCAATCATTGTAGGTGTTCGAATTGTGCTGCGCTTTCTCGAAGGGATCACGGCGCAGGTGAAAGAGCAGCGGCACACGCAGCTCGGTGAAGGGTTCGCGCCAGACACCGAAGGCTTCGCCCCGATTTTCCAGGAAGACAACTTTCCAATCGTCGTAACGCGCCGCCACGACCTGACCATCGTCGTTCACGTACCAGAACTCACGACGCGGTGACTCGTTGACCTTGCCTTCCAGATAATCGAGCTGGTTGTGGCCGTCGATGTAGTTGCGGTAATGACGGCCGTTCAGATCGACCCCGTCAAGAAGTTTTTCCTTGATGTCCGGTGCCCCCGCGATGGCGGCGAAGGTCGGCAGCCAATCCTCGTGCGAGACGATACCGTTCAACGTCTTTCCGGCCGGGAAGCGACCGGGCCAGCGCACAAACGTCGGAACGCGATAGGCTCCTTCCCAGTTCGAGTTCTTCTCGCTTCTGAAGGGCGTCGTGGCGGCATCCGGCCATGTATTGTAGTGAGGCCCATTGTCCGTGGAGTACATGACGACGGTGTTTTCGGCGATGCCGAGATCGTCCAGAAGCTGCAGCAGTTCGCCGACCTGCATGTCATGCTCGACCATCCCGTCATGGTACTCGTCGCCGCTCGGTCCCGATATCCCGGTATTGGACTCTTTCACATGCGTACGAAAATGCATCCGCGTGGCGTTCCACCAGACGAAGAACGGCTTCTGCGCCTCATGCTGACGTGAGATGAAATCCCGGGCCGCAGCGAGGGTTTCGGCATCGACCGTTTCCATCCGCTTTCTCGTCAGCGGCCCGGTGTCCTCGATCTTTCCGTCCGCGCTGGCCTTGATAACGCCGCGCGGGCCAAAATTCTTTCGAAAGTCCGTGCTTTTCGGATAGTCGCGGTTCTCAGGCTCTTCCTCGGCGTTCAGGTGGTACAGATTGCCGAAGAACTCATCGAAACCGTGGTTGGTCGGGAGGTGTTCGTCGCGGTCGCCCTGGTGGTTCTTGCCAAATTGACCCGTCGCATATCCTTGGCTTTTCAGGACGGTGGCCATCGTCACGTCGCTCTCTTGCCAACCTTCCTTCGCACCCGGTAGACCCACCTTCGTCATGCCGGTGCGAACGGGGACGTTGCCGCCGATAAAGGCGGCCCGACCCGCTGTGCAGCTTTGCTGACCGTAGTAATCCGTGAACGACAAGCCTTCCTGGGCAATCCGGTCGATGTTCGGGGTCCTGTAACCCATCATGCCACGATTGTTGTGGCTGATATTCCAGGTACCGATGTCATCTCCCCAGATGACGAGAATGTTGGGCTGTTTCCCGCCGGAAACTGCCGGCTGTTGCTGAGCCTTTGCAGTGCCAACGCCCGTGACACCGCTTGCGGCAGCTGCAGCAAGCATCGTGCCGCCGAGCAGGAGGCTTCGACGATCTAAAGACAAGGAATCCTGCACTTTCTCGCGCTTTTCGGCATCTGGAGGGCCCATGCTTTGCTCCTGAATAGATAAATAGGTGTTTTCCGATGCGCGGCTTGCATCCCTGCACATCAAGGCGTGGCCTCGCCGTGACAGCTCCTGGAGCTGGAAACCGTTCCCAAGCTCGAGTGCCGGCACACGTAAGCCGGACAGATTATCGGTCGGACGTACGGGCATGAGAAGTTGGACCAAGGGGCAATGCGACGGCGAGAGCCCGCCCGAGTAGACCTCCGGGCGTTGCGTCCTTTTGCCGGCGGCGTGAGGAAAATGGTTTCCACCGGCGCACGCGAAGTGAGAAAGGAAATTCTCTAGAGATACATGCCCAGGCAGAGAATCGAAACGGCCAGCATCGGCAACCGTCGACTCTTCACGCGAAACATGGGGGCGATCGCAAGGGCTGCGAGAGAGGCGACCGCTGCGGCAAGAACGCTTCCGGCAGAGAGATACAGACCCAATGCTCCGACGAAAACCGCGGCTCCGACAGTCGTCTCGGCCGCGGATTCCCAGTTAACGGATCCAGTGCGAAAAGCGGAAAGAAACGCAGGGCCGCTCAAGCCTAGAGCGAGCCAAATCAGCACAGAGGAGGAGAAGCCGAAGAAATCCAAGTTGCACCCGTACCCGACTGTGGTCGTGTTAGGGCAGCAATTTACGTGCCAACTTCCAGCCTCCCCTGGAATGGGCCGCAGCAGCGAACGAAAACGCGCGATGCGATAGTGATCGCTACGCCGAGGCACTTCTCCTCGATCCGCGTCATCGCGCCCGGTCACACTGGCCCATTTCCGAAATGTCGCTGGAACCACACAGAAATCCGTCCGTGCTATTGCTTCGCCCTTTTTATAGGCACATAAGCTTCGAAAATAAGCAACTGCATCCGACGCTCCCGAATGATTGTCCCCCCTCCGCCACACGAAGTTCGAAAGTCCGGCCGTTTGCCGAGATTCAAGCTGTTCTCGCCGATTCTGGCGGGTGCAACGCTGAAAGAGCGCTTGATCGGCTGTATCGGAGCGTTGATCGGGATTTGTGTCACCGGCCTGGTTTGCGGGTTCGTTTTTGGAGACGACCCCCAGCTGCCGCTGATCGTTGCGCCCATCGGCGCCTCTGCCGTCTTGCTCTTTGCCGTGCCGGCCAGTCCGCTTGCGCAGCCTTGGTCGATCATCGGCGGGAACACGATCTCCGCCCTGATCGGCGTCTCCGTGACCTATATGGTGACGGACCAGATGCTTGCCATCGGCCTCGCAGTCGCTCTGGCGATTCTTGCGATGTCGCTCACGCGATCGCTTCATCCGCCAGGAGGCGCCGCCGCGCTGACGGCTGTCATCGGTGGAGCCGCGGTCGCGCGCTCAGGTTTTTGGTTCCCGTTCATACCCGTTGCGATCAACTCCCTGATCCTCGTCGGATTGGGCATTGTGTTTCATAGGCTGGCCCGCCGCCAATATCCTCATCGACCCGGAATTGCGCCGGTGAATACACATGCGACGGCGGATCCCCCACCTGCGCTTCGTGTCGGCTTCAATTCCGAGGACATAGACTCGGCAATCGCGCGGTTGAATGAAACACTCGATATCAGCCGGGAGGACATCGATGCCCTCTTGAGGGAAGTCGAACTGCAGGCCCTCGTCCGACAGAGGGGAGAGTTGACTTGTGCCGACATCATGTCCCGCGACGTCGTAACCGTGCCCGGCGACACGACCCCCGAGCATGCACGATACCTGTTGTTGAAGCACGACATTCGTACACTTCCAGTGCTTGACGAGAACGAGAAGCTTCAGGGTACGGTGGGCCTGCGGGAGCTCGCCGGCAAAGAGCCCGGCAGCAAACTGCCGATAAGCGCGGCAGCTACCGCCAGGCCATCCGACCCTGCGATCGGCCTGCTCCCCCGCCTGACGGACGGGGCGACACACGCCGTCGTCATTCTCGACGACGGCGGCAAGGTTGTGGGCATCATATCCCAGACCGATCTGCTCGCGACTTTGGCCAAAAGTCTCTCGCATAATGGTCTGTCCGAAATAATGCAGGGCAACGGGCAGGGTATCTGAGGCGTCGAGCCGTGGATATTATATGCAGGACCAGGTCGTCCGGGCGCGCTAGATGCGGGTTTTGGGCGCCGGTGCTCGGTCCGAGTCACCCGAATTGGGTTCTCCCTTTGGCTCGATTAGAAGAACCTTGACCTCCGTCTCTGCCCGAGGACGATGCACAACGCCTTTCGGAACCACAAACAGCTCGCCAGCTCTGACCACCTGAGAGGGTTTCCCTTCGATGTCCATAATCATTTCGCCCTCCAGGACGTAGAAGAAATCGTCCGTGGTCTCATGCTTGTGAAATGGGTATTCCCCTTTAAACTTGACGACCATGACATCGTTGTCGTTGTAATCGGACACGACGTGCGGATCCCAATGGCTCGAAAACAGAGCCAGCTTCTCGGAAATATTGATTGGTTTCATCGGATATCCTTTCGGCTGTTCGCCGCAACTATCGGTGAAGGTGATTTGATCCGACGCGAGTTCTCCGACCCGCTTCAGACGCCGGCACTGGATGCGGCGGCCCTCAATCCCGCCCGAATGCGATCCAGCATAGACCGATCTGCCTTAGCTGAGGAAACGAGATAAGCGGGGTAGGCAAATTCCGGACTGTTGGGAACGAGCTCGAGACTGCCGTCCGCAAGATAGGGCCGAACGAAGCCCTGCCGAAAATATCCGGATCCGCCGACTGCCAGAATGTAGTCGAGAGCAAGCGGCCCATAACTGATCGCCACCACCGGACTCGGACCGCCCGGAAAAGCCGCCCTATAGCTGCCGGCAAAATCCTCTCCCCAATCGATGCCAACGAGGTCTTCCGGTCCGGGCGGCTGCGGCATGGCCGTCGTGCGGACGAAAACGAGTTTTTCCTCGAAAAGCAGCTCCGTAAGCGTGCCTGGACGATTTGGCGCTCCATAAAGGACCGCCGCGTCAAGTGAACCGTCCTGCACGAGCTCCATCAGCCGCTCCGATCTGTCGATCGACGTTCGAATGGCCACGCTGGGGCATTCGCGGCGCATCCAAAAAAGCCAATGCTTCAACAGTGGATCCCACAGACTGAGCTCCGCACCGATCGTCACCATGGCCTCGCGCCCCGGGGGCAAAGCGACCGTGGTTCGCGCCGCCTCCCACACTTGCACCAGGCTCGTCGCAAAACGGAAAAACTGCTCTCCGGCGGGGGTCAGCCTGGCACCGGCCTTGTTCCGAATGA
Organism: Sinorhizobium sp. 22678; assembly: GCF_052044265.1. Classification (NCBI taxonomy): domain Bacteria; kingdom Pseudomonadati; phylum Pseudomonadota; class Alphaproteobacteria; order Hyphomicrobiales; family Rhizobiaceae; genus Sinorhizobium; species Sinorhizobium sp. 22678. The sequence continues at coordinate 5,686 of NZ_JBQEMS010000004.1, read as the reverse complement.
ACATGGGCCTGTCGAGTTGTTCCTCGAGCACGCGAATTCGCGCACTGACTGCGGTCTGGGAGATGTTCAGATTGGCAGCGGCATTCACGAAACTTCCTGTCTTGACCACCTCGAGGAACGTACGCGCAATGCTGATGTCCATATTCGCCCCGCGCAAATAGCGTCGCCACGTCAGCCTGACTGCCGGCGGCACGCACTCATCAAATAAGTGCAGAATATTTGCGGTTAACCAGCAATTCAATTCGTTTGTCAGCGGAATTCCCGCTTGCCATCCTGGTCCGCGTGCCTCGGCTGATCCCGACCAGCCACGCTGCTTTGCTGCCATCTGATGAAGGGCCCTACTGCCGATGTTCGAGCGAAAATCCTCTGACAGAGCCGAAACCACGGCTGCAGCCCACGGGGTCGCGACCGACCCGGCATTCGGCTCCGTGGTGCCGCCACTATACTTGTCCAGCACCTACGAGTTCGCCGGTTTCGACACGCCGCGCGCCTATGACTACGGCCGCTCTGGAAATCCGACCCGTGACTTGCTGGCGCAAGCACTTGCGAAGCTCGAGGGAGGCGCCGGCGCGGTCGTCACGCCGAGCGGCATGGCCGCGCTCGACCTCCTGTTAGGGCGCTTGAGGCGAAACGATCTCGTGCTGGCACCACATGATTGCTATGGCGGTACATTGCGACTGCTGAAGGCGCGTGCCGATCTGGGGCACCTCACATTCCGGCTTACCAACCAGAGGGATCTCGGCGGATTCGAGGCCGCACTAGCGGATGCTCCGGCTCTCGTCCTCATCGAGAGCCCCAGCAATCCCCTGATGCGCGTCACCGACATTGCCCGATTGTCCAGTCTCGCCAAGGCGGCAGGCTCCGCCGTGGCCGTCGACAACACGTTTCTCTCCCCCGCTCTCCAGCAGCCCCTTTCTCTCGGAGCCGATTACGCCATTCACTCGGCGACCAAATTCCTGAACGGGCATTCGGACGTCATCGCCGGTGCGGTGATCGCTGCCGAGCCACAGGAGGCACGTGATCTCAAGCGCTGGGCCAACGTCACCGGGGCAGTCGCTGCACCTTTCGATGCCTGGTTGACTTTGCGCGGGCTGAGAACGTTGTTTGCGCGAATGTCCAGCCAAGAACGCAGCGCCATGACGATCGCCGAATATCTCGACGCCCATCCTGCGGTGCGGCACGTCCACTACGCGGGGCTTCCGGATCACGCAGACCACGAAGTCGCAAGACGGCAGCAGCGCGGCTTCGGCGCCATGATGAGTTTCGAACTTGAAGGGGGCGTTCCCGCCGTTCGGCGGTTCCTGGCACATGTTCGCTGCTTCACATTGGCCGAGTCGCTTGGAGGGGTCGAAAGTCTCGTAGCTCATCCGGCCACCATGACCCATCTCGACATGGGGGCTGAAGCCAGAGAGAGCGCGGGTATTCGCGACGAGCTTCTAAGACTTTCGATCGGGCTGGAACACATTGACGATCTTCTGGAAGGACTTGAACTTGGATTGGGCGCCTGTTGAGCGAAGATCGATTGAGGAGGTAGACAGGGATGGACATCGACGATGATATTCCGCCGACTTTTGCGTCGGCCACCCTGCTTGATGCACGAGCTCGACCCGGCCTATGCGGGCCTGTCATCCGACCGGTCGATCTGTGCCGATGTCAGGCGGTGGCGGACAAGCGAACGGGCTCGCCTCATCGCGCAACGCCTGGCCATATCTCCCGACCTTCGGGCCGCTTGCGAAGCGCAGATCGTCAGCCGTCTGCTTGCCGAAATCGGACCCGTGCGCGGCCGTGTGGTCAGCGTCTACTGGCCGTTTCGGGGTGAGCCCGATCTCAGACCGCTGATGCGGCAAATAGCCGATGACGGCGGCCGATGTGCGCTCCCGGTCGTGGTCGAAAAAGGACAGCCTCTGGAGTTTCGCATCTGGCGGCCAGGCGACAAACTCGTCCGTGGTATCTGGAACATACCCGTCCCGGCCAAGCCTGTTTCATGCACCCCCGATATCGTCGTCGCCCCGGTCGTGGGCTTTGATCCGTCGTGCTATCGGCTTGGTTATGGCGGGGGCTATTACGACCGGACACTGGCGGCAATGGCGGCGACGCGCCGCGTGCTGGGCGTTGGTTTCGCACAGTCGAGGATAAGGACCATTTATCCTCAGGCGCATGACATCCGGATGGACGCCGTGGTGACCGAAGCGGGCACAGATCATTGCTAGCGTGCGTTGAGTTCCGATTGGGCAGAGGGCATCGAATCGAGAACGTGGCGCCTTGGCGAAAATTGTTCTAGGTTTCTCCGCGGGCTTGGGTCGACTTGTGAACGGCTGCGGATCGGGTGTCGCGATGGACGAGCAACGACGGAGCTACCGGCAACGGCTCATTGCGCTGGCTGCCGCCAGTATCGGCACTCTGGCGGCCAGTGCGATCTCCTACGGAGCGGCGATCTATCGCGCCGCCAATCCCGAACCCCTGCGCGCCGCCCGGCCGGGCGAGACGGTCGATACCGGGCGATGGCATGTGACGATCGCCGCAGCCCGCGTGAGCGATGTCCCCCCTTCCGGCAGGAGACCGCCCGAACCGAAAACTTTCCTGCTTGTCGATTTCGAGGCCGGCAACCGCTCGGCGGCGACCGCCCACCTGCCGGCGAAACTGCTCACCTTTGCCGGCCTGGAGGCGATACTTGCTCCCCCCACCTTCTATTTGACACGGGACAAGGCGTTCAGCCCCGGCCTGCACCCGGGCATGCCGGAGAGTTTGACCGCCGTATGGGAATGGCCGGCGGGGGAAATGCCGCCGCGTGAGCTGAACCTGCTGATCGGGAGCCAGATCTACAAGAAACGCGACAATCTCTATGGCGCCTCCAACTGGTTCGACCGTGATCCGGTGGCGGTGGTGTCCCTGACTGTTGCGCAGGAAGCGGCGAGGGCAAGGCAATGAAGGCCTTCGCAAATATCGTCGCCCTGCTCCTGGCGACGGCGGCGCTCTACGGCATGCAGCACTCGACGCCCTCCTACAGCGAAATCCTGTCGCCCGTGGCGGTGCCGGCCGCGCAGGGAAAACCGGCGCAGGCCGAACGCTTCGTCTTCGGGGTCGCCAAGGTGCATCTCGCCCGGCAACTGGTCGCTTCGCATTTCGGCGAGCCGCGTACCTACACCACCTCCGGAAAATGGCTTGTCGTCGAAGCGGCGGCGAAGGCGCAAGACCGATCGATATCGCTGACCTCGGCTGCGTGGCGCGGCCCCTCCGGCCTTCGCTTTGCCATGAGCACGCGCATCGGCAGTTCGCTCGGGCTGTTGGGTGCCGAGCGCCTGGAGCCCGGGATTCCACGCCCGGTTCTGCTGATATTCGAGCTGCCCGAGGACCAGATCGAGGGCGGTACACTGCTGGTCGCCGAGACCGCGCTGACTCCCCTGTCCGAGCAGGTGGAGATCGCCATGGACAGCGTGCCGCCGGAAAGCAGGCACAAGTCCCTCACCCTTGCACGCGGCGGCCGCATCATGCCCTGGTCGCTGGAGTTTCAGCAATGAGCGCACGGGCTTCGTCACGGGAGAGAACGAGCTACTGGATCAGCCTCGTATCGCTGCTCGCCGCCGTGCCGCTCGCGGTCCTCGTCGGGTCCCGGGGCGAATTCGCCGCATGGCTGCAACGGCGCATGCAACCACCTGTGACCGTCGAGGGCGACGGCAGCGGGCAAGGCGCCGGCGGCAGCTGGCGGCTTACATCGCTGCGCCGCCTGCCGGGAACCTTGCCGGACACGAGCCTCATGCTGGCGGAAATCGCCGTCTCGGTCCAGGCAGCGGACGTCTTGAAGCAGGCCTTGCCCTGCGCGCTCTCGCTGACGGATGGCGCTGGCCGCCGCTGGGACCCGCTGCCGCTGCCCGGCCGTCTTTTACGCCAGGCCGATCCCGCGATTGCCGACAGGCCGCAATGCACGACGCTGACGATCGGTGAGGCCGGCGAGGCGCCGCTTCGCGTGGTCGAGCTCTTTCTCGTGCCGCGGCAGGCAGACGGGTTCACCCTGTCGCTTGCCCTGACCGGCTCGCCTCCGATTCTCTTGAAATAACGCTTTTCCGGTGACCATAAGCCTGTGGGACGCCGGCTTCGCCGGATCGGGATACGGCGTATTCCAGCATGGCGGCCAGCAGGGCGATCCGCACCGGACCGAAAAGGATTCCGCCGTCGAGCTCGGTCGGACTGCCGACCAGAACGGCCAGGACGTCGCCTATCCGCTGCCAGGTTTCGAGGTCGTGCGGGCCGAGATGACGGGTTGCGCCGTACCACGCCCAGGCGGGGAGCCAGCTGGTGGCGCGGTAAAGCACGACGAAGGCGAGCAACGTCCCGAGACCGGCGCCGAGCACCGTGCGCAGGCAGGCCCAGACCGGCCGGTAGCGGGTCCGATAGCCTCCGAGGAAGTGGGCGGCGAAATCGGCCAGCCATTTGCGTAGCGTGGTGGCGCGAGCGGGCGGCGGCGGAGCGGCGACGGGTTTTGCCGAAACGTCGTAGCCATAGACGATGGCAGCCATTACGAGCCAGACGAGCGGCAGGAGGGCGTAGAAGAACAGCTCCTGCGCCTGCGTGACGAGTCCAGGTTCCTGGAACTCCACCGCAGTGCCGCCCGCTGCCGCGTGTGCTTCCATGGAAAATCCGGCGATGCCGGCTTCCACCGCATCGAGAAACGCGCCCGCGCCGAGCCAGCTTATGAAGTCGTCCTTCCATCTGTCCAGCGCATAGAGCCCGATGAAGATCCAGCTCGCGTCCGCCGCCACGATAACGAAACGCAGCCACGGCAACTGCAGGCGCCCGTTGGCGCGCTTGGCAAGCCATCGCACGAACCAGCAGGCGAGGATCGCCGCAATCAGGCTGCGCGAGCGCAGGAGCTCGAAAATCTGTAACCGTTCTCCCAGCGCCACCCGATCCAGGGCGAGACGCGAATACTCGCGCACCGTGTCGCCGAGGAAGCCCCACGCGGCGTAATAGGCGAAGAACGGCAAGATGGCTGCGGAGGCAATCACCAGAAGGCGATTCAACTGCCGTTCCTTCTTCGTCGAGCCGGCAGCTGGCGCCACGCCGCGCAACGCGGCGAGCACCGGCAGGCCGGGACGCAGGATCGCGAACATCGCAATGACCACCAGCAGCTTGACGAGGACGACAAGCGACAGCGTTACCATTCCGCCAAGGGGGGTTTTCAGGCCGACGCCGACCGCAGCCTCGAGGAGCAGGACACGCGCGATATATCCGAGCGTCGCGGCAAGCAGAAGCTGCGGCCAGAAACGCGCAAGAAGGCGCGCCGTCAATGCCGCCAGTCCGCCGATATCCTTGAGCATCCCCATGCCCCGAACCTAACCATAACCTTCCGGGCGCTCAACCGGGCAAATAGATGGAAAATGGCGGTCCGCGTCCCCTGCCGCATCGTCGCCTCGGGCGGTTCGCACAAGCACGACATTCTCCTGGCCCTGGCACGGGCGAGGCTGCCGACGATCATGATCACCGACGCCGACAGCGCCATGGCGATGCTGCAGAGGTGATCGACCGGAATCCGCATTGCAAGACGGCCGCCGCATTGACGCTGGGGAAACCCCAGAACGCGAAAAGGCCCGCAGATGCGGGCCTTTTCGTGTGTATGCGTATGTATATGTGTTTGGTTGCGGGGGCAGGATTTGAACCTGCGGCCTTCAGGTTATGAGCCTGACGAGCT